>DATFNV010000582.1:0-10789 GCA_035266225.1 Gemmataceae bacterium
CTCCTTGCTCAGGTGTCCATCAACCTAAGCGCCTTTGGCGGGCTGTTTGTCTCACCCGGAGACGACGAACTGGCAGTGGCTAGGCCGGCTCGTCGCCGGCGAGTTCCTGGAGCAGCCAGGCACGGGCGAAGGTCCAGTGGCGGTAGGCGGTGGCGCGCGACATCCCCAGACTCTCCGCGGCCTCCTCGACCGAGAGGCCGGCGAAGTAGCGCAGCTGCACCACCCGGGCCGCCTCCGGGTCCTCGGCCGCCAGCCGCGTCAGCGCCTCGTCGAGGGCCAGCAGGTCGTCCTCCGAGGCCGGCGGCGCCGGCATGACGTCATCCAGGGGAACGCGGTGCCGGCATGACGTCATCCAGGGGAACGCGGTGCCGGCCGCCGCCGTGCTTGACGCGCCGCTTCCGCCGGGCGTTGTCCACGAGGATGTGGCGCATCGCCTCGGCCGCCGCCGCGAAGAAGTGGCCGCGATCGTTCCAGCGGCGGGCGTCGGCGGGGCCGACCAGGCGCAGGTAGGCCTCGTGGACCAGGGCGGTTGGCTGGAGCGTCTGCGCCGGCTTCTCCTGCACCAGCTTCTGGGCGGCCAGTTGGCGCAGCTCGGCGTAGACCAGCGGCAGGAGTTGGCTGGCGGCGTTCGGATCGCCCTGGGCAATGGCGTTCAGGATCTGGGTGACGTCGGTCATCACGGGTAGATAGTAACTACCCGGGCGACGGCTCGCAAGGACGCCGCGAGCAGGAAGAACGGCCCACAGGATGAAGACGGCCCGCCAGCAGCGATAATTGGGTGGAGCCGACCGCGCTGCTGACGGAACGCTTCCACCTGGTGCCCGAGATGGCAGCAGAAACGGTGCCGGTGTGGGGCAGTTGACGCCGAGGGAGATGCCGTGGTCGCTCTCGCAGGGTGACGCTGAAGGACCGGCCGACCACGCTGGATCGGCAAGCACGCCCATTGGTTGCCGCCAGGCTTTGAACGAGCGGCAAGGGGGCTATCGGTGCTTGGCAGGAAGGATTGGAATCACCTCAGTATAGAACGTTTAGCGGCGGCTCGCAGAGCCGCGCGGCTCTGCGAGCCGCCGCTAAACACACACCCGCAAAGGGACCGTATGCAAACTGATCCTCACGGCCCCCTGGCCGGCGTGCGCGTCCTGGACGCCTCGCGCGTCCTAGCCGGGCCGTTTTGCGGACAAGTCCTCGGCGACCTCGGGGCGGAGGTGATCAAGGTCGAGCGGCCCGGCGCCGGTGACGAGACGCGCGCCTGGGGGCCGCCGTTCCTCGGCCCGCTCAGCGCTTACTACCTGTCGTGCAACCGCAACAAGCGCGCCGTCACGCTCGACCTTGGCCAAGCAGACGGGGTGCATCTGCTCCACGAACTGGCCCGCCGCAGCGACGTGCTGCTGGAGAACTTCCGCTCCGGCAGCGCCGACCGCCTCGGGCTGAGCGCCGACGCACTCCTGGCCGTCAACCCGCGGCTCGTCGTCTGCTCGATCAGCGGCTTCGGGCGGACCGGTCCGCTGCGGGAGGTGCCGGGCTACGACTTCGCGGTGCAGGCGCTGAGCGGCTTGATGAGCATTACCGGGCCAACCGAAGGGCCGCCGTGCAAAGTCGGCGTCGCCGTCACTGACGTGCTGACCGGCCTGTACGCCGCGGTGGCGATCCTCGCCTGCCTCAACGCCCGTGCCCGCTCGGGCCACGGCTACACGATCGACCTGGCCCTGCTCGATTGTGCCGTCGCCGCGCAGGTCAACGTCGCCCAGGCGTACCTGACCAGTGGCACCGTCCCACCGCGCCAGGGCAACGCCCACCTGCAAATCGTCCCGTACCAGCTCTTCGCAACGGCCGAGAGCTGGCTGGTCCTCGCGGTGGGCAACGACGGGCAGTGGCAGCGCTTCTGCCAGGCGGCGGAACGGCCCGACCTGGCCGGCGACTCCCGCTTCATGACGAATACCCTGCGCGTGGAAAACCGTGGCGTGCTGGTGCCGCTCCTGGAGCCGGTGCTGAGGGCCCGGACGACGCGCGAATGGGAGGAGCAACTGACGAGCGCCGGAGTGCCGCACGCGCCGGTCTGGGACTACGCCACGCTGTTCGCCCAGCCGCAGGCGGCGGCGCGCGGGCTGCGCGTGACGGTGCGCGATCCGCAGGGGCGGCCTGTCGATCTGATCGGGACGCCGTTTCATATCGGGGGGGCGACGCTTCCCTCTCCGTCGATGCCGCCGGCGCTCGGGGAGCACACCGACGAGGTGCTGCGCGAGGTGTTGGGACTCGACGCGGCGCGCGTGGAGGAGCTGCGGCGGGCTGGGGTCGTGTAGGGCGCGGGCAGCGGTCAGCGCACGGCGCCGCCGTTGACGCGAACCACCTGTCCGGTGAGGAATCGCGCCGCCGGAGAGGCCAGCCAGCGCGCCGTCGCCGCCACGTCTTCCGGCGTTCCCCAGCGCCGCAACGGCGTCTCGCGCAGCACGCGCTCCTGCCAGGTCGTCGATGCCCCCTCGCCCCAGGCGGTCCGGATCCAGCCTGGAGCCAGGCAGTTGACGCGTACCTCCGGCGCCAGCGACAGCGCCAACGATTTGCTGAAGGCCATGACGGCCGCCTTCGTCGCCCCGAACAACTGGCCGCTGTCCCCCTCCATGCCGGTGTCGGCCTGGTCCCAGCCGACGTTGAGGATCACCCCCTCACCGCGCCCTTTCATGCGCGCCCCCACGTCGCGCGCGAGCAGCATCGTCGCCGTCAGGTCCACCGCCAACAGCTCGCGCAACTTGTCCTCGAACGGCCAGCGCGCCGCCTCGCCGGTCAGCGTGTCGGCGCCGGCGTTGTTGACCCACACCTCGACGCCGCCCCACACGCTCCACGCCTCCTCGGCTAGGCGACGGCATTCCTGCTCGTCGCGCAGGTCAGCGAGGACGACAGCACTGCGGGTGCCGAAGGCGCGGCCAAGTGCCGCGACCTCCTCGGCCGCCGGGCGCGAGCGCCGGCCGTGGACGACCACATCGGCTCCCCCTGCCGCCAGGGCCAGCGCCACCGCCCGGCCGATGCCGCTGGTCGAGCCGGTGACGGCAGCGCGTACGCCCGTCAACTCGCGTCCCGGCGGCGCCTGCCGTTCCAGCATCTCCCGCACCGTGAGACCGAGGCGGGGGTGCCGGGCGCACGGCGCGATCTCGGCCAATGGCCGCAGGACGAACAGGCGCTCGTGCATCCGGGGGTGCGGCAGCGTCAACTCCTCGTCGGCTCTCGTCGCCTCCTCATACAGGAGCAGGTCGAGGTCGATGGTGCGCGGTCCGAAGCGCTCCTGCCGCACGCGGCCGAGGCGGCTTTCGACCTCGAGCAACAGGCGCAGCACCTCGTGCGGCGGCAGGTCGGTTTGCAACTCCGCCGCGGCGTTGAGGTAGGCGCCCTGTCCCGGCGGGCCGCCGACGGGCTTGGTCTCGTGGTAGGAGGAAACCTGGCGGACGCGGACGTGCGGTTGCTCGCGGAGCAATTGCAGCGCCTGGTCGAGGAATCGACGCCGGTCGCCGAGATTGCTGCCGAGGGCGATGTACGCCGTCGCAGGCATACCTGATCCTCGCTAAGCCGCAAGCGGCTACGGCTCGATGCGCACCGCACAGAACTTGAACTCGGGGATCTTCCCATCCGGGTCGAGTTCGTCGATCGTCAGCACGTTCGCCGCCGCCTCGCGGAAGTGAAACGGGATGAACACGCCGCCCGGCTCCATGCGCTCGCTCGCCCGCGCCTCCAACCGAATCGCCCCGCGCCGCGAGCGCACCGTCACCGTCGCCCCGTCCGCCAGGCCGAGGCGCGCCAGGTCGGCGGGGTGGACCTCGACGAACGGGGTCGGTTGCAGCGCGTCCAGCGCCGACGCCCGGCGCGTCATCGTCCCGGTGTGCCAGTGCTCCAGCAGCCGGCCCGTGTTGAGGACGAGCGGGTAGTCGTCGTCGGGCAGCTCCCTCGCCGGCGCGAAGGCGCACGGCACGAACCGGCCGCGCCGCGTGGCCGTCGGGAAGCCGTCGCCGAACAGGACCGCCTGGCCGTCGCCGTCGGGGTCGGGACACGGCCACAACTTTCCCGTCCGGCCGAGCCGTTCGTAGGTCAGCCCCTGGTAGTTCTTCGTCAGACCGGCGAACTCGGCGAAGACTTCCTCCGGCGACCGGTAGCGCATCGGGTAGCCAAGGCGCGTAGAAATATCGCAAATGACCTGCCAGTCGAGCCGCGCCTCCCCGGGCGGGTCGAGGGCCGGCCGGCCGACCTGCACGCGCCGGTCGGTGTCGGTGTAGGTGCCGGTCTTCTCGAAGAACGACGACGCCGGCAGCACCACGTCGGCGAACTCGGCCGTCTCCGTCAGGAAGATGTCCTGCACCGCCAGGAATTCGAGGTGAGCGAGCGCCCGGCGCACCTTGTTGATGTTTGGATCGGAGAGGAACGGGTTCTCGCCGAGCATGTACATGCCCTTGACGCGCCCTTCCAGGGCCGCCTTGGTGATCTCGACGACGGTGAGCCCCGGCCTGGGGTCGAGCGGCACGCCCCAGGCGGCCTCGAACTTCTTGCGGACCGCCTCGGCGGCGACCGGTTGATAATCGGGATAGGACATCGGGATGAGGCCGGCGTCGGAGGCCCCCTGCACGTTGTTCTGCCCCCGCAGCGGGTGCAGCCCGGTCCCCGGCCGGCCGACGTTGCCCGTCAGGAGGCACAGGGCGATCAGGCAGCGGGCGTTGTCGGTGCCGTGGACGTGCTGGCTGATGCCCATGCCCCAGAAGATCATCAGGTTTCGGGCGGTCCCGACGGCACGGGCGACCGCGTCGATGGTGTCGGCGCTGATGCCGCAGACGGCGGCCACGTGCCGCGGCGGGTACTGCTCCACGAGGTCGCGCAGGGCCTCGAAATTCTCGGTGCGGGCGCGGACGAACGACTCGTTGACGAGGCCGTCGCGGATCAGGACGTGCAAGACGGCGTTGTAGAAGGCCACGTCGGTGCCGGGCCGCAGGCGGCAGTACCAGGTCGCGAAGTCGGCGATGGCCGGCCGGCGCGGGTCGATCACGATCAGCTTCGCGCCACGCTTGGCCGCCTCTTTGAAGAAGGTGGCGGCGACGGGGTGGTTGCTGGTGGTGTTGGTGCCGGTGAGGAGGAGGACGTCGGCGAAGCGCGCGTGGCCGAACACGTCGGTGACGGCGCCGGAGCCGATCCCCTCCAGCAGCGCCGCCACCGACGAGGCATGGCAGAGGCGCGTGCAGTGATCGACGTTGTTGGTTCCCAGGGCGGCGCGCATCAGCTTCTGGAAGAGGTACGCCTCCTCGTTGGAGCATTTCGCCGAGCCGAAGCCGGCCAGGGCGCCGGACCCGTGCTTCTCCTTGATCTCGCCGAGCCGCCGGGCGACGAGGTCCAGCGCCTCGTCCCACGACGCTTCGCGGAAGGCGCGCATCACGACCGCGTAATCGGCGATATGACTGCGCGAAGCGGCACGCTCGCTCTGCACCTCCGGCGACAGCGGCCCCTTGGGGTAGAATTCCGGCCGGCGGATGAGCGGCTGGGTCAGGCGCTGGTCGTGGGTCGAGTAGTCCCAGCCGTAGCGGCCCTTGACGCACAGGCGCCCGTGATTGACGGGACTGTCGCGCCCCTCCGCCCAGACGATGCGCTTGTCCTTGACGTGGTAGGTGATGGCGCAGCCGACGCCGCAGTAGGGGCAGACACTCTCGATCGGGGTCGTCTGTGTGCGTGGCACCAGGGGCAGGGTGATGGGCTTGTGAGTCAGCGCCCCGGTCGGGCAGACGGCGGCGCACTCGCCGCAGGAGACGCAGGAGCTGCGGCCCATCGGCTGGTCGAGGTCGAAGGCGATGCGCGTGGCGTGACCCTTGCCGCTGCGGCCCATGACCTCGTTGGACTGCACCTCGTCGCAGCCGCGGATACAGCGATCGCAGAGGATGCAGGCGGCGTGATCGACGGCGATGACGGGCGAAGAGGAATCGATTGCAGATTGCAGATTGCAGATTGCAGATTGCACAAGCCAATCTGCAATCTGCAATCTGCAATCTGCAATCAAACCGTACCGCCGTCCCAGCGCCTCCAGCTCGCAATCGCCCGTGGTGCGCTCGCGCTCACATGGCGTCGGGTGGTCGGCGAGGAGCAACGCCGTCAGCGTGCGCCGCTGTTTCTCGACGCGCTCGCCGCCGGTCTGCACCGTCATGCCGTTTTCGCAAGGGCGGACGCACGACGCGGCCAGGACGCGGCCGCCGACATCGACGACGCACAGTCGGCAGACGCCGACCGGCCGCAGGCGAGGATTATGGCACAGGACAGGGATGTCGATGCCGTGCTGCCGCGCCGCGTCCCAGATGGTCGTGCCGGCGGGAACGGTGACGGGTGCGCCGTCGATGGTGAGGGTCAGGACGGGGGCGGACATCGATCGTCCTCCTCGTCGGTCGGCCATGTTTCGATGACGGTCGTGAACATGATCGCGGCCAGGCGGCGATCCTCCTCGGCAAGCTCCCGATAAATTTCGGCGACATCTTCAGGCCAGTCGGATTCCACGTTCATACCTCCTTGGGCCAGTGCTTCATCACGGACAGGATCGGGTTCAGCGCCACCTGCCCCAACCCACAGATCGACGTTAGCAGCAGCGCCTCGCCCAGTTCCGGCAGCACCGCCAGTTCCTTCCGCCCGGCCTCTCCCGACTGCACGCGCTCCAGCAGCTCGACCGCCTTCTGCGAGCCGACGCGGCAGGGGACGCACTTGCCGCACGACTCGTTGCGGAAGAAGCGCACCACGTTCGTCGCCAGGGCCAGCATGTCGGTCCCCTCGGCGACGACCACGACGGCGCCCGAGCCGAGCATGGAGCCGGCCTTGGCCAGCGCCTCGAAGTCGAGCGGCACGTCGGCCATCGACGCCGGCAGAAAGTTCGACGACGCGCCGCCGGGGGCGAATGCCTTCAGCGCCCGGCCGCCGCTCACCCCGCCGCCTCTATCGATCAGCTCGCGCACCGTGGTCCCCATCGGCACCTCGTAGACGCCAGGCCGCTCGACGTGGCCTGACAGGGCGATGAACTTCAACCCCGCGAAGCCCGGCTTGCCCTGTGCCTTCCACCAGGCCGGGCCGCGCTTGACGATGCCGGGAATCATCGCCAGCGTCTCGACGTTGTTGATGAGAGTCGGCTGTCCGAACAGGCCGTGCGTGCCGGGGAAGGGCGGCTTGTTGCGCGGCTCGCCACGGCGGTCTTCGAGGCATTCGAGCAGTGCCGTTTCCTCGCCCAGGATGTAACCGCCCGGCGAGACGAAGACCTCGATGTCGAAGGGGTCGCCGACCAGACCTGCTTGTCGCGCCTCCCGCAGCGCGTGGTCGAAGTGACGGCGGTCCCACTCATGTTCGTGCCGGAGGAAGAGGATACCCTGCGCCGCCCCAGTAACGAGGCCGGCGAGGAGCATGCCTTCGATGACCAGGTGCGGCAGGTCGGACAGGATGACGCGATCCTTGAACGTGCCCGGCTCGCTCTCGTCGGCGTTGCAAATCACGTACTTCGGCGTGCGCGTCTGGTTGCGTACTATGTCCCATTTCGCCGCGGTGGGAAAGCCGGCGCCGCCCATGCCGCGCAGCCCGCCCTCCTTCAGCGCCGACAGCACGCGAGCGGCGGCTTCCTTGCGGTCCCCGGCGAGCAGCTCGCGGAGCAACCCGTAGCACTCGGCCGGGGAGGCGTAGGGGTCACTGCGCCAGCAGAGCGCCTCCTCGTGCCGCCAGATCGCTCTGTTATTCACGTCACCGAGCGTGCCGGGAGTCCCGTTGATGGCGCAGGCGGGGGCCAGCTCACAGCGCCCGAGGCAGGAGACCTCGCGAACCTCGACGTCCGGAGCCGACGCGAATTGTTGGCGCCGACCAACGACCTCAGTCGCCCCGTTCAGCCAGCACGTCATGTCGCGGCAGACGGCCACCTCCACGCGGGGCGCTGGGATGGTGCG
The DNA here is from genome assembly GCA_035266225.1 of Gemmataceae bacterium. Taxonomy (GTDB): domain Bacteria; phylum Planctomycetota; class Planctomycetia; order Gemmatales; family Gemmataceae; genus DATFNV01. The sequence goes on from DATFNV010000582.1 coordinate 7,923, forward strand.
GAAGTGCGGATAAAACGACACCAGCTCTTGCAACCGGTGAAGTGGCACGTTCTCCGCGCGGGCGAGGTCGCGCAGAGTCTCGTCGCTCAGGTGGCCGTGCTGCTCCTGAAGTTCAGTCAATCGGCGGATCAGGCTCATGAGGGCATGATAGCACTGCAACGGTTGAGGAGTCATCGCGAAGCCGCAAGCGGCGGAAATGCCCGTGCAATCGTCGCCGCGATTTGCCAAGATAACCCTCGAAGAACCCCGAGGACGCACGATCATGGCCGTTAATCTGACACCGCAGTATCACGAGGCCGAGGCCGAGTTCAAGCGCGCCCAGACCGCCGAGGAGCGGCTGGCGTGCCTGCAGAAGATGTGGAAAGAGGTGCCCAAGCACAAGGCCAGCGAGAAGCTCCAGGCCGAGCTGAAGAAGAAGATCAGCGCCACCCGCGAGGAGATGGAAGACCGCCAGCACAAGGGCGGCAAGAAGGCCGGGCTCAGCCACAAGGTCCCCAAGCAGGGCGCCGGCCAGGTCATCCTCGTCGGCCCCCCCAACGCCGGCAAGAGTCGCCTGCTGACGCGCCTCACCCGCGCGACCCCGGAAGTCGCCCCGTACCCGTTCACCACCCGCGAGCCGCACGTCGGCATGATGGACTGGGAAGACGTCAAGGTGCAGCTCATCGACACGCCGCCCATCACGGCCGACTTCCTCGAGGGCTACCTGTCGAGCATGGTCCGCACGGCCGACGCCGCCCTCCTCATCGTGGACCTGGCCGACGACGACGGCCTGTTCACCGCCCAGGCCGTCCTCGACCGGCTGGCCCAGGCCAAGACGGTCCTCGTCGGCCGTAACCCCGACGCCATCGACGACTTCAGCATCGAGTATGTCCGCACGCTGCTCGTCGCCAACAAGATCGATGCCGACGGTGCCGCTGACCGGCTGGACATTCTCCGCGAGATGTTCGCCGACCGCTTCCCCGTTCACGTCATCTCCGCCGAGCACGGCACCGGGCTGGAGGAGCTGCGCACCGCCGTCTATCAGTTCCTGAACGTTATTCGCGTCTACACGAAGAAGCCCGGCAAGCCGGCGGACTTGACCTCGCCCTTCACCGTCCCAGAAGGAAGCACGCTGATTGAGTTGGCCACACACGTCCACCGCGACTTCGAGGAGAAGCTCAAGTCGGCCCGCGCCTGGGGCACCGGCGTCTTCGACGGCCAGAGCGTGCCGCGCGACCACGTCCTGCACGACAAGGACGTCGTGGAATTGCACGGCTGAGCGCGGTAGAATCAACCATCCGCCGCCCTCGATTCATCGTTTCGCGAATCGATGAATCGAGGGCGGCGGCGAAACGGCAGATTCCTCGAGGGGTTTTGACATGAGCGACGAATCGCCTCTGACCGACGTGATGGTTTCGACGAAGCCGAAGGAGACGACGAAGACGCGGCGCGTACCGCCGTACAACGTCATCCTGCTCAACGACGACCACCACACGATGGAGTTCGTCATCGAGGTGCTGTGCAAGGCCCTCGGCTACACCGTCGAGCGCTCGTACCAGCTGATGATGCAGGCCCACAACGGCGGCCGCACGATCGTCTGGACGGGGCCGAAGGAGGTGGCCGAGCTGAAGGCCGAGCAGATCCAAACCTTCCACCAGCGGCTCGACGACGGCCGCGAACTCGGCCCCCTGGGTTGCGAGATCGAGCCCGCACCCGGCGGGTGATCCTGCGCCGCTCGTCGTTTCACGCTCGCCGTTCACCTCATCGTGGGAGTTCACGAAATGGCCATCGAACCGCTCGCCGTCGGGGTGTGCAGCTGGTCGTTGCAAGTCAAAAGCGTCCCCGAGCTGAAGCGGCTCACCGACCGCCTGGGGATCGACGTGGTGCAGATTGCCTGCGGCGACCCGCATCACGCCGCCTGGGACGAGGGGGATGGCCTCCCCGCGGCCGCTCGCGCCGCCGGCTTCCGCCTGTGTGGCACCATGCTCGGCTTCCCCGGCGAGGACTACACCACGCCGCAGACCATCCAGAAGAGCGGCGGCTTCGGCAACCCCGCCACCAGGCCCGAGCGCCTCGAGCGCTTCCAGTGGGCGCTGGAGCGGACGAAGGCACTCGGCCTGAGCGACATGATGCTCCACGCCGGGTTCCTGCCCGAGCCGGGGAGCCCTGAGCGCAAGCCGTTCCTCGACACACTCGCCAAGGTGAGCCAGCTGGCCGCCGAAAAGGAGATCACCGTCGCCTTCGAGACGGGCCAGGAGACGGCCGACCTGCTGCGCCTGACCCTGGACGAGCTGCAGTGCCCCAACCTGAAGGTGAACTTCGACCCGGCGAACATGCTGCTCTACGACAAGGGCGACCCAATCCGGGCCGTGGAAATCCTCGGGCCGGACATCCGCAGCGTTCACGTCAAGGACGCCAACCGCCCGAAGATCGTCGGCCAGTGGGGCGAGGAGGTGCGGCTCGGCGAGGGACAGGCGAACATCCGGCTGTTCGTAAGGACCTTGAAGAAGGTCGGCTACCGCGGCCCGTTGTGCATCGAGCGCGAGGTCGGCAACCAGGAGCAGCGCATCGCCGACATCGCCCACGGTATCCGCTACCTGAAGCAGTGCCTGGCGGATTAGCCCAGCCGCTTGCGGCTTCGCACGTCCTGCGAAGCCGCAAGCGGCTTACAGGAGCACGCCCTTGACCACCTTGCCGGCCACGTCGGTCAGGCGGAAATAACGTCCCTGGGTGAATACCGTCAGTCGCTCATGGTCGATGCCCAGCAGGTGCAGCATCGTCGCGTGCAGGTCGTTGACGTGGACGGTGTTCTCCACCGCGTTGTAGCCGAACTCGTCGGTAGCGCCATAAGTGATGCCGCCCTTGATGCCGCCGCCGGCCAGCCACAT
>DATFNV010000583.1:0-9530 GCA_035266225.1 Gemmataceae bacterium
ACCGTGACCTCGTCGCCGGTGAGGCCTTCTTCGCCTTGGCACCGTAGCGGACGGGCGGTTACGCCCCTTTTCTTTCGCCTCGTTCGCGAATGCGGAGTCTTGGTCGGACACCCAATGAATGTCTTGGTCAGGATTTGACAGCCCGGCTATAAAGAAGGCGGTGCAGGAAGCAATCCGAAACATCTGCTGAAGGTTACGTGGCTTCCAATCGGCAGACAGATGAAATCCATCCTGGAATCGCTCCACACTATCGCGTGGGATTTGGAATTCAGGGTGGCGATGAAAGGCCAAGGTGACGGAAAGTCCGTGAATATGATCGGCCGCCTGCAAGAAGGGAAAGAACGCAGCCTGCCGTTGCGAGTCGCTGTTGAGCTTCTTCCAGCTCATGCTACGTCCGTCCCGGAGCAGTCGCTCCCGAACCTCTCTCCGCGCCTCATTCCAAATGCCCGCATTTTCCGCATCGGCAAGCAGCAACCCGATGACCTCGAAATCCGAGGCCGCATTATCGAAGCTGTAATCAGTCGCGACCCATAGGCATCGCCCGCGGACGACAGGCATCGCGACGCCACCGAGCAGTCGCGACAGGGTAGCTAGCCACGGGATATGAACGCGTTGCGGTTGTTTCCAGCTCATACCGGCCCTCCTTTATCATCGGACGCGGCATCTGGCCGAGAGGTTCGCAGCCGCTGCTGCGAGCCGAGATGAACAGCGCCACCACCCTACATCCGATCATCCCGCAGCATACCGCGCCGGAACCTCCCGCGCCAACTCCAGGCCAGCACAATCCGCTTGACCTTCTCTTGACGGGCCGCCTTCTTTACTGTACATCAGTTAACTGATCGACCATTCAGGTTCTCGCCCGAGAGGAGATCCATGAGCGACGACCCCATCCCCCAACCCGTGCCGGCCACATCCCTTCCACCGCCGCCGCCGCCGCGGTTGCTCGATCAGCTCCGAGAGGTAGCACGGCAACGCGGCCACCCCGCAACGACCGCGGCCGCCTTCACGGATTGCTGCCGCTGCTCCATTCTCTTTCACGGCAAACGCCATCCGCGACCTGGGCCTGGCCGAAGTGGGCCAATTCCTGGAGTCGGTGGCCCGCACCGAGAAAGACCCGGTGCGGGCCATCGCCGCCAACTGCGACGCCCTCGACTTCCTCTACCGGGAGGTACTGCACCTGAACCTCGGCGAGCTGCCGTGCCCACGGCCGCCCCGCCTGCTCGACCAGGTGCGCCAGGTCCTGCGCGTCCGCCACTACGCCCTGCGCACCGAGACCTGCTACGTCCAGTGGATCACACGCTTCATCCTCTTCCACGGCAAGCGGCACCCGCGTGACAGGGGCGCCGCCGAGATCGAGCAGTTTCTCACTCACCTGGCCGTCAATGATCGCGTCTCGGCCAGCACGCAAAATCAGGCGTTCCCTGCGCTCTTGTTTTTGTACCAGCAGGTGCTCGAGATCGACCTGGGCCGCATCGACGCGGTGCGGGCGCGACGGCCGAAACGGTTGCCCGTGGTCCTGGCGGCGGCGGAGGTAGCGGCGGTCCTCGAGCATGTCGAAGGGGCCGACGGCGTCTTCCGCCTGATGGCCCGACTCCTGTACGGCTGCGGCCTCGGCTTGCTGGAGTGCTGCCAGCTGCGCGTCAAGGACGTGAACCTGGCGCGCGGGCAGATCGTCGTCCGCGGCGGCAAGGGGAACAAGGACCTCGTGGTCATGCCACCCCGGTCGGTGCGCGGCGACCTGGAGCGGCAACTGGAGTGGCGGCGCCGGCTGCACGAGCGCGACCTGGCCCGCGGCGTGGCCCGGGTGGAGTTGCCCCACGCGCTGGAGCGGAAGTACCCGCGAGCGGCGCAGGAGTTCGGCTGGCAGTTCGTCTTTGCCTCAAGGCAGCTGTCGTACTGTCCGCGGACGGGTCGCCCGGGGCGGCATCATGTCTACCCGGCTTCCGTCCAGCGCGCGGTGGCCCAGGCCGGGCGCGCCGCCGGCCTGAGCCCTGCCATTCATTGCCACACGTTCCGCCACAGCTTCGCGACGCACCTGGTGGAGCGCGGTGTCGATATCCGCTCGGTCCAGCAACTGCTCGGGCACGCGAGCCTGGAAACCACCATGATCTACACACACGTGGCGCGCCAGGGAGTCACCAGCGGAGCCAGTCCGCTCGACATCCTGGCGGACCTGACGCCGGTCGAGGTGCAAGCGGCGCTGGAGGCCACGCGACGGCTTACGGAGGCGGAAGACACCGGGCGGCCGCGCGCCGCCGCGCACGCGGTCAACCGACATGGAGCGGGGCCATGCGGGTTGGGTAGAATCGGCGCGGTGAGAGGAGATCACCGTTCGCTTCCCTGCGGAGAAACCGATGGCGTCACGCAAGCTCTCCCGCAACGCCCCCTGCCCCTGCGGCAGCGGCCGGCAATACAAACACTGCTGCTGGGGCAAGGGCTTCGATTGGGTCGAAGACGAGCCGGGCGGTCTCTTCCGCGAGGTTCCGTTATCGGCGGAGGCCCGGGCGCTGCTGGAGGCGCAGCGGCAGCAGTTCCGGCAGCGCTTCGGCCGCTGCGGCTCGACGGGGTGGGCCGGGTCGATGGTGAAGTGGTATTCGCGGGCGACGGTCGCCAGGACGAGGACCGCTTCCATCTGGGCGAAGGCGTTGCCGATGCACAGGCGCGGTCCGCCGCCGAAGGGAAAGTAGGCGTAGCGCGGCAGGCGCTGCGTCCGGTCGCCGGCCCAGCGGTCGGGGTCGAAGCGCTCGGGGTCGGGGAACCAGCGCGGGTCGCGCTGCACCACCCACTGCGACATGACGACGTTCCAGCCCTTCGGGATGCGGTAGCCCATCACCTCGGTCTCCTGGACCGACTCGCGCCCGAAGCCGTAGACCGGCGGGTACAGGCGCATCGCCTCCGCGACGACGTGCTCGGCGTAGGGCAGGCGCGGAAGGTCGGCGGCGGTCGGCGGGCGGTCACCGAGGACGTCGCGCACCTCGGCAGCCAGTCGCTCCGCGGCGGGCGGGTGAGTCGCCAGGAGATACCAGGTCCAGGTCAGGGCGTTGGCGGTGGTGTCGTGGCCAGCCAGGAGCAGCGTCACCACCTCGTCGCGGAGTTGTCCGTCGCTCATGCGGCCGCCGTCGCCTTCCTCGTCGCGGGCCTGGAGGAGGATCGACAGCAGGTCGCCGCGGTCGGCCCCGGACCCGCGCCGCTCGGCGATGATGCGGTCGATGACGGCGCGCAGGCGAAGGAGGCCGCGGCGAGTGCGCAGGTTGGTCGGGGTGGGCAGCCAGAGGGGGGCGGCGAAGAGGCCGCGGAAGCGGGTATTGAAGTCGTCCATCATGACGAGCAGCGCCTGGGTGACCTCACTGGCCCGGTCGCTGACGTCGGCGTCGAAGAGGGTGCGGGCGGCGATGGCCAGGGTGAGGCGCGTCAGCTCGTCGTGGACGTCGCGCGTTTCGCCGTCGCGCCAGGTGTCGAGCATGCGGCGGGTGAGGGCAACCATCGTCTCGGCGTAGGAGGCGACGCGCTCGCGGCGGAAGGCGGGCTGGATGAGGCGGCGCTGGCGCAGCCAGACGTCGCCCTCGCTGAGGAGCAGGCCGTTGCCCAGCCAGGGGGCGAGGGCGCGCTGGGCGAAGTTCTTGACGAAGTGGCGGTTCTTCGTGGCCAGCACCTCCTCGATGCCGTCGGGATGGCTGACGAGGGCGACGCGGCGGTTGGCCATGCGCAGGCCGACGATGTCGCCGTGGTCGCGGGCACAGCGGGTGTAGAAGCCCAGGATGTCGGCGCGCCACTCGGGCAGGGTGCCGAGCAGCCAGTGGCCCCTCGGCCCGGGAGGCGGTAAGGGGGCAGGCATGGCGGGACCTCCGTGCCCGTGCCCGTGCCCGTGCCCGATTCCAGACCGGGCACGGGCACGGGCACGGGCACGGGCACGGGGGTCAAACGGTACTCTCCGGCGCGGCGGGCTGCCGCAACCATCCGGCGTACACCGCAGCCCCCACGAGGATGATGGCGACGGCGCTGAGGGCTTCGAGCCGTTGGTTGACGAAGTAGTTGCCCAGGATCAGGGCGGGCAGCACGACGTACAGCGCCGGCGTCACGGGGTAGCCCCAGCAGCGGTAAGGGCGCTCGGCCTTGGGGTAGCGCCGGCGGAAGACGAAGATGGAAACCACGGCCATCGTCTCGAAGATGACGACGCCGAACATGGCGAAGTCGGTCAGCACGTCAAAGGCGGCCTTGCCCGGCGGCAGGTTAAGGTCAATCGTCCGGCCGAGCAGCGCAAAGGTGGGCAAACGGACCGTTGTCAGGCCGGCCACGGCCACTACCAGCAGGCAGGACCATCCGGTCAGCACCAGGATGGCGACGGCGGGCGTGTGGTAGCGCCGGTGAACCCGCCCGAGGGCCTCCGGTGCCAGGCGGTCCTCCCCCATCGCGTACAGCACGCGCGGGCCGACCAGAATGTTGCCGTTGAGCGCCCCGAACACGGAACACATCACGACCAGCGACATCACGACCACACCCACTGACCCCAGGAGGCGGACACTGAACAGGGTCGCGACCGGCATGTCCACAACGCCGGCCATCTGTTCCTGCGGGATCACCCAGGCGTAAGCACAATTTGCCCCCAGATAAAGTGCAATGATGATCGCCACACCGCCGATCAAGGATATGGGGACGTTGCGGTGCGGGTCCTTGACCTCCCCGGCGACGGTTGCCCCATTCATCCAACCGTGGTAGGCCCACAGCACCGCCAGCAGGGCCGACGCGAAGCCCCCAAGGGTGAAGGAGTCCGTCCGGATGGTGTCGGGCGCCACCGGAGGCCAGGGGGAGGGGTCGGGCGCGAAGAGGAACGGCAGGGCCATAATGCCGAGGAGCGATCCGACCTTGACCAGGGTGATAAAAAGCTGTAACACCCCGCCCCACTTGACCCCACGCACGTTGACCAGCGCCAGCCCGACGATCACGGCGAGGGTCATGTACTTCTCGTTCGCCGGCCCCAGCGCGGCGGCGTCGGGCGCGTAGCCGAGGCGGCCGGCGAGGGCCGGCTCGCGCAGGACGTTGAACAGCGATTCGCTGAAGATGGTGGCCAGGGCGGCGATCGAGGCGGAGCGGATGATCCAGAACTCGACCCAACCGTAGAGGAAGCCGGTGAGCCGGCCGTAGGCCTCGCGCAGGAAAACGTACGGCCCGCCGGCCCGGGGGTAGAGCACGGCGACCTCGGCGACGCTCAGCCCGCCGAGAAGGGCGAGCAGCCCGACCAGCACCCAGGCCAGGGCGGCGGTCCAGTAGTCGGGGACGACCTGGGCGACGGCCTGGGGTTTCTTGAAGACGCCCGAGCCGATGGTGCAACCGACGACGACGGCCGTCGCCATCAAGGGGCCGAGGGCGCGGACCAGGCCGGGGCGCGGCGCCGGGGAAGTGTCCTTGTTCATGAGGGCCAGTGTATCCGCGGCGCAGGGGTGGCGTAACCCCCCTATCGGTCCGTAGCCGCAAGCTGCCCGCTTGCGGGCTACAGTAGGTCGGGTGCCGGCAAGCTGGCAGCTTGCCGCTACGGTGAGGCGCCGGTGCCGGCGCCAGCTGCACGCGCGGCGACATGAGGGTTGCCCACCGCCGCGCGACCGCGGGGGACGGAGTCCGGGCGGGTTGACGGAGCGCCGACAATGGGAGAATCGGGCGACCTTGCGGGGATTAGCAAGGCCGGGACACGAAAATTGGCAAAAGCGATGGAATCGGCCTGGGTAGCTCTTGTGTTTTGACGTGCCTACGGTAACATGCCGCGATTAACGGGAGTGCCTCACCGGCCGCGTGACCGTGACACGTCACACCCGACGCCGGGCCGAAGCACCTGACAACTGTGTTTTTTTGGAGGTAACTCGACGTATGAGCGAATCTGAAGAGCGGACCGGGCTCGACGCAGCCCCGATCCCTCAACCGGCCTCCGGGATCGAGGAAGACGAACCTCCCGGTAAGCCGCGGCGCCACCCGCTCTGGCGCGACGTACCCGATCACCTCTGGGACGACTGGCGCTGGCAGTCCCAGCACGCCGTCCGGTCCGTCCGTCAACTCCGCGATCTCCTCTCCTTCACGCCGGAGGAGTTGGAGGCCATCGGCTCCCTTGAGGCCGAGTACAAATTGGCCATCCCGCCGTACTACTTCTCGCTGATCAACCCGAACGACCCCGCCGACCCGATCCGGCTCCAGTCGGTCACGTCGCCGCTGGAGGCGCGCAACGAGTCGGGGTACGAACTGGAAGACCCGCTGGAAGAGGACAAGGACGCGCCGGTCCCCGGCCTGACGCACCGCTACCCGGACCGGGCCCTGCTCGTCACAACACACGTCTGCACCATGTACTGCCGCTTCTGCACGCGCAAGCGGGCGACGATGGTGCGCGGCGGCTGGGACGCGGTCAGCAGAAACGACGAGCGCATGGTCGAGTACGTCCGCGACCACCCCGAGATCCGCGACGTGATCGTGTCCGGCGGCGACCCGCTGACGCTGCCGCAGACGAAGCTGCGCTTCTTCCTGGAGAGCCTCTCGGCCATCCCGCACGTCGATGTCATCCGCATCGGCACGCGGGTGCCGGTCACCCTGCCGCAGAAGCTGTACGACGGCTCGCTCATCGATCTGCTGGCGAGCGCGGACAAGGTGTGGATCCAGACGCACTTCAACCACCCGCGCGAGGTGACGCCGGAGGCGGCCCGGGTGTGCAAGGCGCTCTTACGGGCAGGCATGCCGGTCAACAACCACACCGTGCTGCTCAAGGGGGTCAACGACGACCTGGCGACGATGCGGTCCCTGATGCGAGCGCTCTTGCGCATCAAGGTCCGCCCCTACTACCTGTTCCACTGCGACCCCGTTATCGGGGCCGGCCACTTCCGTACCTCGGTATGGAAGGGCTTGGAGATCATCGAGGGCCTGCGCGGGCACATGTCCGGCCTGGGCATTCCGACCTACGTGGTCGATAGTCCCCACGGCGGCGGCAAAATCCCGCTCATGCCGAACTACCTCGTGTCGGCGTCCGACGACGCCGTCGTGCTGCGGAACTTTGAAGGCATGCTGGTGCGCTACCAGGCAGAAGACAAACCGAACACGGTGCAGCCGACGAAGACGCGCGGCGTGTCGTCGCTGTTGCAGGGGACGAAGTCGGTCATCATCCCCGAAGACAGCGAGCGCATGGCCCGGCGCAGGCTGCACGCTCACACGAATCATGACGAAGAGGCCGCGGGGCCCTGCGGCAACGGGCACCATCAGACCAACGGCCATGCCAACGGCCACACCAACGGCCATCTCGAAGAGGTGATCCCGCTCGGGGTGCGGCGGAACGGCCACACCGAGGAGTTGGTGAGCCTCAACGGACATTAACAGACGTGTTTAGCCGCCGCCCCGATTGATCGTTTCGCGAAACGATCAATCCGCGCCGCCCCGAGGGCGGCCGCTAAACGGGACAGGTGAATGACATCGAGTCACGGATGAAAGTCGGCATCACTTACGACCTGAAGGGAGATCTGTCGGGGCGTCCGGACCTGCCCGACGACTTTCAGGAAGAGTTTGACAGCCCGGCGACCGTCGAGGCGATAGCACAGGTGCTTCGCGGGCTGGGCCACCGGGTGGAGAAACTGGGCGACGGCCGGGAGTTGCTGGAGCGGCTCCTGGCCGACCCGCCGGATTTCGTCTTCAATTTCGCGGAAGGTCAGGGCATCGGCCGCTGCCGCGAGGCGCGGGTGCCCGCCGTGCTGGAGATGCTTGGCATCCCATACACCGGCAGCGACCCCCTGACCCTGGCGGCCACGCTGGACAAAGATTGTGCGAAACGCCTGGTCGAGTCGGCCGGCGTGACCGTCCCCCGGGGCGTAATCATCGACCCCGCGGAGGCTGACTCAGTACTCAGTACTCAGTACTCAGTACTCAGTACTTTGGCCTTCCCCGTCATCGTCAAGCCGGCGTGGGAAGGCTCGAGCAAGGGCATCCGCAACAAGTGCCTGGTCGATGACCCGTCCGACCTGGCGGACGTGGTCGGATCGATGCTCCAGGACTATTCTCAGCCGGTGCTAGTGGAAGAATACATCCAGGGCGACGAGCTGACAGTCGGCGTCCTCGGCAACGCCCCGCCGCGGGTTCTGGGGATCATGCGCGTGGTGCCGACCCGGCCGTCGGATCGCTTCGTCTACAGCCTGGAAGTGAAGCGCGACTGGGAGCGCCAGGTGAGCTACGAGTGCCCGGCCCGGTTGTCCGCCGCCGACACGAAGGCCGTCGAGAGTGCCGCGCTGCGGGCGTACCGTGTGCTGGGCTGTCGGGACGTGTCGCGGCTCGATTTCCGGCTGCGGGACGGCGTGCCTTACTTCCTGGAAGTCAACCCGCTGCCCGGTCTGAACCCCGACTACAGCGATCTTGTCATCCTGGCGCGGGGCATCGGCTGGAGCTACGAGCAGTTGATCGGAACCATCGTGCAGGAAGCGCTCGACCGCCACGCGCGGGCCGGCATAACCGTGACGACCGCGAAGACCTGACCTCCCTCCTCTGCCCGCCGGAAGGGGCCCGTGCATTAGGCATTGCGTGGGGCGGCGCCGCGGGCAAGATAGAGTGACGTGTCATCCTACCTCCTACCACCTTCCGGCCGAGCCGAATCTCCCGCGAACGAAGGCTTGAACGCTCCCGGGGATTCGGCGCGCGGGAAGAAGGGCCGACCATGCAGGTTCTCGTCCTGTACAACGAGCCGGTCTTGCCGGCCGATCACTCCGACGCGGAGTCTGAGCACGAAGTCCTCTTCACCGTCGATACCGTCGCCGGCCACCTGAGCGACGCCGGCTTCGAGGTGAGCCGCCTGGGCGTGTCGCGCGACCCGGCCGCCCTGCTGTCGGCCCTGCGCCGCGCCCGGCCGGACGCGGTGTTCAACCTCTTCGAGGGGCTCCCCGACCACAACAGCACCGAGGCCTACGCCGCCGGCCTGCTCGAGTGGCTCGGCATCCCGTACACCGGCTGCCCTTTCCAGACGTTGTGCATCGGCCGCGACAAGGCCTGGACCAAGCGGTTGCTCCGCGGCGCCGGTCTGCCGACCGCCGACTTCTTCGTGGTCGAAGAGGGGCCGGTCGAGGAGTGTCCCATCGAGTGGCCTGTCATCGTCAAGCCGGGTCTCCAGGACGCCAGCGTCGGCCTGGACCAGAACAGCGTCGTGACCGACCTCGAGCGCCTCAACGAACGGGTGGCGTACCTGCTCGACGCCTACGGTCCGCCGGTGCTGGTGGAGGAATTCATCCGCGGCCGCGAGTTCAACGTCGGCCTGATCGAGGCGCCCGACCTGCAGGCCCTGCCAGTGTCGGAGATCGTCTTCGTGGACCAGGGGCCGGGCTACTGGCCGATCGTGACCTACGACGCCAAGTGGAAGCCGGGCTCGCGAGATTACGAGGCGACCCCGGCGAAGTACCCGGCGGAGGTGTCGTCGCGCCTGGCCCAGCGGCTGCACTCGGTGGCCAAGCAGGCCTTCCGGTTGCTCGGCTGCCGCGACTACGCCCGTGTCGATTTCCGGGTGCGGCCCAACGGCAAGCCGTGTGTCC
>DATFNV010000584.1:0-4458 GCA_035266225.1 Gemmataceae bacterium
CACCTTGCCCTTGACGATCTGCCCGGGGTGGTAGCGGCCGGGGATGTCGCCCTCCCACGGGTCGTTGGCCATCTGCTTCAGGCCCAGGGCGATGCGCTTGCGGTCCTGGTCCACGTTGAGCACCACGCAGCGGACCCGGTCGCCCTTGTTGACGACCTCGCTGGGATGGACCACCTTGCGCACCCAGCTCATGTCGCTAACGTGCAGCAGGCCGTCGATGCCCTCCTCGATCTCGACGAAGGCCCCGTAGTTGGTGAGGTTGCGCACCACGCCCTCGACGATGGTGCCCGGCGGGTACTTCTCGGCAACCTTGTCCCACGGGTTGGGCTGGACCTGCTTCATGCCCAGCGAGATTTCCTGCTTGTCCTTGTTGATGTTCAGGACCTGGACCTCGATCTTGTCGCCGATGGCGACCAGTTCGTTGGGGTGGTTGATGCGCTTGGTCCAGGACATCTCGCTGATGTGGACCAGGCCCTCGAGGCCGGGCTCCAATTTGACGAAGGCGCCGTAGCTCATGACGTTGACGACCTCGCCGGTGTGGCGACTGCTGACCGGGTACTTGTCGGCCACGTTGGTCCACGGGCTCGGCGTCTTGTGCTTGAGCGACAGGGCGATCTTCTCCTTGTCCTTATCGACGTGCAGGATGTACACCTCGAGCTGCTGGTCGATGTGGACCTTCTCGCGCGGGTCGCTGACGCGGCCCCAGTCCATGTCGGTGATGTGCAACAGGCCGTCGATGCCGCCGAGGTCCACGAAGGCGCCGAACTCGGCGATGTTCTTGACGATGCCCTTGCGGACCTGGCCGACCTCGATCTCCGACAGGAGGTTCTTCTTGGCCGTCTCGCGCAGGTCCTCGAGCAGCTTGCGTCGGCTGACGACGATGTTGCGCCGGGCCTCGTCGATCTTGAGGATCTTGCACTCGATGGTCTTGCCGATGTAGTCGGCGATGTCGGGCGGTCGGCGGATGTCCACCTGGCTGGCCGGCAGGAAGACGTTGACGCCGATGTTGACCAGCAGGCCGCCCTTGATCTTGCGGGTGACCTGGCCAGAGACGACGTCGCCTTCGCGGTGCTTGGCGATGACCGCCTCCCACTCCGCCTGTCGCTTGGCCTTGCGGTAGGACAGGACGATGGCGCCCGACTCGTCCTCGACGGCGTCGAGCAGGACCAGGATTTCGTCGCCGGGCTGCGGCGGCACCACCTTGTCCTGTCCCTCGTCGTACCATTCGTTGAGGGGGATGATGCCCTCGGACTTGTAGCCGACGTCCACCAGCACGTCGTCGCCGACGATGTTGATGACGCGACCCTTGACGATTTTGTTGGTCTCGAACTCCTGCTCCGCGGGCGGCAGCCAGTCCTCAACGCCTTTGCCGAGATCGGGCTGGTCGAAGATGATCTCCAGCTCGCGCTGGAGTTCGTCGGCCGAAAGGTCGTACTGGCGGAGCAAGTTGCGGTTGGCCATGAAAATGCTTCCTCTGCGACCCCACGAGCGCCGTTGCCGCGGCACGCACCGCGGCCGCCGCGTGAGGCATCCACTGAAAAGAGGTTACGCCCCGTGCCCCGCCCGCCGACATGGCGGACAACCCGGGAACGGGAACTGTGAATTATAAGGGGGTGGAGGAAGCCGAACCAGAGGCGTTTCTAGTTGCTGCCGTGGCGAGCGGCGGGGCTTGTCCCCGCTGTGCCGGCAAACGGCGGGGGCAAGCCCCGCCGCTCGCTGAAGTTAGCCGGTTCGGCGCCTGGCAGGGCCTTCGCCCAGCCCTCGCCGATGCGGTGGCGGAAGCAGACAGGTCTCCTTCTTCCGCCTCCGGTTGCGCCGCCCGAGGTCAGGTGCGGGCCACCGTGCCGAACACGGCCGCGCGGCCTGCCCGGCCGATTCGTTTCACCGGCGGTGAAACGAATCGCGTTTCCCCATGTCCTTAGCAATCGCCGTCTTACGGCCGGCGGTCGCCATTCGTTTCACGCCTTTGGCAGACACCTCGCAGGGGGGGCAATGAAACGATTCGTCAGGGAGAAAATTGCGGCTCCTGCGGAGCTTGCCGATTTTTTCGCTTGCCTTGGGGGAACAATTCGCGTGCCAGCGCACCCGTCAAGAGAAAAGGTTAATGACATCTTTTCTCTCTTTTTTATCTGGATGACCCCTTCATGAGATGAATACGAGCGGGTTGGCGGGACGCCGCGCCGCGCCCGTGAGTTATGGCAGCCGGCTCGTAAACCAGCGGCGGAGTTCCTCCTCCCGCGGCGGCTTCAGCGCCATGAGCCGCGCGAACGCCGCGCGCGCCTGGTCCTCCTGGCCGTTGTTGATCAGGCACGCGACCTGAAGGATCCGGGCGTTGACATCGGCCGGGTTGAGGCGGAGGGCGGTGTCCAGCTCGGCCAGCGCGTCCGCCCAGCGCCGCCGGTCCCAGAGGAGCTGTCCCAGCTCGTAATGGTAACGCCAGCGGCGGGGACTGACGGCCACCGCCCGCCGCCAGTGGTCCATCGCGTCCTCGGCCCGGCCGAGTTGACCGGCGGCCGTCGCCGCTTCCGCCAGGGCGACCTCGCGCCTGGGGGTCAGGGCCAGGGCCTTCTCGCACGCCTCCAGGGCCTCGCGCGGCTGGTGGAGCGAGCGCAGCGCGACCGCGCGCGCTTCCCAGGCGCGCACGTCGTCCGGGGCGGCCCAGGTCGCCTCCTCGAGCAAAGGCAGGGCCGCCTGGCTGAAGTGGACGCGCACGGCTCCCGGGGGCGCCTGGTCGGCCAGGTCTGTGAGCGCCACGCCCAGGTCGCGCCCGTCGTCCCGGCCGCGCCCGGGCCCAGCACGCCCGCGGAAGGAGAGCAATGGCGGCCCCCGCGGCGCCCCTGCCGGATCGGCCTGGCGCGGCTCGTGCTCGGGGTCGCGCAAGATGCGATGGTCCGTGGCGGCCACGTGGGCGATGTCGGTCGCCGAGAGCTGCGGCATGTGACAGGCGACGCAGTCATCCCCCCAGGCCCGGCGGGCCGGGGCCGGCAGCGAGCAGCCGGCCCGCGTGCGATGACAGTCCAGGCAGCGGCCGCGGTAAAACGCCGTCTTCTCCGCCGCGGGCGGCAGCCTGTGCGGATCGTGGCACGAGGTACACCCCAGATCCCCCGCGCTGGCCTGGTAGCAGCGGCTCTGGTGCATCTGCTCCACCTGCCCGACCGCCTTGGGGTCGGCGACGGCCCCGGGCGGGAAAACGAACACCGACCAGAACAGGTCGAGCGGCAGACCGGGGCGGTAGTCGAACACCCCCCGCCCGCGCCGCAGCACCCGCGCTTGACCCTGAAGGTGACACTGCTCGCACACCGCTTCGCGCAGGGCCGGCTCCAGGCGGCGCGGGTTGACGATGGTGTCAGCGTCCTCGGCCGGCTCGTCCGGCTTCTCCTGCTCCCGGACGTGCAGCTCGCCCGGCCCGTGGCAGCGCTCGCAGCCGATCGCCGCGCCGCGAAAGACGGGCACCTGGTAGCGGTTGGCGGTGTGCTCGACCGGCTCGACCCGGTTGCTGTGACAGAACAGGCACTCGGCGGTGACCGGCCGGTCGAAGTGCTCGTTCCGCTCGCGGTAGCCCGGAGACAGGTCCCAGACTCCCTTCTGGGGATACCAGCTGATGGGTGACTGGAAGACGTAGCCGTCCTCCACGACCAGGTAGCCGGCCCCGCGCCGGCCGGAGCCGATGACGTAGCCGACCTCCGCCTCGACGGCGGCCACGACCTCACCGCCCGGGCCGCTCACCGTTTCGCGGTGGAAGAGACGGTCGCCGCGCCGCTCGGCGACGTAGCCCAGGCCGAGGGCTTCAAACGCGGCGCGCCCACCTTCGCCCAGGTGCTCCGCCCCGCGCGGGCCGGGGGCCGGGGCGAGTGACCGACCCATCGGGTGCTGCCGGTACGACTTGCTCAGCGACGCGTGGCAGCGGCTACACTCCGCGTCCCCGACGTAGCCCACACCCGGGCGGACGTTCCGGTAACGGGTGTCGAACGTCAGGCGCGGATCGTCGGGCTGGTTGGCGGCCGGGGGGGCGACCTCGGGAGCCGGCCGGCCGCGCAGACACCACCAGACGCCGGCGACTGCCGACCCCGACAGGAGGGCGATCAGCACGACGAGCCGCCCGCGCCGCCGTGAGGGCGGGCCGCGGTGAGATGACGTTGGCGGGGTGTGGTCCATCATCGTTGCCGGGGGAGCGGGCCATCGATCGTCGGCGCACCCGCGGTCTTGCGACGACGGCTCGCGCCGCGCTGCGCGGGATACCCCTCATCTTGCCGCGCGGCGCCCGCACGTCAACCCCCCGAGAAAGAAAAGAGGACGGAGCAAGAAAAGAGAGGAGGAAAGGGGTCGGGAGTCGCTTCTTCCCCTTTACCTGTCTGGAAACGACTCCCGACCCTATGCCGTTGCAGTTTTCCGGGCGATTCGGCCGTAACCGCTGACGGATCAAGGCGTTGCGCCGCTGACGGCTGCGCGCAGCCGCGG
>DATFNV010000585.1:0-7599 GCA_035266225.1 Gemmataceae bacterium
TTGCGGCTTCGCATGCCCTGCGAAGCCGCAAGCGGCCGCACACCGGAGAGGATGCCGATGTCTGAGGAGCCAAGGGTCAGCGGGGACACGGCGATTCGCGTGCGCTACGCCGAGACCGACCGGATGGGGCTCTTGCACCACGCGAATTACCTGGTGTACTTCGAGCAGGCGCGGACGGAATTGCTGCGCTCGTTCGGGCTGTCGTACCGCGACCTCGAAGACAACGGCTATCTGCTGGTGCTGACGAAGGTCGAGGTGCGCTACAAGCGCCCGGCCTACTACGACGACCTGTTGACCGTCCGCACGACGGTGGCGAAGACGACGGCGGTTCGCATCGACCACGCCTACCTGGTGTTCCGCGACGGCACCCTGATCGCCGAGGGGAATACGACCTTGGCTTGCGTCGATCGCGAGGGCCGGCCTCAGCCGCTGCCCGACGCGCTGCGGGTCCCGAGAAAGGGAGGATGACGCGATGTCCCGCTGGTTGCCGACCGCCGCCCTGCTGGGGGCGCTGGTCCTGTCGTCCCTGGTCGGTTGCGGTCCGTCCGCGGCGACCGGTTCCGCCAAGGGGACCCACCCCGGCCCGAGTTCGGAGAAGTCGAGCGAAACCGGGAAGGGCACGTCGAAGCCTGACGATCATCACAACCCCGGTTGATCGCCGGGGGAGGGCCGCCCGTGCGCCGCACTCTGATTCAGTCCGTGCTGCCGCTGACCTTCTGCCTGGTGCCGCTGCTGGCGGCGGCGCTGATCGCCGTCGCCCTGCCCGCCGCCGCCCGCGACTTCTACCTGTCCCACCTGACGGCCCTGGACGTCCTCATTCTGGCGCTCGGCTGCACCCTGTTCTGGGTCCAGCTGGTCCTGGCGTGGCGAGCCTTGCGCTGGCGCGGCCCCGGCTTCGACGAGCGGCCCGACCCGTGGCTGAGCCACCTGGCGCAGGCGGCGGAGTGGTTCCCCCTGCTCGGGCTGCTCGGCACGGTGGCCGGCATCCTGCAAACCTTCGCCGGCACCACGGGGCAGGTGACGCCGGCTCAGGTGATCCACAACTACGCCCCCGCGATCACCGCCACCGGCAGCGGATTGCTGATGGCCCTGGTGAACATCCTGCCCAGCTGGGTCGTGTTGCTCGGCCGGCAGCTCATCCAGGCGCTCGGCGGCGGCGAGCCGGCTCACGACAAGCACTAGAAGGCCGCTTGCGGCTTCGCATGACCTGCGAAGCCGCAAGCGGCCCGAGATCCTGCCATGATCCAAATGCCCCGGCGCAGCGTGACGCGGTTCTTCATCCCGCTGATCGACGTGCTGACACTCCTGTTTTGCATCTTCCTCCTCATGCCCCTGGTCAAGGCGCCTGCCGAGGCCGACGAAAACCATTCCGGCTCCCCCGACGGAGACAGCGAGCGCACCGGCCAGGACTCGGCGAAGGAGCGCCCCGACACGCCCGAGAAGCTGCGCGCCGAGCTGGAACAATTGCGGAAAGCGAAGATGCAGGTGCTCCAGGAGCGGCTGGCGGTGCGCGTGCTGGAGATCGACGCGAAGACCGGAAAACTGTACTACAACGACCCGGAGCGCGCCGAGGTGAGCAACGAGGCCGAGGCCCTGGCCCTGGTCCAGCGCGATCGCCGTTCGATCAGCGAAGGCCAGCGCGAGCTGTACTATGAAATCTTGTACCCACGCGACCCGGCCAGCCCGTTCCCGCTGCTGAAGCAGCGCGAGACGTACGACAAGTGGTTCAAGGACGTGGCCCACGGCTGGGACATCCCGGGCGCGTCGCTGAAAGGCGGCAAGCCATGACGACAGCGGCTCCGTTCGGCCTGGAGATGCCCGGGGGCGACCTGATCGGGCAGTGGGTGCTGCGCATCCTCGCCGTGGCCGGTGCCGCGGCCGTGGGCGGCCTCGCCATCGGCCTGATCACGCAAGGGCTGTCGCGGCTGCTGACGACGCGGCCGGTGCCGCGCGTGCCCTTGAACATCATCCGCCTGCTGGGGGCGGTCGTCTGCGGCTGGCTGGTGGCGCTGATGTTATTCGGTGGGCCGGGCGGCGGGTTCGGCGGCGGCGGCGGCTGGTGGCCGTTCGGCAGCGCCGGCGGCGGCGCGGGCGGGGGCAGCGGGAAGGAGCCGCCGCCGGCGACGACCGGCCGCGAAGGCGGCACCGGCCGGGAGAGCGGGCCGCGCGAGACCGGCAAGGCCGCCCCCGGCCTAACGCTGCAAGTGGAGCTGCTCCCCGAGTACCCCGCCGTCTACCGCGTGCAGACGCCCGGCGGGCCGCGCAAGTTCAAGTTCGACGAGCTGACGGCCTACCTCCTGGAGCAGAAGAAGGCGACCCCCCCCGTGACGGGCATTCAGGTGTCCGAGGAGAGTTCGGATCCCAACGCCCCCGCGGTGACCCGACTGACCGAGTGGGCCAGGCGGAATGGCTTGAGCGCCGTCACGCCGCCGCGCCCGCCGCCCTAGCCGCTTGCGGCTTAGCGTTCGCCCCACCATTCTCCCTGGAAGAACCCGGGCCATGCCGGATACCACCACGCCGACCGCCCCGCCGACCGTCCGCCGCGACGCCCTGCGCATCGTCCTGTTCGGCATGCCCGCC
Source organism: Gemmataceae bacterium (assembly GCA_035266225.1). Classification (GTDB taxonomy): domain Bacteria; phylum Planctomycetota; class Planctomycetia; order Gemmatales; family Gemmataceae; genus DATFNV01. The sequence goes on from DATFNV010000585.1 coordinate 2,581, forward strand.
GCCGGCAAGTCGTCGCTGCTCGGTGCCCTGGGCGAGGCGGCGAAGGCGCAGGAACACCTCCTTCACGGCCGACTCGCCGACCTGTCGCAGGGGCTCGGCGAGCTGCGCCAGCGCCTCTACGAGGAGAGCCCGCGCCGCACGGTCGAGGAGATCGTGCCGTACCCGATCACCTTCGAGCCGTTCGCCGACGAGCACGACGGCGGCCGGGCCGAGGGGCTGCTGATCGACTGCGACGGCCGCGTCGCCAACGACCTGCTCGTCCGCCGCAAATCGCTCGAGGCCGCCAGCCCGGAAGGCACGCTGGCTTACGAGGTCCTCCTGGCCGACACCCTCATCCTGGCCATCGACGCCTCGGCTCCGCCGGCTCAGGTGGACGCCGACTTCCAGGAGTTCGGCCGCTTCCTGCGCCTGCTGGAGCGCGGCCGCGGCCAGCGCGCCGAGGTCGGCGGCCTGCCCGTCTTCCTGGTGCTGACCAAGTGCGACCTGCTCGCCAAGCCCAACGACAGCACTCTCGATTGGATGGAGCACGTGGAGGAGCGCAAGCGCCAGGTCGATGGCCGCTTCCAGGATTTCCTCGCCCGCAAGGCCGCGGCCGAGGGGCCGCTGTCGTTCGGGCGCATCGACCTGCACCTGTGGGCCACCGCGGTCAAGCGCCCCCCCCTGGCCGACGCGCCGGCCAAGCCGCGCGAGCCCTACGGCGTGGCCGAGCTGTTCCGCCAGTGCCTGCACGCGGCGCGCGACTTCCACCGCCGCCGCCGCCATTCGAGCCACCGCCTCCTCTGGACCGTCGCCGGCGCCGTCGGTCTCGTCACCCTCCTTGCCGTCGCCGCCCTCTGGATCTGGACTCGGCCCGGGACCAGCAACCAGGGCGCCGAACTGCTCAACAAGATCGAGACTTACGAGTCCAGGGAGGGCCTGACCGCCGCGGAGCGCCTCCAGGGGTCGCCGGAACAGCTCGCACAGCGGATCGCCGTTCTCAACGAATTCCGCAACGACCCCCGGTTCGGCAAACTGCCCCCGGAAAAGCAGGAGTACATCAACGAGCGGCTCAAGGAATTGCAGGAGTACGACGCCTACTACCGCAAGCTGCGGGAGGCCCGCCCCCCGGCCGACGCCCGCAGCCTCGCCGAACTGGACAAAATCGAGCAGGGACTGAAGACGACCCTGGCCGTGCCGCGCGAGGAGTGGGGACAGACACACGCCGCCCGGGTGCGCGAGGGGCGGCTCGAGGACGCCGCCGCGCTCCGCAGGGCGGTGAAGACCGCCGACGACTGGTACGCCGGCCTGCGCGAGAAAGGCGAGCCGCTGTGGACCTTCGCCGGCCGCCAACCGGGAACGAACGGCGCGTCGATCGACTGGGGCGCCTGGCAGAAGGACGTCAGCGCCCTGCTGCGCCGCCCCGAGTCGTCGCCGTTCCGCGACACCGACTCGCCGACCTTGCGCGACACGGCCCTGCGCTTCACGTCGGTGGTCGAGGCCCGAGCCGGCTGGGAGGCGACGCGCGATCGGCTGCGGCGCTTGCTCGACCTGAGTGCCGCCCTCGGCCTGGGGCGCGTGCCGGACCACCCGCCGCTGCTGGTCTTCTCCGCGGGGCCGTTCCCTCCCGCCGACGCCCGTGCCCGCTTGCAGGAATTGAAGAAGGACTACCCGAAGTTCGAGGAGGACTTCACGCTCGCCGACCTGCCCGAGGCGCCGAGGCCCGACTTGCGTCAGGTGGCGCGGACGAACTACCAGAACCTCCTGGAGAGCGGCCGCGCCGCCGTGCTGAGCCGCCTGAAGCAAGCGGGCACCGACGACCGCGAGACGTCGGAGCGCTGGAAGGAGGTGCGCCGCTGGCTGCTGCAAGGGCCGGACGAGTTGGCCGACTGGCGCGTGCTGGCGCGCGTGCTGCGCCGGCTGTCCGACCCCGACGTGGAGGTGCTCGACCCGGTGGACGAACTGGCCTCGTTCCTCGGCCGCGAGCGCTTCGACATCAAGCTGAGCCGCCTGCGCCTGGCCATCCCGCGCGACCTGGGCGTCGAGCCGCAGGGCAACCTGACCGTCACCTACGAGGCCGAAGGGAAGCAGACGCCCCTGCCGCTGGAGCCGCTCGGGGAGGGTCAGTACGACGCCCAGCGGCGCGTGACGACGTACACGTTCCGGACGACCGGGGAGGGCGGCATCGTCTACCGAACGGGGGAAGCGCTGTGGGCGAAGTTGCCGCTGCGCAAGCCTGGTGAGGCGGGCGGCTGGGCCTTTAGCTGGATTCAAGGGCGGTCGCGGTTGTACGAATTCGAGCACCTGTTGCGCGGCGCCTGGCTGCACCGCGAAGGCGAGAAGCCGACCTCGGGCAAGTATTACGAGGACATCCGCCTGGTGCCGGCGGGCGATACGCAGATTCCGCGGGTGCCCGACCTGCTGCCCGTGGTGAAGCTATAAGTGTTCAATGCAAAATACAAAATGCAAACTGCAAAAGGCAAAATGACATAGCCCATTTTGCCTTTTGCAGTTTGCATTTTGTATTTTGCATTGGTTTCTAAACGGGATGAGGTTGCCATGTCCCCCCCGAGCGCTCCCCTGGACGGCTTCGCCTACGGCGAGCACCTCGAAGGGCTGCCGCCGCGCAGTCTTGGCTATCGCCTGCTGGCCCCGCCGGAGCCCGCTCCGTGGTCTGCCGAGGTCGAGGCGCTCGCCCGCCGTTTGCAGGGTGCCCCCTATCCCGACCACTGGCCGCCCACCGATCTGTTCTGTTCCGTCCTCCTCGCCGACGGCCGCCGGCTGATCGCCGTGGCGCGCTACGGGCTGGCCGACCACACCCCGAGTCGGCGCCGCGGCGGGTTGGAACTGATCGGCGTCCTCGCCCCCGCCGAACTGGACGTGTCGTCGGCGCTGGCCGTCTACCGCTGGCTGCAAGCACGGCGGGCCCAGTCGGACAACCTGCACGCGCTGGGCGGACACTTCGCCCTGGCCGAGGTGCTGGCCGAGGTCGCCCCGGCGCCGGCGCCGGCCGACCCGGTGCCGGTGCTGCCCATTCGTCTGTGGCAGGAGGGCGCCCTGCTCTTCGCCGCGACGGCGCCGTCCGACCCGGACCACCGTCTCGGCCTGCTGGACCAGGGGGCCGGCCGCGCCTGGCAGTGGCTGCCGCTGGTCGGCTCCGACTTCCCGCTGGCGGCCTACGCCCAGCGCGGCCCCCTCGTGGCGTGGACGCCCCACCTCGCCGGTGTCGCGGTTAAGGTGGACCGCAAACATCAGGAAGACGCCCCGCGCGCCCCGCGCACGTCGGGATTGTTGGTCGCCGTCAGCGCCGTGCTGCTGATCCTGCTGATCCTCCTTGCCGGAGCGACCTTGTGGGAGACGGCGAGCCTGCGCCACCAGGTCGCCGGTCTGGCGGCGCAGCCTCCGGCCGCCACGCGCCCGGAGGGCCCGACCGGCCGGGCCGCGCCGGAGCAGCCGGCGGCGGCGGACGAGTCGCGCGAGCGCTTCGCCGACGCCCTGCACGACGTGCTGGAGAGTCGCATGAAGGGTGAGTGGGAGAAGGCCCGGCCCCACCTGCTGGCCGCCTACGAGCACGCCGCTGCCGGGCGGCCCGAGCTGCGCTTGAAAGACAGCGACGTGAAGGGCAAGGAAGCGCTCGGCGCCGTGCTGGTCCTGTCGGGGCGCAGCGCCGACCGGGTCGATGAGGTCGTCCGCATGGCCCTGAAGGACAAGGGCTACGACCCGGCGCTGGTCAGGGCCGCCGCCGAGCGCGTGCGGCAGCAGCTCATCGACGACCTGAAGGACGGGCCGCCGTAGCGCCGCGCCGGACCGGTTCCCTTCCCTGCACTGCCTGCTAGAATAGCCTCGTTCCCTATTCCTTTTCCTCGCACAGTTCGAGAGTTTGCCATGCCTGACCAGGATGACCAATGGGCCGAGCTGGCCCGCGAACTCGGGTTGGAGCCCGAAGCCGCCGCGGAGCGGTCCCCCGTGCCCCCTTCTCCCGTGCCCCCTCCCCCCGCTCCGGCCGCGCGTCCTCCGGTCGCGAAGGCCCCTCCCAGGTCGGAGGAGCCAGCCCCCACCGAGGCGCCGCCCCCGCGCGGCCGGCGCCGGCGCGAAGTGCCGCCGGCGGACGACGGCGGAGACCTGTTGGCCCACGGCGAGGAGTTGTTCGGCGAGCCGCCGAGCGCCGCTACGACACCGCCCGAAGCCCCGGAGGAAACGCTCGAAGAGTCCCCGGCCGAGGAGGACCGCCGTCCCGGCCGGCGGCGCCGGGGCCGGCGCTCGGGGCGCAACGGTGCCGCGCCGCCGGAAGCGCAGCAGGCCCCCGCCGCGGACACGGCCGAGCAGCCGAGCGGGGCGGAAGCGCCCGCCGAGGAACCACCCCCCGAGGATCGTTCGCCGCGGCGAGGCCGGGGGCGCAAACGCGGTGCCGAACCGCCTGCGCGGGCGGAGGCCGCCGAGACGCCGCAGGCCGAGGAGGCGCCGCAGGCCGAGGAGGCGCCCACGCCGGCCGACGAGGGCGAAGAAGGGGACCAGGACCTGTCCAGCTGGAACATCCCGACCTGGCAGGAGCTGATCGCCTCGCTTTACCGTCCCCAGGACCGCTAGGACGCCCACCCGCGCGCCCTCGGTTGCTCCGCGCCGGCCGGGGGGCTATGATCGAGGGAGAAGGAGTGCGCCTCGCCGCGCCTACCGAGTGCTGTCCGCCTGAGGTCGCTTCCCATGGCCGACGCCATCGTTGACATCGTGGGGCCGGAAGATTTGCCCCTCATCGTGCAGCTCTACAACCAGATCTTCCGGCCGTCGCGCGACCTGGAGTCCTTCCGCCGGCGCTTCCGCGGCCGCTACAACATCCTGCAAATGGTGGCCCGCGTCGGCGAGCGGCCGGTCGGCTTCTTCCTTGGCTTCGAGCTAAAGCCGACGGTCTTCTTCGCCTGGTTCTACGGCGTGGTGCCCGAGTGCCGCCGCCAGGGCATCGCCTCGCAGCTGATGGACGCCGTCCACGCCTGGGCGCGCGACAATGATTACAACGCCATCCGCTTCGAGTGCCACAACCAGCACCGG
>DATFNV010000586.1:0-25731 GCA_035266225.1 Gemmataceae bacterium
CAGCACGGCTTTCCGGACATGCTGTTGTCCCCTCCAGGTTTCCCCTTCAGGTAGGTCAGGCGACCCAAAGGTATCACGCTCAACCTTTCCCGTGTTACACGGGGATCAACGACGCCGTTACTCGGCGCACCGTGGCCGGTCGGCTACGGCACCGGGTTCTGCTGGGATCTTGTTGACATCCTCTTTCCCGCCGTCGTCCCCGTTGTCCGCATCCTTCGTTCGTGCCAATTCCAGGAGTTCTCGCTCGACAGCGTGGGGTAAAGCTGCTTTACCCGGCAATCTCTCTGTCGCAATATCGCGAATCGATTCAAGGTCTGCCGCCGACAGTTCGGACCTGGCATGAGTCATCAGCGTGAACAGTTCCCGAGATGTTAACCCGCGCAGAATCATCAGTCTCTTGGAGCGTGATGAAGCGGCACGTTCCTCTTGACCTGCCGGAGAAGAGGCGGCCAGCGGTGGCTCGGAGACCTGTGCCTGAATGGCCCATCCTTCGGGGCGCAAGCTCGGCAACTCCCTGTTAGCGAGCTTTGCAATCGCGATTGCAGAACCGTTCGCAACCCCATCCATGTCAGAAGCTCGTAAACGACCGGACAACTCGGTCAACACCACGCGTTGGCGCGGGATGCCCAAGGCGCGAAATGCATACAACGCCCCGCTGGTGACGCCACTCACCCAGTTCGCTCGGTCGTAGGACGACGATAAGTTGTCCGCACCTTCGATAGACGACGTTGCGTCAGGGGCGAACCGAACCAGGTCGCCACCCGTAAACTCGTGCGTCAACGATAAGGCCAGTCGAACCCAATACTCTCCCGTGGCGAGCCGCACGGTGGCGAGCTTTTCCGGATTGATGAGCGGTTGGCTTGTCATTTCAGACCTCATATCGGGAGATCGCACTCGCTACGACCTTGCCTCCCTGGCTGACGATACCCCCGACAACCAGGAGTAAGCAATCAGGCGCGCACTGAAAGGTGCCCGATAGGTTGTTGATCGACAGCACTTCGCCGTTTTCACCAAGAGTCAACTCCCCGGCAGCAACCGCCGGCCTTGCCCCACCCAGGACGCGAGGATGCCTGTGGAACCCATCCGGTGCCACCCAGACGACGCCGGCGCAATCCTGGACGTAAACGTAAACGCCCGCCGGCAAGCTTGCCGAAAAAGGGGCGCTCTGCTCATGTCTTCTGTATCTTTCGAGATCCCTGGGAACGTAGGCTGTCAACGGCATGGCAGCGCCCTTGCCTCATTTTACTCAACGACGGCGATTTGCGGAAGCGAATCCAGTCGCCTCACCCGAATCGGTGCTGGTCGAGGCCGTCAGCACGGACGCCGCCGCCATCCCCGGGGACGATCAAAGGGGTCGGGACTCGATTCGGGGCGCTGACTCCCGCCCCATCGCTTACCATCCGCTTCCAGGCCCCATCACTCCCCGCCGGGTGAGTGCGCCAGCCGCCGGCGCCGGCAGGCATCCGTGTACGTCGCCTCCAGATCGACGGGCAAGCTGACGTCGCCGCTCAACGCCAGCGGCAGCACCGGCAACTGCTCCCCCACGACCAGCGTGGCCGGCCAGCCGTCAATCTCCTCCCGCCCTTCGCGGCGCACCGGGCGGTAAGCCACTGCGTACAGCGCCGTCTCCCCGGGCAAGGCCACCTCCCCGCCCGTCGCCAACAACTCCGCTACCTCGTTGTGCAGGTTAGCGCGTCGCCCCGTAACCACGTCAATCACGATCAGGCTGATTCCCTCATGCAGGTAGCTGGCGCATTTCGTCGCGAACGCGCGGCGTGCCTCGGCACGGTCCTTGTTCCCGGGGCTCACCAGTTCGATGGCCGCGACCAGGGTGGGGCCGGTGCGCGAAGAAAAGACCCGGACCTCGAAGTCGTCCGCGAAGACCGCGGGCACGGTCCAGGCCGGCGCCGGCGGTGCCCACGCCGGCGCGGTCAGGGTGGCCGTCCCCCCTCCGTTCGGGGAACCGCCTACCACCGCCGCCCTGCCTTCCAGTGTGGCCACGTCGATTTCGACGCCCGGGCCGGCGTGGACCTGCTCCTCGGCGAAGTAGCCCGGGGGCAAGGTCCGGTTCAGGGCGTCGGCCAGAGAGCCGATCCAGGCGGCGTGAAACGATTCCCAGTGGCGCTCCTGGCTCAGCGGCGGGTGGAAGTGGTCGAGCAACGGCATCACATGACTCCTTCCTCTTCGAGCCAGCGCCCGCCGGCTGCCTTACTTTACCGCCAGCGCCTCCATGAATGCAACCAGCGCGGCGTTCTCGGGAGGCGATAGCCGCTCCGGCGGCTTCGCCTGGGCGGCGCACTGGAGTGCGGCCGAACTCAGGTCGGGAGCGGTCGCCCCGCTCAGGCCGGCGGCCATGAGCAACTTCTCTCCCGGCAGGTCGAGCACCTCCGCCACCAGGACGATCACGTCCCGGCTGTTCGGCATCCGCACGCCCCGTTCCAGGTCGAATAATGAATCGTCCGTCATGTGGGCTTGCCGGGCCAGGTCCTCAGCCGACAGACCCTTCTCGCGCCGGCGCAGTTCGATCATCTTGCCCACGGCCGCCAGTTCCGGGCTGCGCTCTTGTCGCTCCTGGGCGGCCAGGCGCACGGCCAACCCGCCGACCGAGATGTCTGCCTCGACCTCACCATCGGCCCCCTCACAGAACCAATCACCTGCTGTCTTCATGGTGCTCATGCGCCTGGCCCTCCCGCCAAAATCTCCGCAGCCCGCTCGCGGGTCAGCTCGAAGTAAGTGAGCGACTCGTAGTCCGGGTCCACACCCACCCGCACCATCCCGCACTTCTGCTCGTAGAACGCCTCGGCCTGCGGCAATGAGTGCGGGCCGAGGCGCCCGTGAAACCCCTCATCGCTACTCGCGCGCACCGCCACCCCAATCAGCCGCTTGCCGACGCCGCCGAATCGGGCCTCCTCGGCCAGGGGCGGGACATTCCACGGGGCGCTCTCCACGTAATCGATGTACACGATCGGCTGGCCCATCTCGGGAGGCAGGCGAGCCGCGTGGCCGGCCGCGGCGATGAGCATGAGTCCTTGCATCTCGCCGGCGCACTCCACCCCAACGCCGCGGTAGGTGAGCAGGCGGAGTCTCGGCACCTTCTGTCCCCAATCCCAATGCCAATGTTGCGGCATTTGCTGTTCCGGGAAGCCAGCCGCGACCAACCGCTCGACAGCCGCCCGCCGGTCGAACAACGCCGTAGGCAGGCTGCTCATGCCAGCACCACTTCGGCCTTCGTGCGGGGAAACTCCATCCAGCAGTATAAACGGCGGACCACGATGGGAAAGTCATCCCGGCGAATCGCCCTGATTTACGGCCGGAGCAGAGGACACAACTCGGAAGGCCGCATCAAGCAAGCAAGGGTGGGGAGTCGTCAAGACACCGTGTCTTAGCGCCAAGATGGAGGGGGCAACCGACGCGGTGCTGGACCGGCAGGCGGCGCTGAACCACCAGTTCGGGCACGATCCGGTGGAGCTGCGCCTGTCGGCGCTGGCGGTGGCCATCGAGCGCGTCGCCCTGGAGCGCGGCATCTGGCCGTGATGAAGGGACGGAGGCGGTCATACTGCACCGAAGAGGTTATGGGTAGCGGGCCTCTCCTCATTCTAACGTCGTTCGTCGCGCCGGATTGCCGCCAGAGCGACGTGTACTTATCCTACCCAAAACAATCGAGGAGGAGAGCAGCGCGATGGGCAAGGTGCTGGTGCTTTACGACTCGGCCAGCGGCAACACGGCGAAGATGGCCGGGCTGGTCGCCGAAGGGGCCGGAACTATCCCCGGCATCGAGGTCCGCTTGCGCCAGGTCGAGGAGGCGACGGCGGACGACGTGCTCTGGTGCGACGGGCTGGCGCTGGGGAGCCCGACCAACATGGGCCTCTTGTCCTGGAAGATGAAGCGCTTCTGGGACGAGCCGATGGCCCCGCACTGGATGAAGGTGGACGGCAAGATCGCCTGCGCCTTCTCCTCCTCGGGCGGCTGGGGCGGCGGCACCGAGTTGGCCTGCCAGTCCCTGCTCACCGTCCTGATGAACTTCGGCTTCCTGGTCTTCGGCGTGACCGACTACGCCGGCAAGCTGACCACCGCCCACTACGGCGCGGTCACCGCCCGCGAGCCGCGCGAGGAGGAGACTCAGGCGGCGTGCCGGCTGCTGGGCAAGCGGCTGGCCGAGTGGGTCGCGGTCTTCTGCGACGGTCGCAAGGACCAGCACCCCCTGCACAAGTCGGACACGCGGTTATCCCCGGGCTGAGCGACCTGAGCGTGCCCCTGGAACACCGCGCCGCCAGCGAGCCCTTGCCCGCGCAGACCCGGTACGCCCGGCACGACGGCGAGGGGCTCCAGCAGATGCGGCAGTCTTCGCGGCCGTGTTGCGCGAGGTGCGGATTGCACCGTCGCCATTCCCGGTCGCGAGAAGAGGAAGAGAAACGAGGAATCTTGCTTGTCGGCTCCCCGCCCGGCCGGGTAGGATCACGGTGGAGGCGAACCATGATCGAGTTGACCCACGAGCAGCAGCAGGCCCTCGAAAAGCACAACGGCGAGCCGGTGCGCGTCTTCGATCCCTTGTCGCGCGCTGTTTACATCCTGGTGCGATCCGAGGACTACGAGACCCTGACGGGTGTCCCGCTGGCGCCCTTGGGAGACGGATTCTCGGGCGTCTCACCGCAGATGCTTCGGTCGCAGCAAGCCTTCTGGCGCGACCTGCCGGAACTCCTCAAATCCAGGCGCAACTGCGACAAGTGGGTGGCGTACCACGGCGACGAGCGGATCGGCATGGCCAAAACGAAGACCGACCTGTACCACCTCTGCGTCGGACGAGGGCTCCCACCGGGTGACTTTTACATGGGCAAGATCGAGGAAGACAAAGTGCCTCCGTGGGTGTTACCCTCGCTCAAAGAATCGCCGTTCGAGTTTACGGACGAACTCGTACCGCCTTCGACGGACCCATGAAGATTCTCGATCGCCTACCTCTGCCGACTCAAACGGAAACCATCACGTTCGGGTCACGCCATGTGCGGTTCCATCGTGACGAGATCCTCGTTTGGCTGAGTATCGGCCTGCTCGGGGAGCGCGACCCGCGGCGGATTTCGCCGCCATTCCCCGCCGTCCTCGACACCGGCAATGGCGCCCCGTTCTACCTGCACGAATACCACCTGATTGACTGGACCGGGATTCGCCCCACCCTGCTGGCCTTGCGGGGGACCAAGAAAGTCAACCAGCAGCATGTCCCTTTCCATGAGGCGGACGTATGGATTCACCCGAACACGCCCGGGACGTGGAAGCGCGCACTGGGAAAGCAGCCGTTTCGGTTGGAACTCGAAGAGGGAATCGCCATCGGCCCGCCGGTGCCGAATCAACCCCCGTTTCCCCGCGTGCCGCTGCTGGGCGTGGCCGCATTGCGCAGTAACAAGCTCGACTTCTGGTTCGACAGCAAGCCCGCGCGGTGCCATGTCTGGACGGCGGGCTGGCGGAGCAAGATCGTGCGGCTGCTGTGCCGCATCTGATGTGCCGGCAGAAAAGGCCGATCCGACCGGTCACGGCTCTTCGAGGTAGGTGTACCCCTCCAGCCCCGACTCGTAGAAGCGCAGCAGTTGCCGCGACTCGTCCAGCGACACCCGGCCGGCGCGCACCGCCCGCTCCACGTCCTTGCGCATCGACGCCACCAACTCGTCGGCCGAGTACTGCACGTAGGCCAGCACCTCGCGCACCGTGTCCCCCTTGATGACGTGATCGACGCAGATGCCGCCGTCGTCCTCCAGGCTGACGTGGACCGCGTTGGTGTCGCCAAACAGGTTGTGCAGGTCGCCGAGGATCTCCTGGTACGCCCCCAAAAGGAACGCCCCCAGGTAATACGGCCGGCCGTCGTAGGGGTGCAGCTCCAGGGCGCTGCGCACGTCGCGCAGGTCGATGAACTGGTCCACCTTGCCGTCCGAGTCGCAGGTGATGTCGCCCAGCACCGCCCGCCGCGCCGGCTTCTCGTTGAGCCGGTGGATCGGCATGATCGGGAAGAGCTGGTTGATCGCCCAGCTATCGGGCATCGACTGAAAGACCGAGAAGTTGCAGAAGTAGGTATCTGACAGCATTGCCGGCAGCCCGTGCAGCTCCTCGGGCACGTACTCCAGCTCGCCCATGATGCGCAGCACCTTGCGGCAGACCGCCCAGAAGAGCGACTCGGCGGTCGCGCGCAGCTCCACCGTCAGGTAGCCAAGGCGGAACAGGTTGAGCGTCTCATCGACGGCCTGGACGGCGTCGTGGTAGCTCTCCAGCAGGTTCTTCTTGGACAGGTCGCGGTGGATGGCGAACAGGTCCTGGATCGGCTGCGGGGCGTCCTCCGGCACTTGGCCAGGCGCCTCGTAACGGTCGAAGGTCGAGACGCCGAGGACGTCGAAGACCAGGAGGCTGTGGTAGGCGACGACGGCCCGGCCCGACTCGGAGATGATCGTCGGGTGGGTGACGCCGACCTCGTCGCAGACGCTCTTGATGCGGAAGACGATGTCGTTGGCGTACTCCTGGAGCGTGTAGTTGACCGACGACTCGAAGTCGGTCTGGCTGCCGTCGTAGTCGATGCCAAGGCCGCCGCCGACGTCGAGGTACTTGACGCCGGCACCCACGCGGGCCAGTTCGACGTAGACCCGGGCCGCCTCGTTGACGGCGTTCTTGATGTTGCGGATGTTGGTGATCTGGCTGCCGAGGTGGAAGTGGACCAGCTGCAGGCAGTCGGCCATGCCGCGCTGCTTGAGGTAGTCGATGGCCTCGAGGACCTCGGCCAGGGTCAAGCCAAATTTGCTGCGGAAGCCGGCCGAGTACTTCCAGCGGCCCGCTCCCCGGGTGGCCAGCTTGACGCGCACGCCGATGACGGGGCGCACCTTCCACTCCTCGGCGTAGCGGACGATGGCCTCCAGTTCGGTGAACTTCTCGACGACGGGGATGACGTTCTTGCCGATCTTGCGGGCCAGGACGGTCATCTTGATGAACTCGTCGTCCTTGAAGCCGTTGCAGATGATTGGCGTCTCCAGGCCGTTGGTCATGGCCAGCACGGCGAGCAATTCGGGCTTGGAGCCGGCCTCCAGGCCGAAGTGGAACGGCTTGCCGAAGTCGAGGATCTCCTCGACGACGTGGCGCTGCTGGTTGACCTTGATCGGGTAGACGCAGCAGTAGCCGCCGTGGTAAGCGTACTCCTGCATGGCCGCCTTGAAGGCGTCGTGGATCTCGCCGACGCGGTGGCGGAGGATGTCGGTGAAGCGGAGGAGGATCGGCAGCTGGATGCCGCGGGCCTGGAGGTCGTCGATGAGTTGCTTGAGGTCGATGGCGTGCTCGGGGCGCTTGTCCGGGTGGACGACGACGTGCCCTTCCTTGTTGATGGAGAAGTAGCCCTTGCTCCAGTGGCGGATGCCGTACAGTTCGACGGAATCCTGCACGCTCCACTTGTCCAGCAGGTCCTGCTCTACCACTTTGCCCATCAAAGGTGTCCCCCCCTTAAGCCCACGGGTTGCAACTCGTAGGCTTGACGCAATGATTATAGGCACAGGGGATGCCGCGAAGTCGTGTCGCGATTGTGAAGGTCCGGCGTGCCGCGGCGCCGGCCAAACTCCTTGTCCGCGCGGGAGTTTTGAATTATCATCCTTACGGCCCCGCGCAACCGCCGTCAAGGAGATTTGTCAGAAGACAGAAGACAGAAGCGAGAAGACAGAAGCAAAGCCGCTCCATTTCCTACTGCCTTCTTCCTTCTCCCTTCTGTCTTCTGCCTTCTGACTTCTGCCATGTCGCCGACCGCCGCCAGACAGGCGAACGAAGCGATGGTCGATCGCCTGATCGGCCTCGGGGCGCTGTGGTCGCCACCCCTGATCGCCGCCTTCCGCGAAACGCCGCGCCACCTGTTCCTGCACCGCGTCTACCAGTACCAGCGCCGCGCCGGCCGCTGGCGCGAGGTGCCGGGGCGCGACCCCGGGCCGGACGTGCTGCGCCTGCTCTACGCCGACCGGGCACTCATCACGCGCCTGTCGCCGGGGTCGCGGACCGAGGGGCCGGTGCCGATCAGCTCGTCGAGTCAGCCGTCGCTGATGGCGCAGATGCTGGAGGACCTGAAGCCTGGGCCCGGGCAGCGCGTGCTGGAGGTCGGCGCCGGCACCGGCTACAACGCCGCCCTGTTGGCGCACGCTGCGGGGCCGGGACAGGTGTGGTCGATCGACGTGGATCGGCAGGTATTGTCGGAGGCGTGGGACCACCTGCATTCGTTCGCCGGCCGGCGCGTCGAACTGCGGCACGCCGACGGCCGCTGTGGTTACGCCGAGGCGGCCCCGTTCGACCGCGTCATGGTGACGGCGGCGACGCCCGACCTGGAGCCGGCCTGGTTGGAGCAGCTGGCGCCCGGCGGCCTGCTGCTGGCCCCGCTGGCGCTGGCGCCGGGGTTGGCCTTCGTCGTCTGCGGCGGCGTGGCGGATGGCATCTTCGAGGGTCGGCTGACGCGAGCGGCCTTCTTCATGCCGCTGCGCTCGGAGGGGGAGACGGGAGGCGCGGGGGCGGAGGCGCCGCGGCCCGGCCCGTTCACGACGCTGCCGGCACCGTGGGCCGACTGGTTCGACCGCAAGCGGTCGCGACCGGGGTGGCTCGGCTTCATCCAGGCGCTGGCGTTCTACGCCCTGCTGCGCGGACTGCGGCTGTCCTACCAGGCGCTGGCCGACGGCGAGGCGACATTCGGCGTGGCCGACCCGGACGAGCGGACGTGGTGCTGGCTGGGCGAGGAGGCGTGGCACGTGACTGGCGAGGCGGGGCGCGAACTGGGCGTGCGGCTGTGGCGGGCGTTCCTCGACGCGGGCGGGCCGTGGCCGACGGAGTTCCGGCTGCGGGCCAGCCCGTGCGGCGAGTTGGCGGTTGGGGAGGGACGCGAGGTCTACGAACGACAGGGGCCGCGCTGCCGGCAGGTGTGGGAATTGGTCGAGCCGCGCGAGCGGCCGGCGTGGCTGTAGCCGCCGTCGATTTATCGGTTCGCGAAACGAGGAATCCGCGCCGCCGTCGATTGATCGCTTCGCGAAACGAGGAATCCGCGCCGCCCCGAGGGCGGCCGCTAAACGGCTGCAGGCTTCTTCAGCAGCGCCGCGAACGCCGCCTCGCCCCCCGTCTCGCCCCAGTGCGCCCACCACGCCTCGAAGTGTTCCCGCTCCTTCGGCAACCGCTCCTCATGGTAGCGCAGCAGTGCCTCGATCCCCGGCAGCACGCGCTTGGCCTGCTCCCCCAGCAGCGCCTTCGCCCGGTCGCGCAACTCCGCCAGCCGTCCGGCGGCGGCGTGGCTGTCGTTGGCGTTGCCGAGGATTTCCTGCATCTGCTCGACCGCCGGGTACAGCTCTTCCTTGAACGCCGGCGCGAAGCAGTCGGCGAAGACCTCCATCGCGTAGCGCAAGCGCTTGCCGATGATCCGCACCCGATGCAGGTGCTCGTAATCGTGCAGGTCGCGCCCCGCCGCGGCGTCCAGTTCCTTGAGCAACTCGCCGAGAGTCGGCCGGGCCAGGTCGATCAGCACACGCGCCGCCGAGTCGTCGTGCGGCTTGTGGAGGGCGCACACGGTTTCGGACACGAGGCGGTCGGAGGCAAACGGGTGGTCCTGGCCGGCCGCAAGGAGGTGGTCCTGGGCGGCCAGGCGCCGTGCCAGGGTGTAGCCGGTCAGGAAGTCGAGTCCCGGCCGGTGCTTCGCGGCCGGCTTGCCCTGCCGTTCGGCCAGCGTCAAGAGGAAGACGTCCCAGTCGCGGGCCTCGCCGGCGGCCTGGCGCAGGTCGCGCAGCTGGCGCCTGGCCCGCTTGTGCGCCTTGGCCGGTAGGCAGCCGGCGAAGATGTCCAGGGCGGCCCGGGCCCGGCGAGTGGCCACGCGCAACTGGTGGACGTGCTCCGGATCCTGCTCCGCCTCATGCAGGGCCGGCGGCAGGTGGTCGCGCACTAACTCCAGCCGCACCGTCAGCACGCGCCGGGCCGCGTCGGCGAGCGGCGTGTGGGCCGTCAGTCCCGCGATCCACTTTCCGCCTGCCATTCGCCGTCTCCCGTTCGCCCCGATTCGTCCATCGCCGCGGGCGGGCTCGGCCGTCGGTCCTCCTGCGCCGCCACCGGCACGAGGTGAGGCCCGGGCTCCGCCCGCCGCCGTCGGGAGACGTCCGCGCAGCTCAGCGCGTACGCCTCGCAGCGGGGGCAGGGGTGCGACACCAGGTCCATCTGGAAGTATACTGAGACGCTGCCGGCGACGTACCAGCCGCGGCGACAATTCCCGCAGGTGACGCGCAAGACGCTCATGACGACCATCGGTTCTGGCGAGGGTGGAAGGCCCCGAGCAGCGCGACGCGACGGCTCATCCCGCGACGTGCAGGATGGCGTTGGTATCGGTCGGGTTGTCGGTAAGCATCTTGACCGCTTCCGGGGTGGTGCAGACGACGACCTCGACGCCGCGTCGCTTGGCCTCGGCCAGCACGTCCTCCATGACCGGCAGCCGGCCGTAAATCCCTGTGCCGATCACCAGTCGCTTGCACTCCCAGGGGATCTCTTCCTGGAGCGACAGGGGAGTGTGGCCGAACTGCTTGCGGTACTCGCGCGACGCCTTCTTCCTGCGGGCGCGCAGCTCCCCGCGGTCGAGGATAACGTCTTTCTTGTACTTCTCGCCGTTCACCTTCAGCGAGCCCAGCCGGCACTTACCCCATTTCATGACGCGACTCCTCGGAGTTCGGCAGAGGTCCGACATCAACATTAGGAATAGGTGAAGAGAAGCGCTGGTTCAAGTGAAGAAAGCGTGAAGATCGGAAGAAGACGCCGACTGTGCGGCCCTTGCCGGGTTGTCCGGCCTCCGCTCCCGGATGAGCGCAGGGCCCAGGGGACGGTGTGCTGATGCGGCCGGTCGCAAACACCGAAACAAGATGGTGGTGAAGAAGAGGAGGCAAGTCCTGCTCAGGGAGGAGCAATGCCGATGCCCCGCTCGCGCGCGCCGATTCCCCAGGCCGCCGCCCTGGCCGTCCGCCAGGGCCAGCTCTGCCTCGTCCGGTCCAGCGGCGACAAGCGCTGGGTGGTGCCGAAAGGGCGTCTGGAGCCCGGCCGGACGCTCACGCAGATCGCCTTGCAAGAAGCGTGGGAGGAGGCCGGGCTCGTCGGCATCCTCTGCCGCGAACCGGTGGGAGCCTACGTCTATCGGAAGGCGGGCGGCGTTTATCACGTCACGGTCTACCTGATGGAGGTGACCGCGGCGGCAGAGGATTGGCCGGAGAGTCGCCGCCGCCGCCGCCGCTGGGTGCGGCCGCGCAAGGCGGTGATCCGCCTCGCCGACGAGGGCCTGCGCGCGATCGTCCGAAGCGTGCTGAACGCCGCGTGATCCGAGGGAGGTCCGGCCTGCCGGGCCGGACCTCTTCTGGTCCGGCCCGGCAGGCCGGACCTACAGCGAGCAAACGTCGGGGGCCAGCAGCGCCAGAGTCGCCTCGGCCGCGGGACGGGGACAGGACCAGACGAGGAAGAACAGCGCTTGCCGCGCCCAGCGCTGGGCGGGATGGCTGCGCAGGAATCCCGCCCCCTTGGCGGCGGTCAGCGCCGCCTGCGTGGCGCGCAGCACCAGGCCGTTGGCGCCGGCCCGCAGGTTCGCCGCCGCCGCCGCCGCAGTCACGCCGCTCAAGGCCAGCGCGTACATCTGCTCGCGCAGTTGCTGCCGTTCCTCGCCCAGCCGCGCCGCCCTCGGCTGCAATTCCGGCCGCCGGCTCGCTTCATCGTCCAGGTAGCCGACCGCAGCCCCCGTCAGGCCGAGCGCCAGGCACGACGTTTCCAGCCCGCCGGTGCTGGCGCGGCCGCCGAGGGTCATCACGTTGACCGCCGGCCCGGCCAGCAGCCAGCGCCGATCAACTCGCACCTGAGCGCAGCGCACCTCGGCCGTCAGCGAACCGACCAGGGCGGCCAGTTGCAGCGGCGGGCCGACGCTCAGGCCGGCCAGGCCGCGCGGCAGCACCAGCAGCACCTGCCGGCCGTCGTGGAGGACGGCACCGACGATGATGTGGTCGGCCCGGTCCGCGCCGGTCACCCAGGGGATGGTGCCGTCGAGGAGGACGGCGTCGTCGGCCAGTCGTGCGGTCAGCGCGGGCCCAAGGTGCTGCCGCGACGTGGTCAGCTGCGACAGGCCGACGGTGGCGAAGGTGTCGCCGTTTGCCAGCGGCGGCAGCAATTGCTCGCGCAGGGCCGCATTCTCGCCATCGCGCAAGCGGCGGCAGGCGGCGTCGCGCTGGCTGAGGATAAAGCACGTTGTCAAGCACGCGCCGGCGAGGCGCTCGTAGCCGGCGAGGAGGTCGGGGTAGGGCGACTCCTGTCCGCCGTGGGCGCGGGGGACGGCCCAGCCTAGCACGCCGCCGGCGCGCAGCGCCGCCCAGGACACCTCGGGCCAGGCGGGATCGCTGTCGGCCTCGGCGGCGTGGGCCGACAGGGTGGCCAAGGTGTCGGCGGGCAGCATCTCGGCAGGCATTAGGGAACCCTCAACGTCTTACTCAGCCGGCGCCGGCGGCAGGACCGAGACGGGCGGGGGCGGCGGTTCCCCGAGGCGGTCGCGGTGCCACCAGTCCACCCACTGCGCCCACGGAATCGTCACCCCGCCGAAGACGATCGCCTGCCCGTCCGCCGACCCATTCGCCGAGGCGGCCGGGAGGGGACGCCGGGTGCAATGTTCCGGCACTTCGTCCGCGACGGGGGGGACAGGCTCCGCCGGCGCCTCGACCGGCCTGCGCACCAGATCGACCCCGGCCAGTTTGTACATGCCGGCGATGGCCTGGTCGAGCGTGCGCGTCTCCGGCGGCGTCAGGCGACTCAGCCAGCCCGGCTCCTCCACGTCGGCCACCAGCAGTCCGTCCTGCTCGGCGATGGCCAGGCGCAGGGGAGTCGCGGGGTAGTCGGCGTGCCGCAGCTCGAAGCGCACCTGGTTACTGGCCAGGTCCACGGCGCCCACGCTGAGCGGCTTCTTCTTCCACTCCGGGCTCAGGTGCAAGAGGGCAAGCACGTCGCGCGCCACGAAGCGCCGCAGCGACACCTCGACGGTGCGCAGCCGCTCGCGGACGGCGCGGGCCGCGCGCCAGGCGCCCGTCTCGTGGGCGTCGCGCTCGGCCTTGCGCAGCTGGGCGAACAGCTTGGGCAGCGTACCCGAGTGGAAGCCCGGCTTGAGCAGGCGCAGCAGCGTCTCGCCGTAGGGACCGATGGCCGCCGGCTCCAGGGTGGCCGGCCGATTCGCCCGGTACAGCTTCCAGTTCTCCTTCATCTCCCAGAAGAGGAAGCCGAAGGCGTCGGGGAGCAGCCACAGGGTGCTCCAGGCCAGCGCCTTGGCCACCACGCTGGAGCCGACCAGCGGCTCCAGCATCGGCGGCAGGCGCTCCTTGAGTTCCAGGGCCAGGATGATCGGGTAGACGAATTTCGCCGCCAGGAGGGAGATGGGCGCCTTGAGCGGGTTGAAACCGGGCTCGACGAGCACCACGATGTACAGCCGCGTCACGTACGACACCGGGAACCACACCACGCCCAGCACGGCCCGGACGATCATCGACAGGCGGCTATCGCCGCCGCGGAAGCGCAGCCACTCATCGACGGTGTACAGGACGTACTCGACACCGTCGGTGATCGCCTTGAACACCTCGATGATCAGGCGCAGCAGGCCGTCCACCAGCCCGGCGCGCAGCCAGGTTAGCGACTGGACGAGGCCGCGCGAGCCGGCTTCCTCCAGGCCGCGCCCCGGCCGGGAGTTCAGCACCAGGACGACGACGAAGAAGAGGAGGATGCGCGGCCCCCAGCCCCAGGTGTCGAACACCTCCCGGAAGAGCCACGACAGCAACAGGTAGACCGGCAGCGGCTTGATCACCAGGCCGTAGCAGAGCTGGAAGGCCCAACTCTTGAGGAAGCGCCGCACGGCCGGCCACGGCAGCGCCCGCAGCGGCCATTCCACGAAGACGCGGCGGCCAGCCCGGGAGGCCCACCGACCCGCCCCGACAAAGGCGCGGCGCAGTCCTGGGACGTAGAGCAGGCCCAGGGCCAGCAGCCCCAGCAGCAGCCAGAGCGACGGCGCCAGCAACGGCAACAGCGGCGGGCCGATGTCCCCGGCGGCGGCCGGCGCCCCCTCGGCCGCCGCGGGCTCGTGCGGCGGCAGGAGCTGGGCGAACAGGACGGAAATCGGGCCGAACAGCGGCTGGTAGACCGTGCCGTGAACGCGGCACCACACCTCGCGGCGGAGCAGGTCGATGCCTTCGAGGACCAGCAGCGCCGTCCCGAACGGCAGCGTCACGTAGCGCGTGACCAGCCGGCCCAGGCCGGTGCCGAAGTTCGGCGCCGTCAGGCGCTGCATCAAGCGCAGGTAGACCTCGCTGGGGCGATACACGCCGTCCAGCGGCGAGCTAGCCAGCAGCCGGTCCATTCGCAGCAAGGGGTCGCCGCGCACCAGTTCCACCGGATCGACCAGGTCGGGCAGCTTGAGGTTGTTGCGCGAGAGGGCGTCGCGCAGGTCGCTGAAGGTGAAGAAGCCAACCTCGCTGATGCGGTCGAGCAGTTCTTCGACCAGCTTGGCCGAGGCGGCCTCCTCGGGGGCGTTGGGCGCGGCCACCAGGCCGACGTCGTGCAGCGTCTCGGCCAGCACGGGGCGGAAGCGGGCGCGCAGCCGCTCCTCGTTGGCCCGCAGCGCCTCGTGCAGCAGATGCCCCAGGTGCCGCCGGTCGGTCTCCGACAGCCGGGTCGATGACAGGCGCTGGGCGGCGCTGTGCAGGTGCCGGGTGATGCGCACCACGCGCTGGCCGCTGAGCGGCCGCTTGATCGGCCGCTTGCCCGCCGACAGGGCCCACTCGACCAGGTCCAGGGCGTAAACCTCGCGCTCGTGATCGACGCAGGCGCTTTGCAGGTCGTACAGCAGGCGGGCCTCGGCCGACCACTGTCCTTCGCCGGTCTTGTCGAGCAGGGCCGGCAGGTCCTTGCGCCACTCGGCGCGCTCCTCGTCGGTCAGCTTGAGTGCCTCGCCCAGCCGGTCGGTGAGCTGTTCCAGGTCGGCGACAACCTCCTGCTGCAGGCGGACGGTGAGGGCGGCCGGGGCGATGTGGGCGGCCCGCGTGCGCAGGATGGCGGCGCGGACGTTGTTGCCGGCGCGCGACGCCTTTTTGGCCTCGCGAATGAGCTGCACGCACGCCTCGCTCGGCTCGTCGGTGCTGTCGTCGGGGCGCGGCGCCGGGCCGGACACCCCCGCCAGCCGCGTCCGCTCGAACAGGGTTTCGGCATCGACGTCCGCGGCCAGCACCTCCTCGACGCGGTGATGGTCGCGGATGGCCGGGAAGTAGACCGGCAGCAGCTCCGGCAGGAAGTAGCGGAACTCCAGGTAGACGGCGGCAAACTCGATGTAGACGTCGCGCGCCGTCGCCCGGGGGAAGAGGTAGCCTTCCTGGTCGAGGACGGCGCGGGCCTCGTCGAAGGCCGTCGCCCCGATGCGCTCGACGCGTGCCGCCACCTCGTCCGGCCCCAGGCACTTATCGGCGGCGAGGCGCTCCAGGTGGAGGTGAACATTGGCGTGGAACAGCCGCCGCCAGTACTTGAGCAGGGTGGTCTGGCGCTCGAGGGTATTGCGGCGGTCGGGGTTCGGCCGGGCGAGGAGGATGACTTTCGACGGGAGCATCCGCTCGGGGCCGAGGTCGAGGTCGTCCAGTTCGGCGTGCCGCAGCAGCACGGCGCGGTCGAGGATGAAGCTCTTGCGGTGCGGGACGTGAATGACCTGGGCCGGCAGGTCAGTGACCTCGCGGATGACGCGCGCCAGCAGGTGGCCGGGGACCAGCACGGCCGCCGGGTCCGCCGCCCGCAGCGCCTCTTTGAGTTCTTCGAGTGTCATGCCACCTCCGCCCTCGTGCCGCCCGCTCGCCCGGCTGGGTCGTGACGTGCGCCGACCAGTGCGACTTTACACGACGCAAGGCCGAAAGGGAACGGACTTTGGGCGCGATTCGATCGTTTCGAGGGGGGCTGGGGTCCAGGCGGGGCGAGGTGGGTACGGCGGCGGTGCCCTCAAGAGAGGAGTGCTTCCCGGAACGAAGCCAGGTCGGGGCACTTGGCCGCGAGCAGGTGGAGCTGCCGCAGTTTCTTCTCCTCGAGGAGTTCGCGAAGGTGCTTGGTTATGTCCCGCGGGACTGTGCCGAAGCGATCCTTCAGGAGATCGAGGATGTGTTTATGTGTGTTTTCTGCGATCATCTTCTGCAACAACGGCGATTCAAACATGGGTTGTTTTCCTCCCAGCAAACTCAACAATTCGGGAGCTGTCGCGCCATCTGGACGCCGCCGTGCCCTTCGTTAATTAGACCGGCGGCCCGTGGACGAGTCGAGAGCGAAAAGCGCCGCGAACCCCCTTGCCTCCCTTCCCGTCTTCACAAGAAACGCATCATCACCCTCTGGCGATGACGAACTCTGCCTGGCACAATGATGTCTCTACCGTCAGGGCTGCGTTTCGTCGCGCGAAACGGCAAGCCGTGGCGCCGATCCCTCGGGGAGATTCATCCGTTGACTGCCAAGCACAAGTTCGACCTGCACCTACCCGGCCTGCTGAAGGTCCTCGCCGAGCACCTCTACTCCAGCAAGAAGGTCGGCGTCCGCGAGTTGATCCAGAATGCCCACGACTCCTGCGTCCGCCGCCGCATCGAGGCCAACGAGCCGCGCTACCGGCCGCGCATCGACATCAGCGTCGATCCCGCCAAGCGCACCCTCACCATCCGCGACAACGGCAACGGCCTGACCGCGGAGGAAATCCAGACCTACCTCGCCACCATCGGCCGCGGCTACACGCGCGAGCTGCGCGAGAAGCTCTCCCTCTACTCGCCGGAGGAGGCCAGTGAGCTGATCGGCCAGTTCGGCCTCGGCTTCCTCAGCGCCTTCCTGATCGCCTCGGAAGTCACCCTGACGACGCGCTCAGTCACGGGGACTGGCGCCCTGCGCTGGCACTCCGTCGGCGACGAGCATTACGACCTGACCCCCGGTGAGCGCGCCGAGGTCGGCACCACCGTCGAGCTGCGCGTCAAGCCGGCCGCGTCGTTCATCCTCAAGGAGAACGCCCTGGCCGACACCGTCCGCACCTACGCCGACTTCCTGCCGACGCCGATCCACGTTCAGGAAGACGACCACCCCATCAACCTGATGAACCCCCCGTGGGAGGAGGATGACCCGCTCCAGGCCGCCCGCGATTACGTCGCCCGCGCCTTCCATAACACCGAGCCGCTCGCCGTCTTCCCGCTGACCGACTGGAAAGTCGATATCGGACACGACCATGTGACGGTGCCGCTCAAGGGCTTCCTGTTCGTGCCGCCGGGGTCGGTGGCCTCGGTGCGCGAGTTCGGCGACATGACGGTGTTCATTCGGCGCATGTTCATCTGCGAGCGCGAGCGCGACCTGCTGCCGCCGTGGGCGCGCTTCGTCCGCGGCGTCATCGAGTGCCCCGCCCTCCAGCCGACCGCCTCGCGCGAGGGCATCCATCAGGACGAGAATTACGAGTCGGTGCGCCAGGCGCTGGAGGAGCAGCTCGGCCAGGCGCTGCGCGGGTTGGCCCGCGACGACCCGGCGACGTGGAAGAAGATCGTTCGCGGCCACTCGGACGTCATTGTCGGCTGGGCCGTCAGCGACAGCGAGTTCTTCGAGCGCGTCGAGGACATCGTCACCTTCCGCACCTCGCGCGGCCCTTTGAGCCTGGGCGAGTACCTGAAGCTGACCAACGGCACCCTCTACTACGTCACACGAGAACTCGGATCGCTTCAGGAGCAGGTATTGGCCGAGGGGCGCGACGTGCCGGCGATCGACGCCTCGTGGTTCGCCGTGACGCCGTTCTTGCAGAAGTACGCCCTGCGCCACCCCGACGTGGACCTGGTGCAACTCGACGGCGAGGCGGAGCAGTTGCTGCGGCCGATCAAGGAGGAGCCGTTCGCGGCGCTGTTGAAGCACTACCGCGAGCAGGGAGTGCGGGCCCGGGTGGCGGCGTTCCGGCCGGCCGACCTGCCGGCCGTCGTCCTCTACCCGCAGGGGGCGGAATTGGCGCAAGAGGCCAGCGCCAGCGCCGAGGCGGGCGACCTGCCGGGGCCGCTCGCCGGCCTCGTCAATGAGTACATTGACCAGAAGTTCGGCGGCGGCGAGGAGCTGAAGGGGACGTTATACCTCAACGCCTCCTGTCCGCTGGTGCGGCGGCTGGCGGAGGCCCCGCCGCCGGAAGCGACCCGCGCCGCCGCCCTGACCCTGCTGCATCAGGTGGCCCGGCTGTTCGCCGGCCGCATGTTGTCGGCCGCCGACGCCATCGCCGCCTTCCGCGAAACCACCCGTTCGCTCGAGGAGTTGCTGAAGCCATGAGCGCCGCGAACTGGTTCCAGGACTTCGAGCGCGACGCCCGGGAGCGGCACGACACCGAGCGCCTGCGCCTGATCCAGTACGGCTACCAGGGCTACCAGCTGCGCGAGAAGGACCCCGACCAGGCGTTCCTTCTGTTCAGCGAGGCACGGCAGCTGGCCTTGCGGCTCGGCGAGCCGTGGATGGCCCTCTTCTACGACGAGAGGCGCGTGACGGCGCTGTTGCACTTCAAGCGCGATTACCGCAACGTGCTCGACCTGGCGGTGCAGGCAGCGCTGGAGGTGCGCAAGCCGCAGTACGCCACCTACCCAGATCGCTTTAGCATTTTCGACGGCCTCATCGCGGCCTACCTGGGCATCGACCCGGCCGGCTACGCCGACGCCGTCCGGCAGGCGATGGACTACCTCGACCAGGAAGTGCCGCGCGAGCCGGACAGCCATCGCTACCTGCTGCTGGCGCGGCGGCGCATCTTCTGCCTGGAGCTGGACCGCTTCGACGAGGCGTTCGAGTGGGCGATGAAGGAGATGGCCCTGGCCGACGGCGACCGCGACCGCCACCGGGCCGACCATTTCCTGGTGTTCGTCTACTGTGCCCTGTGCCAGATCGCCGCCGCCCGCGCCGACTGGGACAACCTCGCGGACTGGTCCGAAACCGGCGACGCCGTCACGCGCCGCGTCGGGCACCAGGTGGAGCTGGCGGAATTGCTGGCGTGGCGGGCCGCGGTGACGCGGAAGCAGGGCGAAGAAGACAAGGCGCTGCGCCTGGCCCGCAGCGCCGGGTCACGCCAGAAGGCGCAACGGATGCCACCCAGCCGCGGCTTCTACGAGGGACTGTGTCTCTATCACGAACTGGGCGGCGACCTGGCAAACATGCTGGCGGTGCGCGACCGCGAACTGAAGGACGTCAGCGGCTGGGGACGACTGCTGAGCGAGGCGCGCTGCCGCGTCAATCGGTGCCAGCTGCTGAGGCGGATGGGACAGCCGTTGGAAACAGAACTGGCGGCGGCGCGCGAGGCGGTGTCGAAACTGCGCGAGCCGGCGCCGCTGCTGGCGCAGTTGGATTAGCCGCTTGCGGCTTAGCGTTCGCTTCATCCCTGGATGGCGCGAACGCTAAGCCGCAAGCGGCTCGGAGGGGGTACCATCATGTCCGTCTGGGATTGGATCGTCGAGTTCAACAACGCGGCCGAGGCCAACGGCGACCGCGACCGCCAGCGCCTTCTGCAGATCTACGAGAACGCGTCGAAATTCGCCAAGACCGACCCCGACGTCATGCTCGGCCTGCTGGCCGAGGGGAAGGCCCTGGCGCAGCAGCTGGACGAGCCGTGGTGGGTGCTCTTCTTCGACCACTGGCGGCTACAAGCGCTCTTGCACTTCAAGTACGACTACCGCGACGTGATGGACGTCGCGGTGCAGGCCACCCTGGAGGCGCGCAAGCCGCAGTACGCCGAGCTGCCGCAGCGCGTTTGCCTGCACGAGGACCTCATCTACGCCTACGTCGGCACCGACCCGGAGGGGCACGCCGAGCGGATCGGCCAGGCGCTGGACTACATGCAGCAGCACGTCGGCCCCGACCTCGACTGCCGCTTCTGCGTGCAGGGCTGCCGCGCCCAGTTCGCCCTGCAGCGCGGCCGGCTCGACGAGGCGCAGGCGGCGTCGCTGAAAATGCTCGAAATGACCGACTCCGAGCGCAGCCCCTCGACGGCCGACCATTACGCCCTCGACGCCTACGCCGACCTGTGCGCCGTCGCCTTCGAGCGTGGCGACTGGGACGGATTGGCCGAATGGGCGCGAGCCGGCGAGGAGACGGCCCGGCGCCGCGACAAGCAACTGGAATTGGCGAAGTTCCTGGCGTGGCGGGCGCTGCTGGAGCGGCGCGACGGCAACGAGGACACGGCCCGTCGGCTTTTCCGGGCCGCCACCTCCCGCGCCGCCCGACTCAAGGCGGTGCCGGGCGAGTCGTACTACGACGCCCTGTGCGCCTACCACGAACAGGGCGGCGACCCGGGGGCGGCGCTGACCACCCGCGATCAGGAGCTGACGACTATCGCCGGCAAGGGCCGGTTGACGCACGAGACACGCTGCCGCCTGAAGCGCTGCCGGCTGCTGGCGCAGATGGGACTGCCGCTCGACGAAGACCTGCGCGCGGCGCGCGAGGTGGCCGGGAAACTGCGGCAGCCGGAGAAGTACCTGGAAGAGGTTGACCGCCTCGCGGGGGGGAAATCCGGTTAGCCCGGATGGCAGCAAGCCCCCTTCCCGCCCCGCACCTAAAGAAATTCATCTCCCGGCGCGTCGGCTTTTCGCACGGGTCACGATTTTAGGAATAGGGACCTGGCATGACCGCACCGGTCGGCGACCCCGGCGCTCTGCTGGAGGGCTTCCGCGAGTACCTGGCCCTGCTGGCGCGCCTCCAGCTCGCCCCCCAGCTCCGGGGCAAGATAGACCTGTCCGGTGTCGTCCAGGAGACGCTTCTGGACGCGCTCAAGGCGATGGACCAGCTCCATCGGATGAGCGCCGAGCAGCAGGCGGCCTGGCTGCGCAAGGCCCTGGCCTGCAACCTGGCTGACGAGGTCCGCAAGTTGGGCACGGCCAGGCGCGACGTGACGCGGGAGCGGTCGTTGGAGCAGGGCGTCGAGGAATCCTCGGCCCGCTTGGAGGAGTGGCTGGCGACCGACCAGTCGTCGCCGAGCAAGCAGGCCGTCCGCAATGAGCAGCTCCTCGGCCTGGCCCGCGCCCTGGCCCAACTGCCGGAGGACCAGCGGCTGGCCGTCGAGCTGCACCACCTGCGCGGCCAGCCGGTGGCCGACGTGGCCCGCGAACTGGGCCGCAGCGAGGGAGCCGCGGGGGCGCTTCTGGCCCGCGGCCTGAAGAAATTGCGAGAGCTTTTGAAGACGAAGGAAGAGGGGTGAGTCGTGGCGAGCGGGCCGACGAACTTGTCCGAGCGCGAGGAACGGTTCGGCGAGATCGTCTTTGCCTACCTGCGCGAGCGGGAGGAGGGGCGTCGCCCGGACCCGGGAGAGTGGCTGGCACGCTACCCCGAGTTCGCCACCGAGTTGGCCGGCTTCTTCGCCGACCAGGAAGAGGTGGAACGGCTGGGGGCGCCGCTGCGGGAGATCGCCCGAGCCGGGGAGCGGCCTGCCACGGAAGACCCCGCGGCCACCGTGTCGGAAGGTGCCTCCCCCAGTCCCGGGACGTCGCCGGGCGCGTTCGGCGACTACGAGCTGCTGGGAGAGATCGCGCGGGGCGGCATGGGGGTGGTGTACCGAGCCCGCCAGAGGGGCCTCAACCGTCTGGTGGCCCTCAAGATGGTGCGGGCCGGGGAGTGGGCCTCGGCCGACGAGGTGCAGCGCTTTCGCAACGAGGCGGCGATGGTGGCGCTGCTGGACCACCCGCACATCGTCCCGGTCCACGAGGTCGGGGAACAGACGGGCCAGCTCTATTTCAGCATGAAGTTGGTCGAGGGCGGTAGCCTCGCCGAGCACCTGGGCCGCTTCCGGGACGACCCGAAGGCGGCCGCCCGGCTGGTCGCCGCCGTGGCGCGGGCGGTGCATCACGCCCACCAGCGCGGCGTCCTGCACCGGGACCTGAAGCCCTCCAACATCCTGCTCGACGCGGAAGGCCGGCCGCACGTCACCGACTTCGGCCTGGCCCGGCGGGTGGAGGGGGACAGCAGCCTGACGCAGTCCGGAGCCATTGTCGGCACGCCCGGTTACATGGCCCCCGAGCAGGCGACGGGCAGCCGACAGGCGATCACCACGGTGACGGACGTGTACGGCCTGGGAGCGATCCTGTATGCCCTGCTGGCGGGCCGGCCCCCGTTCCGCGGCGAAACGGTCCTGGAAACCCTGGAGCAGGTGAGGAACCGCGAGCCGGAGCCGCCGCGTCCGGACAACCGGCTGGTGTCCCGCGACCTGGAAACCGTCTGCCTGAAGTGCCTGCACAAGGACCCGGCCCGCCGCTACCCCGACGCCGCGGCGCTGGCCGACGATTTGCAGCGCTTCATCGACAACGAGCCGATCCTGGCGCGCCGGACCGGCGTCCTGGAGCACCTGGCTCGGTGGGCGCGGCGGCGGCCGTTCGCCGTGGCCCTGATCGCCGTGAGCCTGCTGGTGCTGCTCGGGGGCGTGGCCGGCATGGCCTGGCACACGGCGCGCCTGGAAGAGGCGCTGTCAACGGTGCAGGAGCGCGAGGGCCGGCTGAAAGAGGCGCTTTCGGCGGGGCGGGAGCGCGAGCGCGAGGTGCGGCGCCACCTCTACGTCGCCGACGTGCGCCTCAGCCACCAGTTCTTCTGGAGGAACGGCGCCGTGCCGGCGATGCGCGCCCAACTCGGCCGCCACGTGCCCGGGCCCGAGGACGAGGACAACCGGGACTTCGCCTGGCACTACCTCGACCGACTGGGACACGGCAGTGAGGCGCACACGCTGCGCGGTCACGAAGGGGACGTCTTCGGCGTGGCGTACGCGCCGGACGGCCGGACGCTGGCCTCGGCCGGCGCCGACGGGACGGTCCGCCTATGGGACCCGGCGACCCTGCAGCAGCGGGCGGTGCTGCGCAGGCACCAGGGGGCGGTCCGCGCCGTCGCCTTTGCGCCCGACGGGCGCAGCCTGGCAACGACCGGCGATGACGGCACCGTCCGCCTCTGGGACCCGGCGGATGGGACGGAGCGCCGCGAGTGGGTGGGGCACACGGGAGGCGCCACCTGCCTGGCGTTTTCGCCCGACGGCGAGCGGCTGGCCTCGGGCGGGCGAGACTGCCATGCTCGCCTCTGGGACGTCGCCAGCAGCCGAGAGCTGGCCAGCCACCCGCGAGCCACGGCAATCGCCGCCCTGGCCTTCCTCGGGAATGCGGAAACTATTGTCACTACAGAGATCGCTAAAAATTGTATTGCCGAGTCCTGGGTGCCAGGGAAGACACCCCAGTTCACGTTGCTGGTGGGGCCGGGGAACCGGGGGTTCAGTTCGTACATCCTCTGTCTCACCACGGTCCCATACACCAGGGAGGTGGTGGTCGGCTGGTCAGACGGCGAGGTCCTCCGCTACGCCCCGGGCAGCGGCGGGGTGTCCTTCCCAGTTAATGAACCGCGGGCCGCCGTTCGGGCTGTAGCCGTTTCATCCGACGGCCGTTACGCGGCCTCCGGCGGTGACGGCACGATGGTCCACGTCTGGGACTGCCGCGGGCCCACCGTCCACTTCGTCGGCAAGGGACACGAGGCGCCAGTCTGGGGCGTGGCCT
This sequence comes from Gemmataceae bacterium, assembly GCA_035266225.1. Lineage (GTDB taxonomy): Bacteria > Planctomycetota > Planctomycetia > Gemmatales > Gemmataceae > DATFNV01. The sequence continues at coordinate 23,538 of DATFNV010000586.1, forward strand.
TCGCGCCCGACCGCCGCCAGTTGGCCAGCGCCTCCGCCGACGGCACCGTGAGGTTGTGGGACTTTGACTCGCAGCAAGATTACGACACCCTACACCCGGCCTTGGAGGCGTTCGGCCTGGCGGCCTTCGCCGCCGACGGGCGCACGATGGCCGTGGCGTGCCGCGACGGCACGGTGCGCATCCTCGACCCCGCGACCTGGGACGAGAGGAGTCGGTTGACCGGCCACGCCGCCGAGGTGCGGGCCGTGGCCCTCACCAGGGACGGGCGCACCGCGGCCACGTCGGCGGAGGACTGGACCGTGCGGCTGTGGGACGCCACGACCGGCCGCCAGGAGGCACGGATCGCGACCACGGCCGTCGTCGAGTGCCTGGCCTTTTCGCCCGACGGAACCCTGCTGGCACTGGGCGGCCGTGACGGCTCCTTGTGGCTGCGGCGCTCCAGCGACGGCCAGGAACGACCCCTCGTCCGGTTGCCCGGGAGCCTGAATGCCGTCGCCTTTTCGCCCAGCGGGTCCACCCTGGCGGCCGCCGCCGGCACCGCGCTGGTGCTCTGGGACCTGGCGGCGGGTAAGGAGCGGGCGCGGCTCACCGCCGGAGCAGGCGTCCATAGCCTGGCATTCACCATCGACGGCGGCTCGCTCGTCACCGCCGGGCGCGACACGCCGGTGGCCTTCTGGGACGTGGCCGGCCCCGCGGGCTCCTCTTCGGCAGGACCTCTCGGCACGGGCACGAAGGTTCCTCTTGCCGTCGCGCCGGACGGTCGCTCTGTCGCCGTCGTCGTCGCCAACGGCTTCAAGATCATGCTGGTGAACGTGGCGACCCGGTGCCAAAGCAGCCTGCTGGAATGTGGCCGGAATGAGGTGGGCACAATCGGTTTCTGCCCGGATAGCCGCCGGCTGGTGAGTGTGCAGCGCCACGGCCGGGTCCGCTCCTGGGACCTGGCGACCGACAGCGTGGAGGCGCCTCCTGACCAACTACTCGCCGCCGTCCGCTCCCTGGCATTCACTCCGGACGGCCGTACCCTGCTGACCGGAACTCACGAGTCGCCGCCGGAAAAGGCTTTCTATCCCCAGCCTGGCAAGAACACGAATTACCGTACCTTCGTGCGGGACCGGGCGACGGAAGCGGTTCGCCTCTGGGATCCTGCCACGGGCCGGCAGCGCGCCGCGCTGCCGCTGCCCGTCGCGGTCAGCCTGCACTGCCTGGCGCTGGCGCCGGACGGCCGGACGGTGGCCGCGGGCTGCTCCGCCGGGGTGGTTTGCCTCTGGGACCTCGCCGCGGGACGCGAGCGGCGCACCCTCTTTACGAACGCCGCCGACCGGATCCGCTGGCAGCGGGTTGATGCCCTGCTGAAGTGGCGGATTCCCACCAAGGAGGAGTTTCAGATTGCGGTGAGGGCCGTCGCCTTCTCCCCGGACGGCCGGCTGCTGGCGACCGCCAGCGACGCTGGCCGCGTCCAGCTCTGGGACACCGTCTCGGGCCGGGAGGTGCGAGTCCTGTGCGACGACCACCCCGACACGGTTGCCCTGGCCTTCGCCCCGGACGGCGCCACGCTGGCCCTGAACCGGGGCGCGACGGTCGAGTTGTGGGACGTCGCCTCCGGTCGGCTGCGGCAGAAGCTCGAAGGACACACAGCGGCGGTCTGCGCCCTGGCCTACTCGGCCGACGGACGCCTCCTGGCCAGCGGCGGCAAGGACATGGCGGTGAAGCTCTGGGACACCGCGGCAGGGCGCGAGCCGACGGCCCTCGTCGGCCATCGCGCCCAGGTGGACACCCTGGCCTTCAGTCCGGACGGCCGGACGTTGGCCAGCGGCGGTCACGATCAGGTGGTGCGGCTGTGGCACGTCGCGACCGGCCAGGAGTTGTTCGCCCTCAGCACCCCCTACAAGGTCTCCGCCGTCGCCTTTGCCCCCGATGGCCGGACGCTGGCGGGCGCGGGGGAAGAATCGCTCGGCCGCGGCGCGGTCTTCCTGTGGCGGGCTCCCGGAACGCCGCCGCCGCTGCGGGGCCCCGAGCCGAGGAAAGACTGACAGACCAAAGACGGTCGAATGAAGACAGCGGGTGAGCCGTCGCGACCGAGCGGAAGTCTCATCAAGAAAATCGTCGTCGGGCGCGTAGGGGTGCAATCCCATTCCGTGGTCACGCAGCTGTGCGCTCAGCTGCATGGCTGGATTGACTTTGTGGCGTTGGCGGA
>DATFNV010000587.1:0-21895 GCA_035266225.1 Gemmataceae bacterium
CCACTGAAGCTCACCTGGCGGCGGCGAAGGTCGTCGGCCCGGTGTTGCAGCGCGGCGCGGGCGTCGGCGACCTTGCGGTCGAGAGCGTCGCGGGCCCGGGACAGGTGGGCCAGCGCCGCCTCGCACTCTCGCAGCCCGGCCCGCCGAGCCTGCACGCGCCGCAGGACTTCCACCGCGTCCCGTTCGGCCTCGGGCCGCGACACCCCTGCGTCGGCGAAGTTCGCCTTTCCCGCCAGGACTTGCAGGACGGCCTGCAGGAGCTCGTCGTCCTGCCGGAGGTGGTCGGCCAGGTCCGCCCGCTGCTCCTCAAGGGCCTGAACCTGCGCCTCGAGGGCTCGCCGACGGGCCAGCAGCTCCTCGAACATCTCTTGTGATCGGCTCACGTCGGCGTCCATCGACCGCAGCCGCCAGTCGGCCGCCCCGTCCGCGACGCCGAGAGCCGCCCTCCCGAAGAGGGCGCTCACCCGCTGCCACAACTCGTCGCCGAGAAGGGCGTAGACGGTGCTGAGGGCCAACACCAGGGCCAGTAGAGAACGGCGGCACCCCCGCCAGAGAGAAGCGCGGGATAACAGTTGGGATACCATGTCTTTCAACTCCTTGTCACCTGGGAGAGAGTGGGCCATGAAGGCCGCCAGGGTGCCTGGCCACGGTGCTTATAAACATTAACGTTCCAGCTTGGCATTTTTTGCATTCGTGCCGCGGGCGCAGACTTCGTTCCAGAGTCCGGCGGCGGGCTGTCAGGCGAGTTGTGTACTCAACCCATCCTGTTCTGTGCAGACGAGCAGCAGCGGAAGCAGCTTGCCTCCCCAGGAAGGTTTCGGGCACAGCGGTTAGAGAAATGCCGACGGAATCGCAGCGCCCGGGCAGGCGTGGAAGGGTCGCAGAGGGTAGCGCTTCAGGGAGAGGAGACGGCTGCACCAAGAGCACAAAGGGAGCCGTCCCGGGCACTGTCGGGAGTGCCCGGGAGGCGAGGCGGAAGGTCAGCGGGCCCGCGATTTCGCCCAGAGGGCCAGCAGGTCCTCGGCCGACGGCTTCGGCTTGCGGTCGGGACCGAACAGCACCGGCCAGTGGGGACCGACGTTCACCTTGTCGCCGCCGGGGACGGTGACCGGTTCATTCTTCCACGGCACGTTGCTGAGGCCGTCGAAGACGCAGAAGTTGACCTGACGGGCGATGGGGTCGCTGAGGACGGCCTTCCAGTAGGCGGCCTGCTGCTTGTCGTCGAACGCCGGCTTCGGCCCCGCCGGCCAACCGACCTCCTTGACCAGGATAAGGTGGTCGCGGGGTGCGGCCTCCCGCAGAGCCTTGATCCGCCCGACGGCCCAGCGAGCCCCCTCTTCGGGCTTGAAGATATCGGAGAAGAGTGCGTGTGCGTTGGCGAGGGTGAAGTCGAAGGAAAAGAGTTTCTCATCGCCGTAGGCCTGCACGATCTCGGTCGTGGTCATGGCGACCAGGCGCACCTGCCGGAGCCGCTCAACCACTTTCTGGATTTCGGCCAGGGTGGCGCGGCGGAAGGTGATCGCCTCGTTCCCCACGCAGCAGCCGACGATGGTGCCTTGCAATTCCTCGCGCCCCAGGAGGGCCTCGGCGTTGCCCACTTCGTCGGCGTCGCGGGGGTTGAAGACGCCCAGGATGACCGAGAGATGTGCTTCGCGAGCAAGGGCAGGGATCTGATCCAGGCCGGCACTGCAGCCGTAAGTGATGATCCCGGCACGCTCCCCCTTGATGCCGGCGCGGTCGGCGAGGGCGCGGATGGCGGCCAGGTCGGCCTTGATGTCCTTGTCTGTGGGTTGCACGACCGGGTTCTTCGTGGGATCGAAGCCAGTCGGCGTGTAGCACACGAAGAGGGTTTGGCTGAGCCGCTCGCGCCAGTCCTTGGGTAAGGCACCCTGGGCCCCGGGCTTCTCATAGGGCTCCAGGCGGATGTCGCGGACTAACACGCGCACCGAGTCCCGCCCGCGGTTGTCGAGGCCTGAGGTGACCATACAAAACGGATCGATCAGGTTGGTCAGATCCTTCGCCGGGATCGGCCCGATCGTGTACTCACGGAAGTCGTCGGCCTTCAGCTTGGTTGGGCTTGGGTCCACCTGCTTGGGAAAAGCCAAACTGCTCGCATGGGGGCCCTTGTCCACGCCCCCAATCTTGAAGGTCACTGTACCTTCACCCTTGGCCCGGAAGCGCAAGGCGAGTTTCGTATCCGGCTTCACGCCGAGCAGCTTCTGCACGTTGATGCCCGGCTTGGTCCCCCAGGCGGTGCCCCCTTCCAGCAGCGTGTAAGCCCCCATCCAGTCGGTCCGGTCCTTGAACTCGCAGTAATACTCGATGCAGGTTCCCTTTGCCGGGTCGGACTTGTCGATGGGCAGAGACGGGTTGACCGTGATCTGCGAGGTGCGCTCAGCCGGCATCAGGCCAAATGGCGCGAACAGGCGCTCCGGCTCGCTGCGGGTGTCGGGCTTGCCCTTGGCCGGTACGTCGTGGTAGATCCAGACGACGGCGGGCTTCTTCGACGCGTCATCCCCTGGCTCGGCAGCCGACGAAACGCCGCCCCCGAGGGCGAAGGCCAGGGCGACCGCCACGGTGCCACTCGCGGCTTGTCGGGACTTGATACGGTGCATGAAAGCCTCCCTTTCTCGCGTTCGGCTACGGTGGCCGGACGGTGAGTTCACCCCACACGGCAGTCGCCCCGCCACGTTAACATTATTCTTCCTTTTTATCTCCCACCTCGAAGCGAATGTCGTCCACGTAGACGGTGATTTCCTCCTTGCCGGGGTTTTCGTTGGCGCGAACGATGACCTTGAGCGGGCAGGCGACCTTGTCCAGCCCGGCCGCCTTCTTCGTCAGGTCGATGGTTATTTCCTTCCACTTATCGGCGACGACGGTCGGGTAGGTGTCCGGCTTTTGTGCGGGCCGGATGCCATCGACGAGCGGGCCCGCACTCAACCCACACGACTCAAAACATACCTTTATTGTCTGTTTAGGCTTGGCGCGGGCTCGGAACTTCAGGAAGACCGGCCGGCCGAACCCGGTCAAGAGAGAGTCAGCGACATTAAGGGGGGGCTTGTCCGTGTTCAGGTCACCCTCGGGGACAAAGCCGGCACCGGCGAAGTCATTCGCCTTGAGGTTGAAGAAGCTGAACTCGACGCAAGTGCCTTTCTCATCCGGGTCGATGTCGCTGGCCGGCTTCTTGATATCGACGCTGATGTCGCTGGCCTTCTTCTCAGGCAGGTAGAAGAACGGCTGGAAGTAGAGTTCCGACTTCGTGCGCGTGTCCTTGTCCTTCGGCCCGGGTACGTCGCGGTAGATCCAGACCCTCGGAAGAGGCTCCTCCTTCGCCTGTCCCAGCCCGACACTCGTCGGGCTGACGACGGCGAACATGAGCATGAGCGTCACCAGCCGGCTGCGGAGCAGCAGAGCACGCGTACTCATAGCAATTCTCCTTGAAAGTGTTCGTGGATGTGCGCACCATCTCCCGCAGGACTCTCACGGCCTGATCGGCAACCGCTTCCGCCTGCGGGAGGAACCTTACTTGTCGTCCTTCTTGTCGCCAATCTCGAAGCGAATGTCGTCCACGTAGACGGTGACCTGCTCCTTGCCGGCGTTCTCGTTGGCCCTTACGACGACCTTGAGCGGGCAGACGACCTTATCCAGCCCGGCCGCCTTCTTCGTCAGTTCGATACTTACATCCTGCCACTTCGCCCCCAGGGTCGTGACCGCCGGTTTCGGCGTTTGCGGGAGTTCGATCCCGTCCCTGAGGTCTCCGGACTTTACCCCGCAGGACTCAAAGCGGGCCTTCACAATCTGGCCGTCCTTGGTTCGGGCCCGGAACTTGAGATGAACGGGCCGGCCAAACCCGACGAGCAGCTTCTCGGCGACATTAAAGGCCGATTTGTCCCCCAGCTTGTCGCCCGGGATGAAGCCCGCGCCGGCCCAGTCATCGACCCCCTTGAGCCCGAAGGCGAACTCGACACACGTTCCTTCCCCGCCCGACTCGAGCTTGCTGACGGGCATTTTGGGATCAACAACGATCTCGCTCGCCTTTGACTCGGGGAAGAAGAAGGACGGGGTGAAGTACCGCTCCGAGGCCGTCCGCGTGTCCTTCTCCTCCGTCCCCGGCATGTCCCGGTAAATCCAGACCCGTGGGAGGGGCTCCTCTTTCTGCTCCTCCTTCTTCTGACCGAGTCCGACGGCCGGCAGCGCGAGCAGTCCGCTGACCACAGCGATACCGAACCACAGAGGAAAACCACTTCGACTCATCGGCACCGTTGCCTGTTCGTTCATGAGAACCATTCTCCCGCTGGGCAGGGGCCCCTGCCCGCCCTTTTGCCTTTCCCACGGATCCCACGCGCACCGACTGCTTGCGACGGCCGAGGCTCACTCGTCGGCCTTGTCGGGTTTCAAGAGGACTCGGCAACGGGCGCGGACCGCAGCCCCGATATCCGGGTCGTCAAGGTTCAGCAGGCTCTTGGCAACCGTCCACGCCTGCAAGTCGAACGGAAGTTCAGTCACTAGCACCTGAAATCGAGTCGGCGGCTTCTCGCCGGCGGGAACACTCTCCAGGATGCCTCGCAAGGAAACCCAGACGGGGTAGTGCTGCGGACCGTCGGGCAGGTCGTCCACGCGCTGCCGGAACGGGACGACGAAATACTGCTCCTGCCACTTTTGATATCCGTCCAGCGCCCGGACGAGTACCTGCACCACCCGGTTCGACTTCCCAGGCCGGCGCTGGTCGGGCCGACGGAGAGTAAGCTCGAGCAAGAAGTGTTCTCTGACCTCCTGCTCGTCCTTCGGCTGAACAATGCTCGCGAACGTCTGCTCCGCGTCGTGCCCGGAGGCGATTCGGATGCCCTTGCGACTCAGGATGATCGGGATTTTTTCATCGATGAAATAGACGTTGCCTGACTGCTTGTTTCCGAGTTGCCGCGCCGACTCTTCAGTCGTGTGAAACCGGAGAGTGATCGTCTGCTTGTCATCGTCACCAGTGCCGTAGTCGTGCGTGTATACCGGCTCGAGTGCCTTCCGCTCGGCGTAGTAGACCGTCTCGAACTCGGACTCCTCAGTCCAGCGGATCTGTAGCCCCATGAAGTACGGCGGGCCGAGGAGCGGGCTAAAGCTCAAGCCCAACCGGCCGGGTTGGCCCTCGTAGGTCTGTACCCGGTAACCACGGACCCTCCGCGACCTCTCCAGGAAAGACTCGGGCGTGATGGGGGCTGTCGATTCGGCCACTATCAGGTTCTGCAACTCCGTCCGCGCCCCGTCCAGCTTGGTTTCCGCGGCGACCTTCTCGGCCTCGGAATGGCGGGCTGCGACCAACGCTTTCGCCTTCTCGGCCTCGGCGTCCCGGGCACGGGATTCGGCCCCTATGAAAGCCCAGAGTGTGAGCCCCACTCCGGCGACCATTCCGCAAGCGAAGCCGACGGCGCGCTTGGGAAGACGCCGGGCCACCCATCGGCCCGCCTTTACAGCACCGCTGAGGATGAAGTCAACCGCCGCACGACCGAAGAAACCCACCGCCTCCCGAACTGCGGCTACGCGCCGGCGGTATCGTGGCAAGGGGGGCGGGAATCCGGGGAGTTGCTCCTGACAAAACTGTGCGACGGCTGCTTGCCGGGCGGGATTCTTAAGTCGGCCCTCAACATAGAGGGCCAACTCCTCGAAGCTCACGTCCATCGCGGGGACGTTTGTGAGGTCGATGTCGTCCTTCGGCTCCTCGAAGAGTTCTCGGACCTGAACGAGTTTGGTCAGTTGATCGACCGCCTCGGGACTGGCGAGGATGGCTCTGAAGGTTTCCGGGGCAATGGAGTCCCCGCGCGCCAGCCTTTCCAGGTCGTTAGGAGTGAACTCGTTCATGATCCCCCTCCTTCCGGCTGGCCGGGGAATTCGCAGACGATCTCATTCAGAAGTTTCCGGAAAGTAGTAGCAGGAAGAAGCTGATCAAACAGCTCCCGGTAATCTCGCAACTCTTCTCTCAGCCTTTCTTTTGCCTGATGCAGCCGCCCCGCGTAGACCGCCGGGGTCGCGTCCGGCTCGGTTTCGCGCAGAATGGTCAGGGCTTGGCCCATGTGGCCCTCCGTTGCCAGCCACAGCTTCAGGGCACCCCGCTGATTAGCGGACAACCTGGCGACCGCCTGCTGAAGGATGACCCGGCATGCCTGCACGAGGAGATGCCCACGCAATAAGCCGCCAGGCAGCCGCCTCGGCTTCTCGTCCTCCGGCACCTCATCCATCAGGGTCTCCCGCCGTCTGCCTCTCTGCCGAACCGCATCAATGCTCGCTGTTTTCAACGCGGCAAAGACGTACCCGGCCGGAGCGGCTCCGTCAATCTTGTCACAATGCGGGAGCAGACGGACGAACGATTCCTGGACCGCGTCGTCAGCGGCATTGTCACCGCAGTATCGTGCGGCGAATCTGCGCATGTCGGCCTTCTTTCGGTTGTAGAAGTCCGCTAGTTCTGCCGGGGTCATGTCGCGCCCTCACTCGGACCGAGGTGCGGAACCCGTGCAACGAGGGTGCTTTCCTTTGATGAGCAGCGCGCCACAAGCGGCCCCTCACGGCAAGGCCGGGGGGGAAAACAACATCCACAGCGCTCCGCACGGCCAAAACCCACCTCGACACGGACACAGGGCGACCGCAGGGCCGCGACACCAGCCCCGCCACAGTAACTAACGTGCATGACGCCCGCAGTTTTCATTCTCCGGGAAGTTTTTTTGCGGATCGGTATCCGCCGTTCGGCAAGATCCCGACCCGCGCCAAGAAGGGAGCGGGCTGGGCGACAGGCCTGGTGCCGGTAATTGCTCAGAAGGTTAGGAGAAAATACAATCATGCCTGATGTTAGCGGTCGTAACTCATTTTCAATGAATGACTTGCGCCACGCGCTGTTGGGATTCACCCAGAGACTCTGAGCAATTACTCTCGTACCAACTCACACGGTGGAAGTCACTGGTTTGAATCCAGTGCCGCCCATTCTTAAACTGCTACAGCGAAATGGTCCGTCAGGGTGCGCCCTTGGTTGGTCCCGGACTCGCCGGGGTCGTGAGGGTCCGCCAGAGCAGCTTCCCGGCTTCCATCGCGACCGACTTCATCTGCCGGAACACCTTCCGCACCTTTTCGACGTCGAACTCCAGCCGCAGCACGCGCAGCAGACCGACCGCGTGCGCCTCGTCCAGCTGGTCCGCCAGCGCCGGCAGCAGCCACTCCTCGACGCCGTAAACCTTGCCCGGCGCGACGCACAGCGGCACCACGCCGACGAGGTACGGCCCCAGCTGCTCGCGCACCGCGGCCGTCGCGGCGTCGATCGATATCTCCTTCGGCCGCTGCGGCTGCTCCCAGTTGTACGGCGGCGACCAGTCCATCGCCGGCGACAGCAGGTCGATGTGCGTGAGCACCGCCAGCACCCGCGGCATCTTCAAGTCCGGCCGGGCCGCGAACCAGACGCTCAACCTCTGGAGCATCGACAGGTCGGCCTGCCGGGCCGGGTTGCGAGCGTGCAGCACCAGCAGCAGCAGGTCCGAATGCTGCGCCGCCTCGCGCGTCGCCTTCAGCTGGTCCCCCTTGGGGCCGGCGTGGGCGTAACCCACGGTGTCCAGCAGCACCAACCGCGTCGGCATCCCCTCTGGTTGCAGCTCGTAGCGCGTCACCTCGTCGGTCGCCGGCAGCACGTCGGTCCGGGCCCGCTGCTCGCCGAGCAGCGCGTTGATGACGCTCGACTTGCCCGCCTTCACCTGGCCCATCAGGGTGAGCGTCACCTGGCGCACACCATCGGCCGGCGCCGGGGCGGGCGCCGCGCCGGGCGCCGCGGGCGCCGGCTGGCCGTCTTTCTCGATCTGGCGCTGGAGCAGTTGCCGGTAGCGCGGCACGCCGATGCGCAGCCGGCCACTATTCAGCTCCACCAGGTAGGTGCCGAGGCGGTGGACGTAGGCCGTGTAGAACCAGATGAGCAGGTTGTTGTGCAGCATCTGGAACGGCTGCGACAGGCCGACCCGCGAGGCGGCGTAGCGGAGCCCCGTCTGGAGCGGGTTGAACAGGGCCGAGATCACCCAGTAGACGTTCGAGGCCGTCTGATACCAGTCGGGAATCTGGCGGGCCAGGCGCAGGTCGTTGACCGTCAGCAGGTGGCCGCCGGGGACGTACTGATCGATCAGCTGGCTCAGGTCCTGGGCGGCCAGTTCCGCGACGGCGAGCAACTCGGGAATGGTCAGGGCGCCGACGGGATCCTGGGCGCCGGGGTTGTAGAACGCGGCCAGCTCCTGGGCCATGTCCTTCGCCTGCTCGGTGTAGAAGGTGAGGTCGGTCAGCTTGTCGGGGTCGAGGCGCGGCGCCGCCTCGGCGCGGGCCTTGACCAGGGCCCACGCCTGCTTGTCGCGGTCGGTCCAGAAGAGGGGCGGCTCGAAGTCCGGCGGCGTCAGGAGGCGCTTCTTCCGCTGCCAGTACCAGCCCAGGAGATAGCCAGCCGACAGGGAGGCCGCCATCAGCCACCAGAAGACGAAGCCGTGGCCGTTCGTCCACAGGTAGTACGAGCCGACGCCGGCCAGGACGACGAACGGCCCCAGCGTCAGCAGCACCACGACGACGATGCGCCAGCGGCTCATGAAGTGTTCCCCGAGCGGCTATTTCGGCGGCGCTTTGCCGTCCGCCGGCGCGCCGCGCAGCGCCGACCACGACTTCTCGATGACCGCGAACTGGTCGGCGTAGTAGCGACGGATCTCGTCGGGCGACGGCGCGTGGCCCTTTTGCACGCCGCTGTAGTAGAAGCAGGCCGCCTTGCCCAGGGCGAAGGTCGAGGCCCCCGCCAGGGCGCCGCCGGCCACCGAGCCGACGTAGGGGATGAATTTCATCACCTCGCGGATCCCTTGACGCATCAGCATACCCAGGCCGATCGCCCCCCCCAGTTCGGCGAAGTGCTGGGCCTTCAACGGCTGGCCGTACAACTTGGCCAGGTGGTGAATCATCCGCGTCTGGATGCCGGGGAGGATGAGGAGGTCCACCCAGGGCACCGGGATGGCGCCGGCCGTCGTCGCCAGGAGGCTGTAGAAGGTGATGTACGGGGTCGCGTGGCGGGCGTAGAGGTCGCGCAGGCTGCGGTTGGCCTCCTCGACCGTCAGGAACGTCTGGCGGTAAGCGGCCGGCAACACCTCGACCAGCGCCCGCTTCAGGGCCTCGCCGCCGTAGTCCGCGTCCTTGAAGCCCTCCTCCGGGGGCGTGACGTCCACCGGCACCACGCGATCGACCAGGCCCTCGAAGCGCTTCCTCTGCTCGGCGAGGCTGCGCAGCAGGTCGGCGACCTGCGCCGGGGGCGACTCCTGGTACACAGCGTCCCCGGCCCCTGCCCCGCTCACCACTTCATACGGCGGGTGCTGCTGCTGGGGGTAAGCCTCGTGCAGGCAGGTCAGGACGAGGACGACGGGGCGGTGCGGCTGGTTCTGGCGGATGGCGCGCAGGTGCTTGAGCAGGTTCTCCTGGGCGTGGTCCAGCGCCTTCACGGTGACGACGACGACGTGAGCCAGATCGTGGAAGCGGGCGAGGTCCTCGGCGGGGTCGTAGCCCGGCTCGTCGAGGCCGCGCGTGTCGAGGAACGACAGGATCGGCGACTCGCGGGTGGGAAACTGGTACTCGCGCGAGAAGCGCGTGCAGGGACGAAAGCCCTGGCCGACCTCGGCGTCCGTGGCCCCGGTGAGGTACTTGATGAGAGTGGTTTTGCCGCTCTGCGTCTTGCCGAACAGCCAGAAGACGGGAACGGGGATGCGTGAGCGGAGCTGCTCCAGGTGAGCCTGAAGCTCCGCCTCACGACGGGCCGACGAGAAGAGGCGTCTCACTTTGCTGAACATACGGCCCTCTTCCACGAATGGGCAGGGGAACCAGGGGAGCAGGGTGCGCTTGAGCAAATCGCGCGCCTGGAGGCGGTACGTCGCCCCGCGTCATTGTAAACGGACGTGGGCCCCCCCATCTCTTGTTTCGTGCGCCGAACCGTTCGCTTGCCCAGATTTCGCGCGAAGAGACGATGAAGCGGCACGGGAGGTGCGAGGAAAGCCGGCTTGACCTGGGGGGGGGAATCCGCTATGCCCGGCTCCTGACAAGGTGGTCGAAAGGGTTCGCAGGAGAGGCGGCGGCTCGTTGGCGACGGAAGGGCAGAGCATGGAAGACTCTTACCCCAGAAAGCTCGAGGTCTGGCCGACCCGGGCGCTGGCCGTCATCGGCGACGTGCCGTTGCACATCTCCGGCCGAACCGCCCTGGGCGGCGCCTCCGACCCGGGCACCTTTGCCGACCGGCTCTACGAGGCGGAAGCGCTAAACCCAGCCGCCGGTCCGCAACGGCCGGCCGCCGCGTCCGAGCCGTATAGTTTGCAATGGTTTTTGGAAATCGAGAACCAGCGCCACGGCCGCCAGGGTCGCTGGATCCCGCGGCTGCTCGAATTCGCCAAGCACGGTGGCGAAACCCTGCTCGGCCTGGGCAACGGCCTCGGCACCGACTGGATTCAATACGCCCGCCACGGGGCCCAAGTCGTCGTCTGCGCCTCGGCCGCGGAACAACTCGCCCTCGTCCGTCGCAATTTCGAGCTGCGCGGCCTTTCCGGCCGTTTCCTGTCGGCCCCACCGGCGTCGCTGCCACTGGAAACCTCGTCGATCGACGTGGTGTGCGTCAGCGGACTGCTCGACGAGGTGGCCGACCCGAATGCGGTCGTCAACGAAGTCTACCGCGTGCTCAAGCCGGGCGGGAAAGTGCTGGCCGTCACCCCGGCGCACTACGACGTCGCTTACTGGTCGGGGCTCCTGTTCCCCTGGCTGCGCTGGTTCCACCCGAACCGGAGTCCTGTACCGGCGGGGCGCTTCAGTGCCCGCCGCCTGCACCGCCTGTTCGCGCGCTTCGTCGAGCACCGCGTCTACAAGCGGCAACTGCGCCGCTCCGAAGTGCCCCACGTCTGGCGCTGGCTGCCCCTGCCTTTGCTGGAGCGGTTGATGGGCCGGGTGCTGGTGCTGAAGGCATTCAAGCCGCTCAGCGCCGCGATCCCGGTGCCGATGGCCGCGTGAGAAAAGAACGGGCCCGCAGCAGGGTGCCACGGGCCCGGGGAATTTCGAGAAAAATCGGGGTAGTGACTCCCAGCGCGAGGCGACGACTCACCGCGAGCGCCGCCCAGTCACTACCCCGATTGGATCGCTGTGGAAGACATCCACAACAACCCAAACTTACCCGACGGGCGGACCCCTCGCAAGGAACGCGCTGCCGCCTCGGACGGCTTTTCGCCCCGCCGGCGCGCGGCTGTGACGGCTGCACAGGTCGGGGCGACTCGATCGAGAATGACGCCCCTGGGCTGAGCGAATCCCGGCGACTTGGCCTGCGGTCACGGCTTCGGTTTTTCGTCTTTCTTGGCGTCGGGCTTCTTTTCTTCCTTGGGTTTCTCCTTGGGTTTCTCCTCGGGCTTCTTTTCTTCCTTGGGTTTCTCCTTGGGTTTCTCTTCCTTGGGCTTCTCGGCGGGCTTCTCCGGGGGCTTCTCGGCCTCGAGGCCGAGGTTGATGTCGCACTGGGGCAGCGCCTTCTTCAGCTTCGCCGCCGCCGGCTCGGTCACCTTCGTCTGCCACAGGTAAAGGTTCTTCAGCTTCTTCATCCCTTCGAGGTGGACCAGCCCGGCGTCGGTGATGCCGGCGTTGCCGTACAGGTTCAGGTACTCGAGGTTCGTCAGTCCCTTGAGCTGCTCGAGGCCCTTGTCGGTGATTTTGGTTTGCGACAGGTTCAGCCACGTGAGGTTCGTCAGGTCCTTCAGGTGCAGAACCTGTGCGTCGGTGACGTCTTGCGTCTTGAGATCGACGCGGACGAGGCACGTCTTGAGGTCCTTGAGCGGGGTGAGGAAGTCGTCGGAGAACTTCGCGTCTTTCTGCAGGTAGGAGACCTCGACGTGCGCGTCGTTCTGCGCTCTGTCCTGCACGATGACGTTGAGTTTGGCGAGTTTGGCGATGGCGTCCTTCTCGGGGGCGGTGTGCGGCGGCTTCTCCTTGTCCTGGGCGACGAGCGCGCCGGCGGCGACCAGCAAGGCGGTCGCGGCGGGGACGAGGCTTCGCATGGGTGGTCCTCCAAAGGCTGCGGGGAATCGGTAGGAGCGGGCGCGGGCGGCGACGCTATTATCGCCGCGGCATGCGGGGCAGGCAAGCAGCAGGTTGCCGCGAGTCGCGAGAATGCCGCAAACGCTTTTGCCGCTTGCGGCTTCGCAGGGACCATTGCGAAGCCGCAAGCGGCAAAGTCATTGTCGTTACCGTTTCTAAAGGTTCGTGTCCCTTGACAGCCGTCCCGGCCGTGCTACTTCTGCCCTGTCGCGGCCTTGTACTGTTGCAGCTGGCGACAGATCTCTTCCGCCTCCTGAAGTGTCAGAGTCCTGAGCGGGCAGGGCGGGCACATCGAGGTCACGGCCTGGGCGGGCGCCATCTGCTGTGGGATCAACGCCTGGGCGGGCATGGCCTGCTGCACCATGACTGTCTGCGCCGGCGCGACGGCCTGGGCCTGCACCGGCATCACGGCTTGCGCCTGCACCGGGGCCATCGCCTGGGCCTGGACCGGCATGAAGGCCTGGGCCTGGACTGGCATGACGGCTTGCGCCTGGACCGGCATGACGGCCTGAGCCTGCACTGGCATGACGGCCTGGGCCTGCACCGGCATGACGGCCTGGGCCTGCACTGGCACCATCGCCTGGGCCTGCATGGGGAGCGCGAACGCGGTCGCTTGGGGTTGCAGGGCCACGACGGACTGGGCCATGGGGATCGTGGTCACCTCCGGCGTGGTCGGCACGGCGATCAGGCGCGGGTAAGGGATCGGCAATCTGAAGAAATCGAACGTGATTCCAGGGCGGGCCCGGCCGACCGGGACCGACTGGGCCGCGGAGGCGGACGTCGCAAACTGAGGCGCCATTATCATCATCTGCTGCCCGGTGACCATCTGCGCGGGCGCCATCTGCGGCAGCACCTGCTGGGCCGGAGGCGGAGGCGGCGCCGCCTCCGTGTACACGTTCACCTGCGGCGGAGGGACTCTGACGCGGATCGTTTGCGGCGGCGGCGCTTCCACCCTCTCCACCATCTGGGGAGGCGGGCACGGGGCCGGCGGCGGCGGCGCCTTGCCGCATGGCGGGGCGGCGGGCGGACATTCCGGCGGACAGGGGTTCTCTGGCGCGGGACAGGGGTCAGGCCGGGTCTCCGCCGGGCAGGGTTGCTCCGGCGCGGTCGTGCAGCTGACCGAGCACTCGGAAGGGCAGGGCTCGCAGTGCCTGCCAAAGGGCGCGTGGCAGCCCATTGCGGCGGTCAGCAGCGCAAACAACGGCCAGCGGCGCATGGGCATCCCTCCCGAGGAAAACGGCCGCGCCACGAAAGGGCCGCGCGGTTTCATCCGTATCGCCCGTAAAGTCCATATCGGAAAAGCAAAGCGCCCGAGTGATACAAACCACAAAATCCTTGCCGGCGGCCGCATGGCCGGTCGCACGTGCCTGAAGGCCGGGTTGGGGGGCCGAAGGGCGTGGAGTTCGGAGGGGAAGTGAGGGAAGGGCGGCCGTCAACGGAAAACTGCCCGCTCGTGTCCGTTGCCGGGACGCGAGAGGGCAGTTCCAGGCCCGTGTGCGGCGCGGGCGTGCGTCCGTACCACCCGCGTGAGGAGGGGTCGCTCGCGGTCACTGACCGGCCGGCTTCATCGGCTTGTCCACCTTATTGTCCAGCTGCGCCTTCAAGGCCTTGAGCCCAGTCACGGGGTCTTCGATGGCCTTCTTCTGGTCGCTGAGGAGTTGCTCCAACTTCTTGATGCGGCCTTCATGATTCTCGGCGATGCTGGTGAGCAGGTCCACGGACTGGGAGAGCTTGTTGATCGCCGTGGACACATCGCTCGAACTCGTGCCCCCGGTCCCTCCCGTGCCGCCACCGAGATTCGCCTTCCCGACGCTTTCGGCGGCGCTGGCCGTACCCTGCGCCGCGCTCAGCGTCAGGGTGACCGGGACGTTCAGAGCCTGGGAGGCCGAGGGCGCCAGCGAGAAGGCGGGCGCCGCGGCCGGCGCCAGTGAGAAGGCGGGTGCCGCGGGCGGGGCCAGCGAGTAGGCGGGCGCGGGCGCCAGCGAGAAGGCGGGCGCGGGCGCCAGCGAGTAGGCGGGCGCCGGCTGCATGGCGAATGCCGGTGCGACGGACATCGCCGGGACCGACACGGCTTGCGACGTGGTGTACTGTACCGCCGGCACGACCTGCGGCTGGGCGCAGCAGTGGTTCCAGCAGACGCGCTTGATCGGGCCGCCCCGCTCCGCGCCGCAGGGGGGCGCCTGGAGGTAGATGTTCTGGGGAGTCGTCTCAACGATAATGGTCGGCGGGCAAGCCGGGGTGGGGCAACTCTCCGCGGGGGCGGGGGCCGAGCCGGTGGCGTCCTTGCAGTCTTTGCAGTCTGCCCAGCCCGCGGCGCAGACCGACAGCAGCCATCCCGCGGTGAGGAGCGAGGTCGCGAGGGGACGCAACATGAACGGATCCTTTACAGAAGGCGCCTGGGAAGCTGGGTAGTCCGCAGCGACGGAGACGGTACACGGCGTGGACGGAAGCCTGTCACTAGCATCGTCCGGCCGGGGGACAGAGTTTACGCAATTGCCGGCCAACCTGGGAAAAGGCCGGACCCCGCGCGGCACAGGCAAGCCGCGCGGGATCCGGGGATTGCGGGAGACCGGGGGGCGCACCCGTCGCCTCACTCGGGCGGCGGCGAAGGCAACGCCTTTTTCAGGGTGTTCAGGCGAGTCAGCGAATTGTCGAGCTGGTCCATCGTGGCCTTGTCGATGGTGATCTGGGGGGGCGTCGGCGTCGGATTCGGCTGCAGGTTCAGGTGGATGGGAGTCCCCCCCTGGTCGAGCAACTGAAGGCCCTGAAGGCCCCAGTTGATCAGCGGCAAGAACTGGCCCAGGCCCTGGGCGCTGACGGCCTGACCCTGCGCGTAGTAACCGCTCGCCACGGCGGCGCGGTAGTGGGGGTGCCAGGCGCTGGCCCGGCCCGGTACCAGAAAGACCGCCGCCAGCGCGGCCCCGGCAAGCCACATGACCGTCTTCCGCATGATGCACCTCCGTCTGGTGGTGTTCTCGGGACGCGACCTCATGCGGCCTCCAAGGGCACGCCCCTCGATCTTGAGTGTAATGCCTACGCGGGGGGACTCAACCTCGGTCCGGCGGGTCCGGCACGAACGGCCCGGCGCGGCGCCCTCACAACTTACGCAGGCCGCAGGGCCGGCGCGACGCACGGGACCGGTCTCACCCTCCCGGCCGGACCGCCTGGGCACGGGCCATGGGCCTTTCCACGACATCCACGGGGTACCCGGACAGCAGGTCGAGCACCGCCCGCTTCACCTCCGGGGTGAGAGGATCATAGGCGATGACGAGCCGTGGGGCACCCTGGCCGTGACTCACCTCGCTCCCCGTGTAACTGCCCAGCCGTTGCAGCGCCCCCAGGTGCTTGTCGCGCGCCTCACGCAGCTGTTCACGAGTAGAGACTTGTTCGATGGGGTCGCTCACGGTCGCACCTCTCTTTGCTGGGGCGCCCTGCCAGTCATCCACCTCTCAGTCTAGGCGGGCCGGAGGCGGGGTGCAACCGACGCCCCCGGCCCGGGCGGGAGCCCGGGCCGGGGCGGACGTCAGTTAAGGTCTTCCTTCTTTGTGACAAACTTATCGACGTTGAAGAAGTCGAGGGCGTCCTTGATCGGGTTGGCGTAGGTCTGGTTGCCCTGGCCGGCGACGAGCAGCGCCACGGGAATGTTCTCCGGGTCGCTGACGATCAGCGACCCGGAGTCGCCCGCCTGGCTGAAGGGCAGCCCCCCGTTCCCCTCAATGACGAGCATGTTGCTGAAGTGGGCGAACACGTTGCCCTCGTAGCTCACCCAGTGGTCACCGTCAACGCCGGTGACCCGGCCGGTGGTCAGGCCCGTGGTCCGGCCTTCCTTCTTGACGGCGTTCAGGCCGGGGTCGTCCGGCGCCACGAACAGGTTTTGGATGGTGAAGGTATGGTGCGTCCAGCTCACGAGGTCGTAGTCCACCAGCGCCAACGAGGCGTCCACCGGGGAGAACGGTACGCTCGCGTTGGCGAAGTTGGCCAGGTTCAAGCGGGCGATCTTGCCGCCGTCGAGCACCGCGATCCGCCGCGTGTTCGACACGGCGGTGTCGGCCGGGCCGGGCTGCACGATGAAGTCGCCCTGGGCGCCCTGGTTGACGGCCGCCAGCACGTGATTGTTGCTCAGGATGTAGGCGTTGTTGTCCACGATGAGCATGCACGCCATCGTCCCCGTCGTGCCATCCTTTTCTCGCCCGATCGAAGCGCCGCAATGGGCTTTGGGCAATTCGAGCCCGGTGAAGCCCTGGGCCTTGATGTCGCCCGCCACCTGCACGATGTCGGTCGGGTAGGTCTTGTCCCCGACCCGTAACTCGGGCGGGATGTTGTAGTAGGGATCGATGCGCTTGGCGTTGCCGGACTTCTGCAGGACCTCCACGACCACGGCCTTCTCGCCGGTCGGGCGGCCGGCGAATAGTTTGCTGCCGATGTAGACGCCGACGATGTTTTCCAGCCCGAGCCGGCGGTCCACCCGCGTCGCCGCCTGGGAGCGCGCGCGGACGTGGTCGGCGAAGTTGAGTGCGCTGACGAGTTGTCGCTTGGCCTCGCGCAGCTCGTCGGGGAGGTCGAGCCCCTGGGGGCCGAGGCGCGCGGGCTGAATGGTGCTCGCGGAGCGGCGCTCGCGCGGGGGCGCAGTGGATGAGTCCCAGGCCCGGACCTTGGGCCCGGGCGCGGCGGGGGCTGGGGTGGGCGGCGCGACGGCCGGCGTCGCCGGGGCGGGCGGCTCGGGTGTGTCTGGCATGATGGGCTCCTCAGGGCGAGGGGGACGAGGCGCTGACGCGGTCGGATGAGGCGACTCCGCGGGCGGCGCGGCAGCGCTATCTCCCCGGCCCCGAGTGCGACGCCGGGGGTTCGGGGGGGGCATGCGCGCATCCTGGAATCAGATATCGATGTGCGGCCGTAAACCTCTCACGGCCTGGCAAGGAAGCGCCCGCTACTCGTTAGCCCCGCGCCTCGTCAAGATCAGCTATGTTGTAATTCGGGCAATTTGCGATGTCAAGACAAGATGGGATACTTGCGCAAGATTTTCTCCGGCCAGGGCCGCACATCCCCCAACAGGCCGGCAGCGGGCCGGAGACACCGAAAGAGATCAGGACGATACAATGGATGAAAGCGAGTGCGTCTCCGGAGGGCGTTCCCGACAAGGGCCGATCAACCCGAATGCCAATAATCGCATTGGCGACCTCTTCTGTCGGCGGCGGCACGGCCTACGTCGGCTTTACCGGCGGGACGGGCGGACTGACCTCGGTCCAGGACGTGCAGTCGTGGACGTACAACAACGGAACCGCCACGGTCATCGACCACTCCGGCGGCTTCGGCAGCAACGGCGACCTGACCGCCAACGGCAGTGCGACCTTCGCCAACAACTCCGCCCAGCTCACCGACGGGGGCTTCAGCGAGGCGGGGAGCATTTTCACTAACGCGCGGGTCAATGTCGCCAAATTCACCACCACGTTTACCTTCGACATGCGGCAGGGCACGAACCCGATGGCGGACGGGATCACCTTTACCATCCAGAATGGCACGTCCGGCCCGGATTATGCCATGAGCGTGGAGAAGGTGTCTCCCAAGCCGGGAAGCGACGGCCAGCTGCCGGTGCTGGACTCCTTCACCCCCCACGACGAGTTGTCGCTGAGCAACGTCGATCTGGACCAGGGCTCCGGCGGGGTGATGCTGCTGCCCGACCAGACGTCCGGCCCGGCGCACCTGCTGGTGCAGACCGGCAAGACGGGCCGGGTCTACCTGATCAACCGCGACGACATGGGCGGGTTCAGCTCGAGCAGCGACAACGTCGTGCAGGTCCTGCCCGACAACACGGTCAACGGCGGTTCCTACGGCACGCCCGCCTACTTCAACGACGGCAGCCGGCAACTCATCTACTACATGGGCTCGGACGACGTGCTGAAGTCCTTCACCCTGTCCGACGGTCAGCTCTCGACCGCACCATTCGCCGAGACGACCCAGACGTTCGGCTTCCCGGGCGCCACGCCGAGCGTCTCGGCCAACGGCACCAGGAACGGCATCGTCTGGGTCGTGGATACGTCCCTCAACGGCACCGGCGGGCACCCGAACAGCGGGCCGGCCGTCCTGCACGCCTACGACGCCACCACCCTCCAGGAGCTGTACAACAGCAGCCAGCTGGGCCTGCTCGATCAGCTGGGCAACGCCGACAAGTTCATGACGCCGACCATCGCCAACGGCAAGGTCTACGTCGGCACCCAGACCGGCCTGTACGTGTTCGGCCTGCTGTCGGCGGCCACGAGCAAGCCGGCGGCCCCCACGGGCCTCGGCCTCACGGTCAACGGGTCCTCGATCACGCTAAACTGGACCAACCACGCGACCAACGCCCGCACGATCAACATCTATCGGTCCGACGGGGGCGCCGGCAACTTCCTGCTCATCGCCCAGCTGAATCGCGCCGCGACGACCTACACGGACACGGGGCTGGTGCCTTCCACCCGGTACTTCTACGAGGTGGTGGCCTCGAACGCCAAGGGAGATTCCGAGTCCAATATTGCGAGCGCCGTGACGCCGATTGCTCCCGCCGTCTTGCAGGTGACCGGCGTCGGCCCGGCGCTGGTGGCCCTCTCCTGGACCCCCACGGCCGACGACCATTACGGCATCCAACGGTCCGCGGACGGCGTCCACTTCACGACGGTGGGCAACGTCGCCGCCGGCGGCGGCACCACGTTCTCCGACGGGAACCTGCCTCTCGGCGTTTACGCGTATCGGGTGGAAGGCTTCGACGTGGACCGCGAGACGGCGTTCTCCAATACCGTCGAGGTCACGGTCGGCGAGGCGGTCGTGGTGAGCCATGCCGCGGGCTTCGCCACCGCCCTCGACCTGACCGCCAACGGCAGCGCGACTTTTACCAACGGGGTCGCCCGGCTCACGGACGGCGGGGGGAATGAGGCGGGGACCGTCTTCGCGACCCAGAAGGTGGACGTCCGCAGTTTCGCCACCACATTCACTTTCCAGATGTCGAATGCCGTCGCCGACGGGCTCTCCTTCATCCTTCAGAACGATAGCCCGGCGGCCCTGGGGTTCTCCGGCGGCGGGCTGGGCTATCAAACGATTCGCAACAGCGTGGCCGTCAAGTTCGACCTCTTCGACAACGCCGGGGAAGGGAGCGACTCGACCGGCCTGTTCTTCAACGGGGACAGCCCCACCGTCGCGCAAGCGCCGGGCGAGTCCAGCATCGATCTGTCGTCCACCGGCATCAATCTCCACAGCGGCGACCCGTTCAAGGTGTTCTTGACCTATGACGGGTCCACGCTTTCCGAAACGATCACGGACCTGACGACCAACGCCAGCTTCGGCACGACCTACGAGGTGGACATCCCCGCCCTGGTGGGCAGCGCCGTCGCCTACGCCGGCTTCGGCGCCGGCACCGACTCGCTGACCACGACGGCGGACGTTCTGAAGTGGACCTATCACCCCACCACCCAGGACCTGGTGCCGGCGGCGCCGAGCGGTCTGAAGGTGACCGACGTGCGGTCCCACGACGCCCACACTTCGGACATCCAGCTCGCCTGGACGATCAACGCCTACAATCAACCCCGCATCTCGGTCCAGCGATCCGCGGACGGGCTCAACTTCACGACGATCGCCACGCTGGACCCGAACGCGATGGCCTACACCGACAGCAAGCTCGCCGCCGGGACCTATTACTACCGGCTGCTGTCGGTCGGTCCCAGCGGCGTCAGTCTGTCCGACGTGAGTTCTGTCATCGTCGGCACGCCCGGGCAGGCCGTCATGGTGGACCACTCGGCGGGGTTTGCCAACTCCGGCGACCTCACCGCCACCGGCAGCGCCGGCTTCGCCGGCACCGTGGCCCGGCTCACGGACGGGGGCTTCGCCGAGGCGGGCGGCGTTTTCACGACGAGCCGGGTGGCGGTCGCGACCTTCACCACGGCCTTCACCTTCCGCCTGCATGACGGCACCACCCCCATGGCGGATGGCATGGCCTTCGTCATCCAGGGGAACGGTCCGGCGGACCTGGGATCGGCCGGCGGCGGTCTCGGCTATGGCACGGACCTATTCGGCGCCGCGCGCCAGGGGGCCGCCAACGGCCTGGCCATCCTCAACAGCATCGCCATCAAGTTCGACCTGTACAACAACACCGGCGAGGGGATTGACTCGACCGGCCTGTTCGTCAACGGCGACCCGCCCTTGACCCCCTCCGGCCCGGGCGACGTCCTGGTCGATCTGAGCAGCACCGGCATCGACCTGCACAGCCAGGACGCGTTCAAGGTCACGCTCGCCTACGACGGCGTCACGCTGACGGAGACGATCGCGGACACGTCCACGGGCGACACGTTTACCACATCCTACAAGGTGAATATTCCAGCGCTGGTCGGCGGCAGCGTTGCCTGCGTCGGCTTCACCGGCGCGACGGGCGGTCTGAGCACCATCGCCGACGTGGAGAGCTGGCAGTATCGGTTCACCTCGCCGGCGGCGCGGCAAGGGATCCCCGCCCGGTTGGTATTCCTGTCCCAACCGGGCCAAGCGCCGGTCAACGGCTGGCTGGCGCCGTTCCAGGTGCTGGCGGTAGACCAGTTCGGCAACCGGCTGAACGGAGTGGTGGTGAACCTGGTGCTGATCCCCGTCGCGACCACGGGGCCGGCGGGCTTCAGTCCGGGCAGCGTGGTGCAGGCAACGGCCGTGAACGGCGTGGCGACGTTCAGCCATTTTGCAATCAACGCGTGTGGCCGGTACCAACTGGACGCGTTCGACTTCCCCGGTGTGTTCGCGCTCTCGAACCCCTTCGACGTGGACCCGCGCGGCCGTGGCTTCGGCTGAGACGGACCTGTCCCGAAACGGCCGGCGGCGGCTGCACGACCTGGGGCCCGCCGTCGAGAAACTGCCGAACTTCCTGCCCGGCCCGCGGGACGGCAGCGCGCATTCGCGTCAGATCACTAACCAGCAACGTGTCGCCGGCCGCCCGGGCGGTGGCGATCCGCACTTGAGCCTGCACGCCGAACGATGGGTCGGACTCGATGGCGTAGATGACGATGTTCGTATCCAGGTACACCATCATGGCGGCCCGGCCCCGCGCGGCTCCCGTTGCCGTCGCTCGCATTCCTCGTGAATCCGCTCGATCTCTCGCATGCGCCCCTCGTCCTCCGGACGGGCGGCGGCGAGGTCGGCGTCGATCTCTTCGCGCGAGCGGGGTGCGAAGCCGCGCGCTTGTTGCTCGGCCCGAACCTGTTCAAAGAATTTCCAGATCTCCGTTTCCTTATAATCCGGCACGGGCCGCACCGTGACCCGCACCCGGCCCGGCGGCAGGTTCGGCCTTGCGTCCAGCACCAGCGTGCCGTCGTCCCGCAGGGTGCCCGCGACTTCCACGATGTTGCTCGCCATGTGTGCGCCCTTTCCCGAAGCGAAAACGGTGGTGTTATCGTATTACCCCGGCAAGGAAGTTGGTCACACAAGCCCGACGCGCCAGCGAGGGATGTCGGCTTCCCCTCGCTGGCGCGTCGGGCTTGTGTCCTCTCGCTGGTGCTTCGGGCTTGTGTGCGGCACTTTCTTGCCGGGGTAATAACACCTGCGCCGAACGAGCGGCAGGTCAGCCGGACGGCTCAGACGCGCACCTGCACCGCCACCCCTCGCCGCAGGAGCGGGCCGTCAAGCCGGCCGGCAACGGAACCTCATGGCAAGGACACTTTCCCATGGGTGCAATCCCATTCCGTGGTCACGCAGCTGTGCGCTCAGCTGCATGGCTGGATTGACTTTGTGGCGTTGGCGGAGTGATCGGCACATGCGCATTCAACTCGCCGGGCATGTCGGGGGAACGCCACTGCCAGTCCTT
>DATFNV010000588.1:0-6613 GCA_035266225.1 Gemmataceae bacterium
CCCTGATAGGCGGAGCGCAGGCGCTCGAACAGGCGGTTGAACCGGTGGTGGAACCGCCAGATCGGCCCCCCGGCGGACGGCGCGCGGCCCTGCTCCTCCGCGGTGTACAGCGGGACTTCCTTCGGCAGCATGTAGAGCACCATCATCGGCACCAGCGTACGCGACAGGAAGTACGAGGCGAGCATCGCGAAGACGACCGCCTTCACGGGCGTACGCCCGCCGAAGTGGCGGTCGCCTGGGTGCTGCGCGACCCGGCCGTCACCGGGGCAATCGTGGGTGCGCGACGGCCCGGCCAAGTGTCGGGGTGGTCGGAGCGGCCGAGTTTCGCCTCAGCCCCCGGGAACTTGCGGAAGTTGAGGCGCTTTCTGCGAAGGAGGCGGTTTGCTAGCGGAAGCAATGACTTTGCCGCTCGCGGCTTCGCAGGGCATGCGAAGCCGCAAGCGGCAAGAGGGTTGTGGATACTGTTTCTAAGCCGCAAGCGGCTTTCGCAACTGACTCTTAGTGATTGCCCGAGGTGTTGTTGTTGCCGGACGTGCCGTTGACCGGCACGACATTGATACCCTTGTGCTTGCCGTTGTTCGGCGTGTTGTTCTTGCCTTTGCCGTTCTGCTGCTGGGGCTGCTTGCCGTAGCACGGCGTGTTCTTGCCACAAGTCTGCTGCTGGGTGATGCTGCCGTCGCCAGCGTAGGCCGCCGGGGCCACCAGGCCGAGCGACAGGGCCGCCACGGATGCCAGGACCAACTTGCCGAACCGATTCAGGGTCATCTTGCCATCTCCGGTTTGCTGGGACGAGCGGACTCGAACCATGGGGAACGGGATACCAGTTGATTCATCGCTTCACTCGGGCGGTTAGCACTCGCTCGTTTCTCCGCCCTCTGTACTGGAAAACGGAAAGCGCCGGCCGAACCGGACAGCCCGGCAACGTTTTTTCCGCGATCCCCGGACAAATCCGCAACTGCCGCGGCCGGCCGTCACGGCTTGGCGAACTCGCTGTCGTCCAGCTTCTCCAGGCGCTTCGTCTCCAGGATCTCCACTTCCATGTACTTGTTGCCGTCGTGATTGACGAGCACGCGCTTGGGCGTCGGCACGCCGTCCGTTTTGCCGTACTCGGTGACGATCCGCTCTTCGGTGATCTCCATGCCGGACATCGGATCGACGGTGCGGTGCTCCATCTTTGCCAGCAGTCCGGTCTCCTTGTTGAAGAAGAGACTGATGTCCTTGTGCCCCTTGGAGGCAACGCGAACGCCGACCGCCGGTTTGCCGTCCACCTTCACTTCGCCCAGTGCCGACAGCTCGAAGCCCTTCTCCTTGAGCAGCGACGACAGCTGACCCACCTTCATCGCGTAGATGGCGTCTTTCAGGGCGTCCTTGATCTTGTCATCCACCGGCACCTCCTTGCCGTTGGCCTCGATGAAGCCCTTGGAGCCGTTGAAGGCCGTGACCACCCGGAGCTTCTGGCCCATTACCTCCATCTCCACGATCTCCTTGAACTTGTCCGGCAACATGAAGCTGGCCTCCTGCGTGAATTCCAGACCGCCGAGGATCTCGATTTTGCCCTTGGCCTTCGTCTGGCCGGCCTTGAACTTGTCCCGAGCCTCCTCGCCGCCGTGCGCTTTGATCGCCCGGGTGAGGATGGCCTTGGTGTCGTCCTCGGCGCGGGCGGCCGCCGTCAGCAGCGAGACGCCGACCAGCGACGCCAGCAGATAGGTGCGCATCTCCGCTCTCCCTCAGAATGGGGGATGGATCGATCCGGTGGGAGCCGCACGGCTCCCCCTGCTTTTCCTGTCGAGAAATGCGCGAAGTGAGGGCGCGCCAGAGGCAGGATTTTCTAGCCCCGATCATTCGGGTACGCTGATCGGATGCCTCCTGGACGTGGACGCCCCTGCCGGGGCGGTGGTTCATTAGCCTCAAAGAACATCCGCCGGGGGGCGGCATGAGCCCAGACGTCGGTCGGTGCCGATGAAATTGCCCAGCACAACGTTGCCGCTCGTCGTGTTGTCGGACAATTCCAGCCCGGGACCACGGTTGCCGGAGATCAGGTTGCCGCCGATGGTGTTTGCCGTGGCGCCGCCGCCGATTCGGGGTGAAGCTCCGATGAGTATCGAGGCGCCGTGAGCGCCCGGCAAGCAAAATCCGGGCAAAATGCATAGGGCGTACCCGGTTGATCTGGCGGTTGAAATCGACTCGCAAGGCGTCATTTTGGCCGTCACCCATTGGGTTCCTCCGTCGTTCCGGCAGGAGAGGGTCAGAATCGCTGGGGATTCCAGGGAAATGGCGCAAACGTCATGCCGAAACGGCCGAGGGATCTGGGAAATCCGGGCTAGCGCGGCACCACGGAGGTCCCGGCGAGCCAATCGGGGAGGGAACGACGGGGGAAGCGCAGCGCCAGCGCCGCCTGGGCGGCCAGGGGCAGCAGGGCCAGCCCCTGGAGGATGGGACAGAGCCAGACCAGGTCCACACGATGGAGGTCGATCCACACGATGGGTAGCAGGAGCACCACCACCGGCAGCCACACGACGACCACCCGCCACGCGCATTGCACGCGCAGGGCGTCCCGCCCGCCGGACCGGACCAGGGCCAGGCCGGCCAGGCGCAGGCTCAGGCCGCCGCGGAAGATCACGGCCGTGGCGACGAGCAGCAGCGGCACAGTGACCAGCGTGAACAGCAGCATGCCGATCGCGGGCCCCAGCTTCTCCGGCATGCTGTCCCGCCCCTTGCCCCGCGCCCGGGCCGCGCTCTCCTCCAGATCCCCCCTCTCCAATACCAAAGGCTGTTCCTCGGGAAGCTGCATCCGGACGACCTCGATCGCGTAGGCATCCCCCGGTCTGCGTTCGATCCGCAGCGGCTCGTCGGTGTCCCCCAGCGTTCTCCTCAACCGGAGCGGGGGGATGGCCTGGGCCGCGTACTCCAGCCAGCCCAGGGAAGCGAGCAGCGCTTCCTGGTTCTGACGGTCCTGCGAGCGGCACTCGTCCAGCAGGCGACACTGTTCCTGCGGCGCGGCGCGGAGCGGGTCGTCGGGCGGCAGGTCCGCCAGCAGGGGTTGGGCCAGTTCCTTGGTGCGGAGGATCTCTCCCAGCACCTGCGCGCGAAGTATCGCGCGGTCGAGCGTCAGCGCCTGCACCACGGCCGCGTTTCGGCTCCAGGCGATCATCATGAGGGCCCCGACGGCGACGAAGCAGAAGGCGATCGCCAGGTGAAAGGCCCGCAGGACCGACGTCACCTCGGCCGGCCGGGCCCGGTCCGCGGCCAGGTCGGCCCGCAGCTCGGCGAGGCGCTGGTAACCGTTCGGCCCCCCAACCAGGCGCGCCAGCAAGCGACGGGCGTGCAGGGGGACGATCGCCTGGATCGGGCGCCGGGCTTCCTCCGGCGCCCGCGGCCGCCCCTCCAGGGCCAGGACGGCCGCCTGCCGCAACAGGGCCAGGGCCTGCTCGTCTGCGGCGGCTCCGTCTGCCGTCTCGACCGCCTCGCGCGGGCCGGCGAGAGGCCAATCGAGGAGTTGCACCCGGCCGTATGCCCCGAGCCAGACCTGCTCGATCGAGAGCCGAGGGGGCAGCGTCCCGTCGGCCGCCGCGGCGTGCAATTCGTCGGCCAGCCCTTCCAGGAGGAGGCGCGCGCCGGCCCAGTCGAGCGGGCCGGACGCCGCGACCAAGTCGCCCAGGCTCGCCCCTTCCGGCGCCACGAAGGCGTCCCAGCGTCCGTCCCCTTCGGTGCCGGCACTCAGCCAGCGCAAGCGCCCCCACCGGGCCACGTCTCGCCGCGCCGCCGACAGCGGCTCGGCCGTCGGCGGCCGCCACGACACCCAGACGCGCCGCCCCAGCGTCGTGTCCTCTCCCAGCAGGAGCATCTCCGGGCCGTCCCGGCGCAGCACCCCGCGGATGGCAAACCCGCCGACCTGAGCGTGGCCCCCATCGTTGCCGCCGGGCGCGACGCCCGGGGCGGCCTCCCGGCACCCTGGGGTGAGAGGGGCACAGCTGGGCCAACCGGCCCGCGGCGACGGGGGTAGCCGCACCACTCGCGTGTCGCTCAGCACCTCGTGCAGTCCGCGGTAGCCATTGCGCACCCGCATGGTGCTGAACCGGGCCGCCAGGCTCAGCACGAACCCCCCGAGGTTCCACGTGGCCAAGGTGACCGGATCGGTCGGGCCCAGCACCGCGTACAGGGCCAGGCTCGTCACCAGACCGCCGGTCGCCTCGAACACGGCCGTGCGCAGCAGGGCACGACCCAGCCCCGGCCGCTCTCCGCTGCCCGCGCGCGTGACGCGCAGCCGCAGCAGCCATTTCCCGACCGAGCAGCCCCAGAGGCCGTCGCTCAGCCAGAAGTAGAGAAAGACGGGGGCCGTCAGCGCCAGCATCAGGACGGGACCGATCGTCAGGCCGCGGTTGGCGCGAAACACGCCGACGACCTCGGCTAACACCATGAGCGGCAGGCAGTCGAACAGGTAGGCGCCGAGGCGCAGGCCAAGGCCGGCGATCGTCATCTGCCCCGGCAGCAGCGGCAACAGCGCCTCGCGGAACGCCGCCAGGTCCGGGTAGCGCCGCTCACGCGCGCGCTCCAGGCCGCGCAGCACCACCTCCTCGAGCGCCGCCGACAGGTCCGGGCGCAGACGCCGTGGCGGCGGCGGCGGCTCGGACACCACGCGGGCGATCACCGTCGCGCCGTCGGCGTGCTGGAAGGGGGCCTGCCCGGTGAGCAGGTAGTAGAGGGTGGCCGCCACGGAGTAAACGTCGGTGCGCGCGTCCAGTCGCTCCCCCTTGAGCTGCTCCGGCGAGGCGAACAAGGGGGTGCCGACGAAGCCGCCGGTGCGCGTCAGGTGGCTGCCGGCGGCCAGGGAGCGGGACAGGCCGAAGTCGCCGACCTTGACGCGGCCCTCGGCGTCGAGATAGCAGTTGGCCGGCTTGACGTCGCGGTGGAGGACGCCGGCGTGGTGCGCCTCTTGCAGCCCCTCGATGACGTCGAGGATGCGGGCGACGGCCTCGGCCGAGTCCAACGGGCCGGCCCCCTCGACGAGGTCCTTCAGCGTGGCCCCGCTCATCAGCTCCATGACGATGTACGGCCGGCCGGCCTCCTCGTCGGCGGTGTGGACGAAGACGCAGCGCGGGTGCGCCAGGCGGCTGGCGAGTCGCCCCTCCTGGCGGAAGCGCTCCAGCGTGGTCGGCGAGTCGGCCAGGCCCGGCGCCAGCAGCTTGACGGCGACGCGCTGGCCGCCGGCGCCTTCGGCTTCGTAGACGCGCCCCATGCCGCCCGCCCCCAGCAGCCGCAGCAAGCGGTAGCCGCCCACCGTCGCCGGAACCTCGTCGGGGCCGTCCGCCGCGCCCGGCGCCGCGTCCTCGGTCGTCACGGCGCTCCCCGGGAGGCCGGCGGCACGCCGCGGAGCCACTCGGGCCAGTCGGGCCACTCGGTCCTGGTCGGCGAAGAAGGCCGTCAGCTCCTCGGCCAAGTCGGGGTGGTTGGCGACGAGGGCGCCCCGGTCCGGCTCGCGGCCGGCGTCCACCTCTTCGAGATAGGCCAGGATGATGCGATCGACGCGCTGCTCGTGCGTGTCGGTGTCGGGGGGAGGGGTGTTCGCCACGGCTCACTCGGTCCTTTGCAGGAGGTCGCGCAGCTGCCGGGTGCCGCGCTTGAGCAGCCCGGCCACGGCGGTGGGACTGCGGCCGAGGTGTCGGCTGATGTCCGCCACCGACAACCCCTGGCAGTAGCGCAGCAGCAGCGCCGTGCGCTGCGCCTCGGGCAGCGTGGTCAGCGCCGCCGCCAGACGAGTCAGTTGTTCGTTGCGGTCGGCGCGCTCGCTGGGCGACGACTGCTCGGCGGCCAACCACGCTTCCAGGCGCTCCGCCGACTGCTCGAGCGCCGCCTCCAGGGAGCGCTCCCGGGCGACGTCGCGCTTGGCCCGGCCGAGACTGCGCAGGGCGTCGGTCAGGGTACCGGCCAGGATGCGGCGGAGCCAGGCCAGTAGCTGCGGCGTGGTGCCGCCCTGGAACTGGTGCCGCTGGCGATGCGCCTCGAGCAGGGCCTGCTGCACCACGTCGGAGGCGTCGAGCTTCCCCTGAAACTGTCGCCCCAGCTGC
Organism: Gemmataceae bacterium; assembly: GCA_035266225.1. Lineage (GTDB taxonomy): Bacteria > Planctomycetota > Planctomycetia > Gemmatales > Gemmataceae > DATFNV01. The sequence continues at coordinate 6,066 of DATFNV010000588.1, forward strand.
ATGCGCGCCAAAAGGAGCAGGTAAGGGCGAAACTGCTCCAGGGCGCCGTCGGGCGCTCCGGTCGGTGGGTCCATGACGGCCCTCGTCATACGATGGGACGAGATTTCCGGTTGTTTAGCGGCCGCCCTCGGGGCGGCGCTCCCAGCGCGCCGCCCCGAGGGCGGCCGCTAAACGTCGGTTTTGCAACGGCGATGGTCTATCATCCCCGAAAGGGGCCGCCTTGCCTAGTGCCGACGGCAACGCGACCCGCCTGCCCGCGCCGGGCTGTAACGGGCGGGTAACAAGCCGATGCCGGTCCTTGCGTCCCCACCCTTCGCGCGTACACTGGAGTGGTCCGCTGGCATAGAAGACGGACACGCTCCCCAACGTCGCCGGAGAGTTCCTCTCATGCCGCGCTTGCCTCGTCGAGCAGCAATTCCCGCAACCCTGAAAACTTCGTAATAATAAGCACATTCCGGCGGACTCGTTCGTAAAGCCGGCGTCCTTGCCTGTCTTCTTGTCCACATGGACAAATAATTAGGCAGCCAACATGAAATCTCCCGAAGTCA
>DATFNV010000589.1:0-31841 GCA_035266225.1 Gemmataceae bacterium
TCGGCAGTCTCCGGGAAGCTGGGGCGGAAGCTGACGTCGATGATACCGGCCGGGGCGGGACCGGTCCATTCCAGGTGCAAAGCCGTAGTTGCGGCGGCGGCTGCCGTAGCCGCTCGCTGCCACAGCAGATCCAAGCGGGACGCTGGCGGGTGGTTCCCTGCGGGTAACCAAGCCCCTTACGCTGAGCCCAGGCGGACGGGGCTCGGGAAGAGCGAGAAGCCCAGCCGCTTCCGCGGCTCGGATCACCAGCGCTCGCCGACGTCCGCCCGACGAATAAGCTGTCCTTGGTGGGGGCCCGCGCCGCGTCGTGCGAGAGGAGGAGGCATGGCCGTCAACATCGTCGTGCCGTCCGTCGGGGAATCGATTACCGAGGGCACCCTCGCGCAATGGCTGAAGAAGGACGGCGACGCCGTGCGGGCCGACGAGCCGGTGCTCGAGCTGGAGACGGAGAAGGCCACCACGTCCGTCCCCGCCCCGTCGTCGGGCCGGTTGGTCATCGCGGTCCCGCAGGGGCAGACGGTGAAGATAGGTCAAGTGGTCGGCCGCGTCGAAGAGGGCGCCGCGCCGCCGCGACCCGCCCCGGCCCCTGCGCGGCAGGAGGTGGAACCCGCGCCGCCGCCCGCGCCGAAGGAGGCGGTCTTGTTGTCGCCGGCCGCCCGGCAGCGCGCCGCCGACGCCGGCATCGACGCGACCCAACTCAGCGGCACCGGCCGGGGCGGCCGTGTCACCAAGCAGGACGTGCTCACCTTCCTGGAGAAGCAACCCGCGCCGAGTGCCATGCCCACGCCCCCCTCGCCAATTGCGAACGCGCCACCGCCGCCGGAGGGGGAGCGTACTGCGAAGCCGCAAGCGGCTCCCCGGCAGCGCGAGACGCGCCAGCGCATGACCAGCATCCGCCAGCGCATCGCCGAGCGCCTCGTCGCGGCGCAGCACTCGGCCGCCATCCTGACCACGTTCAACGAAGCCGACATGTCCGCCGTCATGGCCCTGCGGGCGAAGTACAAGGAAGCCTTTCAGAAGAAGCACGGCGTCGGCCTCGGCTTCATGTCCTTCTTCGTCAAGGCGTGCGTCGAGGCACTGCGAGCGTTCCCCGCGGTCAACGCCCGCCTCGACGGCGCCGACGTCGTCTACCACAACTACTGCAACATCGGCGTCGCGGTCAGCACCGAGCGCGGCCTGATGGTGCCGGTGCTGCGCGACGCCCATGACCTGAGCCTCGCCCAGGTCGAGAGGGGGGTCGCCGAGCTGGCCGAAAAGGCACGTAGCGGCAAAATCTCCGTGGACGATCTGCAAGGGGGGACGTTCACCATCACCAACGGCGGCGTCTTCGGCTCGCTGCTCTCGACGCCGCTGCTCAACACGCCACAGACCGGCATCCTGGGCATGCACCTCATCCAGAAGCGGCCGGTGGCCATCGACGACCAGGTGGTGATCCGGCCGATGATGTACCTGGCGCTGTCGTACGACCATCGCCTGATCGACGGCCGCGAGGCGGTGAGCTTCCTGCTGCGCGTCAAGGAGTGCGTCGAAGGCCCGGAGCGGCTGCTGCTCGAAGTGTGAGGCGGGGCCGGGCGGGCCGCGTTTGCTTAGAAACGGTATCCACAACCCTCTTGCCGCTTGCGGCTTCGCAGGAACGATTGCGAAGCCGCAAGCGGCGAAGACATTTAGGAGCTACGAAGGTCTCACGTCTCTGCACACGGGGCAGTCGGGACGGCGCCGGAGCGAGACCTTCTGGAAGGTCATGTCGCCGAGGTCGCACAGGAGCATCTGGCCCAGGAGCGGCTCGCCGAGGCCGGCGAGTACCTTGATTGCCTCCATCGCCCCGAGGCAGCCGACCACGCCGGACACCGCCCCGAGCACGGGGAACTCGCGATTCCAGTGCGGCGGCTCGGCGGGGTAGAGGCAGGCCAGGCACGGCGTCCGCCCGGGGAGGACGGTCGTCAGCTGCGCCTGCATCTCGTACATGGCGCAATCGACCAGCGGCTTGCCCCGGCGCACCGCGACCCGGTTCATCAGCAGTCGCTCGGCAAAGGTCGGGGCGCACGCCGCCACCAGATCGACGCCGCCGACGAGGCGCTCGACGTTGGCCGCGCTCACGTTTTCGGCAATGGCCTCGATCTCAATAGTTGGGTTCAACTGGCGCAGGCGGCGGCCGGCGAGGTCGGCGCGGGGGGTGCCGACGCCGTCGGTGGTCATGAGGAGCTGGCGGTTGAGGTCGTTGAGGCGCAGGTTGCCGGCGTGGGCCAGGACGAGGCGGCCGACGCCCGCGGCGGCCAACTGATAGGCCACGCAGCCGCCCACCCCGCCGCAGCGCGACACCAGCACCGACGCCCCCTTGAGGCGCCGCTGTCCCTCCTCGCCGAAGCCCGGCACCCACAGCTGCCACTGGTAGCGCTCGCGCTCGGCGTCCGTCAACGGTTGGCCCGGCCCCATCGCTCTCACCCCCCCGCGACCGGCGACAGCAGCGTGACGACATCACCGTCCTTCAGAGAGATGTTTTCTCCCTGACCGACCTGCACATCGCCGACGAAGACGAGGACGCCGGGGCTGAGTTGACCGTCGGCGCCGAGCAGCAGGCGGCGCAGGGCGTCGCCGTGCCGTGTCGCCAGGTCGGACGCCAGGTCGGACGCCGTGCAGGGGCCGTCCAGGTCGATCGCTTCGCCAGCCACGCCCGCGGCCGTCCGCAGCTGGGCCATGTAACGCACCGACACGCGCATGCCCTTCACACCTCCGCCAAGGATTCAGAAATCGTCCCGCCCCTGAGCACGAACAGGCGGTCGGCCAGCACCTTCGCCTCGCTGAGGTTGTGAGTGACGTGCAGCGCCGTCACCCCCGTCTGCCGCTGCACCGAGCGCAGCAGGGCGTACATCTCCTGCCGCGTCTCGTCGTCCAGGGCGCTGAGCGGCTCGTCCAGGAGCAGCACGCGCGGCCGGAACGACAGCGCCCGCCCCAGGGCGACGCGCTGCGACTCGCCGCCGCTGAGCCCCTCCGGCCGGCGGTCGAGTAGGTGCCCGATGCCAAGCAGCGCCGCCAATTCCGCCACGCGGTCGGCGATGGTCTGACGGTCCCGGCGGCGGACGCGCAGGGCGAACTCCAGGTGCTCGCACACGGTCATGGTGGGAAACAGGGCGAGGTCCTGCGGCAGGTAGCCGACGCCGCGCTCGGCGGCCTTCAGCGCGGTGACGTCGTGTCCCATGAGGAGCACGCGGCCGGCCCGCACCGGCTTCAGTCCGGCGACCGCTTCGAGCAGCGTGGTTTTGCCCGAGCCGGTCTTGCCCATGAGAACGGCGTACTGCCCCGTCTCGACGCGGAAGGAGACGCTGTCCAGGGCGAAGGCGCCGGCGCGGAGGGCCAGGTTCTCGAGCGCGATCACGGCGGCGTGCTCCCCGCGGGTGACTGCGCCATGGCGGCCAGGAACCGCTGAAGCCGGCCGTACGCTAGTTGGGGATCGACACGCTCCGACTCTTGGCCGCGCCGGCCGTGAGCCACCCGGTTCCGGTATCGCCTTACTTGATTGACCTCCTCAACGAGGTCCGCGTGGTGGTCCTTGAACGGTTGGAGGACGTGAAAGAAGCTCCCCTCCTCGACCCGCTCTCGGGCCTCCTCAGCCGCCAACTTCAGGGTGCGATGTCGAATGACTTTGCTTTCCTCGATCACTTCCGCGAGGATCCGATGACGCACCAAGGACTCGAACACGGAGAACAGTACGACGATGGCCAGGTCGTCCAAGTGAAGCAAGCCGAAGGCCGCCTCCTCCTCGACCTGGCCCGCCTGGAGGAGTTGGAAGTGGTCGTCGCGCTCGAGCCGCCCTTCCCACGGCAACTCCGTCCAGTAATGCTGGGCGAGCCGCTTCATTCGGCGCAGCTGGGAGCGGGTCTTCTCATACCAGCGCCAGGCGTCTTCCAGGCTCGTCATGAGAACAACCTGACCAAGGCGGCCTCGAAACTGTCCTTGTCGAGCAGGTCGGTACTGTAGTCGCTGTCGTTGACGATGCGCCACCTTTCGCCGTGCCGCTCGTCGAGCAGACGGTAGAGGAGGTATTTCAGGTCCCCGGCCGTCATGACGACCAGCCCTTGCGTGCGAAAGGAAGGATCGCCTACGGACCCGACTGTGTTGCGCGCCCCGGGCGCGATCTGGACTTCGCGATCGCGTAGCCTCACCGATAGCCCGGGCGCCTCGTAATGCCCGATCCCGCCTTCGTGGAATGTGTGCGTTTGCTCAGTGATTCGCAACACTCCCGTCGTGTCCGCCTCGCGCAGCCAGGCTCTGATCTGATCCAGTAAGCGCCGCACGGCGGCCACCCATTCGTCGCGCTTCGCCTGGCGCTGCTCGGCCTGGGCGAACCACCGATCCGCTTCCTGACTCAGGAAGTCTTTGAGCGTTATCGTCACGAGCCTACCCTCCTCATCTCGCCTTCATCGCCGGCGCATCCATACCATACACCCGCACCACCACCAGGACAATCACCGCGGCCAGCACCATCAGCAGCGACACCGCCACCGCCGCCTCCAGGTTGCCGACGCTCAATTCCAGGAACACTGTCGTGGGCAGCACCTCGGTGCGCAGGCGCGTGGCCCCGCTGAACACCAGGATCGGCCCGAACTCGCCCAGCGCCCGCGCCCAGGCCAGCGTCGCCGCCGTCACCATGCCGCGCCGCGCCGACGGCAGCACCACCCACCAGAACGCCTGCGCCCGCGTACAGCCCAGCGTCAGCGCTACCTGCTCGTGCCGCGGGGAGAGGCCGTCGAAGGTCACGCGCATCGTCCGCACGGCGAAGGCACAGGCCACCGCGAACTGCGCCAGTACCACACTCGGGATCGTGTACGTCACCGAGAAGTGGAGGTTCTCTTGCAAGTACAGTTCCAACGACTTGCCGCCGAGCGGCACGTGAAACAGGATCAGCAGGCTCAGGCCGATAACCAGCGGCGGCAGCACGATGGGGATGTCGAGCAGGGCGTCGAGAAGCCACTTACCGCGGAAGTGGTAGCGCGACAGCAGGTAGCCGAGCGGCACCGCCACCCACACCGACAGGATGGCCGTCAGTGTGCAGGAGATCAGGCTTAACCGGATCGCGTAACGGATGGCCGGCGAAGCGAGGGTGCGCGCGAAGTGCTCCCACAGGCTCTCGGCCCAGCCCGGCGGCGTGGGGCGCGCCTGGCGCACGAGGAAGGACACGTCGGCCGCGAGCATCGCCACGATCAGGACGACGTACAGCCCCCCGATGATCGCCAGCAGCAGCAGGAAGGGAACGTCGCCGGGGACGCGCGGGGGAGGCGGGCCTGCGGGGGAGGGCGTGTCGGTCATCGCTCCTTCGACCCCGCCCGCCAGTGGAAGCCGTTGGCCTCGAAGCGCTCCTTCGATTCGGCCGAGCGGATCGCCGCCAGCAACCGCTGCGTCAATTGCTTGTGTTTGGACTCCCGGCCGACCGCCACCGGCTGCACGGCCAGGGCGCACGGGACGTCGATGGCGATGGCCTCCAATTCGTCCTCGTGCCCCGTCAGGTTGCTGACGTAGGCCACCACGGCGTCGAGCGACCCGGTGAGCATCTGGTTGACGAGCATGTCGCCGGCGGGCGACTGCACCTTGACGTTGCCCATTACCTCGGCCCTGGCGCGGCCCTGCTCCAGCGCCTTCTGCGTCAGCACGCCGAGGGCGCACTGCTTCTCGTGGCCGACGCCGAGGCGCAGGCCGGGCTGGCCGAGGTCGTCAAGCGTCTTGATCCCGTGCGGGTTCCCCTTCGTGACGATGATGACCAGGCGGTTGGTCGAGATGTCCTGGCTGTCGATGAACAGGTCGCTCACCTGGTCCATGAACGACTTGTCGCAGGCGAAATAGGCGTCCGGCCGCTGGCCGCCCCTCATGTCGGCGACGAGGATGCCGCAGCCAAGGTACTTGGTGACGACCTCCACCCCCTCGCGCGCCTCGAAGTCCTTGATGGTCTGCTCGACGGCGCGCTGGAGCATGGCGCCGGCGTACAGGACGAGTTTTGGCCTCTCGGCCCAGGAGTCGCCGTCGGCGATCTCGAAACCCTGCTTCTCGAACTCGGGCAAGCCGCGGTCGCGGGCGGCAAGGTAGCGGGCGAAGCGCAGGGCGGCGGCCGGCTGCCGGCCGCCGGCGAGGACCGCCACCGAGACGCTGGCCGAAACCCCGTCCAGCTGCGTCAGGCGGACCGCCTCCAGGCCGTGGACCTGGCGCACGGTGGCATCCCAGACGAAGCCGGCATCGACGGCGCCGAGTTGGACCGCGTTGGCCACGTCGTTGACGGTCGTCTTGGAGACGGTGGTACGGCGGTGAATCTCGTCCCAGTGCCCGCTCTTGCGCAGGGCGTCGCGCGTCACCTTGCCGATGGCGGCCACGTCGGGGTCGGCCTGCGCCAGGCGGACGCCGGGCCGGAGCAGGTCATTGATCGAAGCGATCTTCTTCGGGTTGCCTTCGGCGACGGCGAGGACGGGGTGCATGCGGGCCAGGGGGATGGTTTCGGCGAGGAGCCCCTTGTCGCGGCCGAGCTGGACGTAGCTGTCGTCCGCCGGGAGGTACAGGTCGGCGCGGCCGGAGTCGCGTCCGTCCTCGATGACCCGCGTGAGCAGGGCCTGCGACCCGCCGTAGTCGGGCCGGACCTCCACGCCGTACTGCTGCTGGTAGTCCCTGGCGACGGCCTCGATGGCCGGCTTGATGCCGGCGGCGCAGTAGATGACGATGGGGCCCTGGGCCGCGGCCCCGTCGCCGGACGGCCAGAGGAGCAGGCCGACCAGCACGGCGAACAGGGCGACGGAGCCGAGGAAGGCGAGCCAGACGCCGCTGAGGGCGGCACGGCGGGGACGGCGGTGGGTCATGGGTGGGTCTCGGTCGCGGGCCTCATTTCTCGGGGCGCTTCGTGCCGCCGTGCTCCTTGGCGAATTCCTCAATGAGCGACTCGACCGTCACGTCTTTGCGGAACTTCACCTTCAGCGTGCGCGCGTGCTCCGCCAGGGCGGCATCGACCGTGGTCGCCGCGTGGGGGCGCGCCGGGAGTTCGAGTCGGAGCGGTTCGCCGTCACCGACTCCGAGGGAGACGGTCACCCGATCGTGCCGCTGCTCGAATGACCACGGATTGTCGGCCCAGAGCGACGCGCGCGCGTGAAGTTGCTCGACCACCACACGCGGCTCTCGCGGTTTCCCCGGGGCAACCGGCTTCGGCTTGTCGGCGCCCAGCGCCTGCAGCACTTCCGCCAGGTCATCAACCCCCAATACGCCACGCTTGAGGCGCCGCGCAGACGCCGGGGTCATCGGCACGGTCGCGCTCAGCCGGCCCGGCTCCAACTTCAGCCAGGCATGCTTGTCGCGCGCGGCGCGAAGGACCATGGCCTGCGATTCCTTGTCGAGGGCCATCGACGGGCCCTGCTCGTCGGCCAGCAGCCCCTCCGAGATCATGCCGTTGGCCGACGCGACGAGCTTGCTCACCTCGCGCACCGTGATGTGTTGGTAGGCGCACAGCTTGCCGTCGGCGCGCGTGTAGAAGGCGCCGTTCTTGATAGTCAGGTGCTTGCGGAAAAGGTCCTTCACCTTCTTCTGGTCGTCCGCGTCTCTCTTGTCCGGCGTCAGATCGACGTGGAAGGGCCAGGCCCAGAGGCAGAACTGCTGCTCGCCGGCGAAGCCGGAGAGCTGCTCCTTGGCCGATTTCAGGTCGTCTTCCTTGTCCGAATCGACGTGAATGCCCTCGTAGACGAGCAGGACATGCGCCTCGTCGCGGTCCTTCGGGAAGACGACGAAAACGGTCTGTTTCTCGAACTCGACGCAACCGGCCGCCAGGACGAAGAGCAGGGCGGCGACGGCCAGCCGCAGCCGGCGGGGGAACGGGGACATGGGGCGCCTCCGGGTCAGTGGGCGAACAAGAGAGAGGCCGCAAATATCTGGGGTCATCCTCTCACGGCCGCACGGTGGACGCAAGTGCTTTCCACGCGGCGGCCAATCCCCCGTCAGGCCGCCCGGGCCGCGCGGCGGCGGACGACCTGCACGACGCCGAGGCCCGTCAGGGCGAGCAGCAGCGGCAGGAGGATGGGAATCGGCTCGGCGTCGATCGGCCGGGTGGGCTCCGCCGTCGGTTCGCCCGGCTCGCCGATCAGGATGAACGCCGACCAGTAGTAGGGGTGCTCGTAGGGGTGGCCCGAGGCGGGGCTGGCGCTCGCGCCCCCCTGATGGATCTGGCTGCGGGCCTCCTTCGGGAACTGTGCCTGCAACTGGGCCACCTCCTCATCCGTCAACTGCCGGAGCCAGTGCTTGGCCTCCTGCAGCGCCGCAACCTTGGAGAGCGGCCGCTCGAGCCCCGGGCGCCTTCCCAGGAGGTTCTCGTAAAAGCGCTTCATCAGCAGCGCCGTGGCCGTGTCATCCACCTCCCACAGGCTCAGCACCAGGCTCCGCGCTCCGGCCAGGAAGAGCGCCTGAGAAAAGCCGAGATACCCTTCGCCGCCGCTGTACTGACCCAGCCCCGTCTCACAGGCGCTGAGCGTGACCAGGTCGGCGTCCAGGTCCCAGGTGCGCAGGATCTCCGCGGCGGTCAGCCGGCCTCCGCGCGGCTTGTCCGCTGCCCGCGCCGGCCCCGGTGGGCCGGGCAAGTCGTCCTGGGCGAGGATCAGCGCGGACTGCATCGGGTGCTTGCTATCCACGACGGCGTGCGTGGCCAGGTGCACGAACCGGAAGTCGCGCAGGCCGCGGGCCGCCAACTCCCCCAGGCGCCGCTCGCTGGCCTCCGAGCCGAGCAACTGCTGGGGGTGGGCGAAGAGCCGGGCGATGGCACTCACCTCGGCGCGCGTCCCGGGCAAAGGGGCAAAGGACTCGGCTCCCGCGGCGCGTCCCGGCCCGTGGAGGGCGCCCCCGGCCAACCGGCCAAAGGCCGGATCGCCGAGGACCAGGAGGCTTGGCCCCGCCCCTGTCCTCCCCCGGTCAGCGGCCTGCCGTTCTTTCTCCCGCAGCCAGGCGAACATCGTGCCGGAGGGGCGTAGCTAACGCGGTACTCCGAGGCAAAGGTTTCCGCCGAAGCTTCGGCGCTCCGGCGCCGACAGTTGTCGGCGCCTGTTCACCCCTTTGTACACCACGTTTGAGAAAGCCCCTTTTCACAGCATTTTTCATTATTCTGTGTTTTTTCGCTTGCATTCTCTTCTGGCCAGGCGTAACTTCATTATTTCTGCCCTGACAATAAGTCACCGCCGTAATAATCTGTTCAGTAACAGGCGGCCATTTTCATGGTTTCAGGGTGCCGCATGACGGCATGACAACTACTGTCTCAAATGCTATTCTCGCTGTGATACATGTAGTCGGGAAGGTTCTGGCCAACATGCTCGTCTGGAACAAACTCGTCTGGCATACGAACGAGGAATTAATCGCCCTCGATCTTGCGCTAATTAATCTCGCTTGCGCTGCCGGCTTGCCCGGCTCCGAACTGATCGACCTTGATCTCTGCCTCTCGAAGCTCGACTCCTGGGCATATTCTGTTCGGACGTACACTGATCGCCTGGTACCACACTTCCACCACAAGCGCGCCGACTACCACAACTCCGAAGCCTATTTCCGCAGCCTCTGCTTAATTACGCTTTTGCAACGAGACATGGGAGTTTGCTACAACCTGGCCAAGACGGCCGAGGACGCTTCCTTTGACCTTGCGGATTGCTTTATCCACGGCGTCATTCAAGGGTCGGGCGGCACCTGCGCCACCATGCCCGTTACTTACGCCGCCGTCGGACGCAGGCTTGGCTACCCCATCCAGCTTGTCTCGGCGAGGGGGAAGTCGATGAACCACTTGTTCGCCCGGTGGGACGATCCGCACGGCGAGCGGCTGAACATCGAGGCGACCAATAAGGGGATGAGTTGCTTTCCCGACGATTACTACCGCACAGGGAGGTACGAAATAACCGCGGACGTCGAAGAGGCAGGTCAGTTCCTACAGTCGCAAACACCGAAGATGGAATTGGCTGGTTTCTTGGTCGAGCGGGCATACCTCTTGCGCGACCACGGTGACCTGCGACAGTGCGTGGACGCTTGGGCCTGGGCGGCGTCCCTGGTTCCGGAAAACAAGCTCTACTTGAACACGCTGAAAATGGTGATGAACGATTGGGCTGGACAGCTAAAAACCACGACGCCGCCAGGTTTTCCGCACATGTGGATCGTCGCGCCCTACCGCTACTACCAGCCGGCGCTGCCGCCTGAGATCGAGCTAGACATTCTTGGCCTCGCGGTTACCGAGTACATGTTGACACACGCCGAATGGAAGAGCAAGTGGTGGAATCGTTTACGCCGGGGTGAGCGTCTGGAAGAGGAATCACCTGTCGCCGCGATGGTGAAGTTCGGATCGGGCGGATCCTGCGATCTGACGTTACGATTTGCTTGCATGAATTGAAACTCTCTTGACCATAAGGAGCCCTCCCATGTTCGATCCGAGCATCGGCCGTTGGATAGAGGAAGCCCCAATCGGGACCGAGGGCGGAGAGGTGAACCTGTACCGCTACGCTGGTAATAGCCCGACCAGTGCAACCGATCCGAGTGGCTTGAAGAGTACCGGAGAACAGCACGCAACGGGGAGAGAGGCTCAGGTCGGCAACAGCCCTACGACTGCGACCGATCCAAGTGGCGCGCAGCTCACCGGAGGACAGCCTGCAAAGGAGACAGAAGGTCAGGCCGGCAACGCCCCGATGACTGCGACCGGTCCGAGTGGCTCGCAGACCACCGGGGAAGAGCAAGGACTGCGGAGCCAGGGCGACCAGAGGAGGCGGCTTGCTATTGTGTTCGTGGCCGCAGCCTTAAGTGGCGTGGAGATCACCGCGGAACGATGGGGACAGTGGGAACCGACTTCCCACTTCTGGCAGGCAGCCCCGCAAGGACCAACTCCGTCGCCCTGGAGCGTGCCTGGCCATGGGTCGTTGGGCTCCCTGATAACGCCGAATGACACGGGAACATACTTGGGTCACCCGCTGAGCATTGGCTTTGCTGGAGCATCCGGTCTGCAAGGCGGCTTTGCTGGAGCATCCGGTCTGCAAGGCGGCTGGGCTGGAGCATCCGGTCTGCAAGGCGGCTGCAAGAATCTCGGCTCAGGACCATTTGGCAACCAGGGTGCGTGGTCCATCAGAGGCGGCTCGTTTTCAGGCCCTGCGGGGGGGGCATCGTAGGCGGTCCATAGGCGGCCTTTAACGGCGCAACCGGCCAGTAGAGCCTCAGCCTGGGTGAAGGACGCGCACGTCCGTATAGTAGACCCCGAAAACCGGACAGCCGACTAAGCTACTGGCATCCCTGCCCCAACCCCGTGGCGCTCAGGAAAACCCAACGGTGCCCCGCGGACAATCCTCGTCAGGCCAACCGGCCGGCGCGAGCGCGCACGACTTGCACCACGGCGAGGCCGATCAGCGCAAGTAGCAGGCACAGCAAGGTAGGGATCGGCCCGCCGACAGATGCGGCGCGTGCCTCGCCGCCAGCCGTTGCGTCTTCGTTCGGCATCTGCTCCCCAGGCTCGCCGATCAGGATGAACGCCGACCAGTAGTAAGGGTGCTCGTAGGGGTGAATTGTCACAGGCACCGCAACCTCGCCCCGATCACGGACGTCCCCGCGAACCGTTCCAGGGAACGCGGCTAGGTGCCGCTCCACTTCCTCGGTGGTTAGCTGTCGCAGCCAGCGCTTGGCCTCGTGGAGCGCCGCGACCTTGGAAAGCGGGCGGGCGAGCCCGGGCCGCTCGCCAAGCAAGTTTTGATAGAACCGCCACATCAGCAGCGCCGTGGCCCGGTCATCTACCTCCCACAGGCTCAGGAGCAGGCTCCTTGCGCCGGCCAGAAACAGCGCCTGGGAAAAGCCCATGAAGCTTTCACCACCGTGGGCCTGTCCCAACCCCGTTTGGCAAGCGCTCAGCGTCACCAGGTCCGCATCGAGCTTCCACGTCTGTAGGATGTCCTCCGCGGTCAGGAAACCGTCGCGACCCCTCTCGCGAACGCTTGCCGGCGATAGGTCGTCGGGCGCGCGATCCTGCGCCAGGATCAGGGCCGATTGCATCGGGCAGGCGTCGTTCACGACGCCGTGTGTAGCCAGGTGCAAGACGCGGTAGCGGTCAAGGCCGGCAGCGGCCAGCGTTTCCAGCCTCTGCTTGCTGGCCTCGGTGCCCAGCAGCACCGTCGCGGGTGGCTCCCGGTCCGCGGCCGGAGGCAAGCTCCGTTCCCGGCGCTGCTGCGCCCGCTCGAACACCTCGGCGATCGCCTTTACCTCTCGTCGCGTCCCCGGGAGCGCACCAAACGACTGACCCGCCGGCCCACGCACTGCTCGGGCAGCCTGGCGTAGGCGGCCGACCACTTCGGCCGGGGGGCTTGGACTGAACTGCACTCCCAGCAACCCCGGAGTGACGGTCATGTCCATCGTCTGACCCCCGCGCCACACCTGCGCGGGAACACCGGCCGCGCCGGGATGCCTCTGATCCGGCGGGGGCGCCTTCGCGCGCAGGGCCGCCGCCAGGTCGGCGGGTCCGGAGAGCCGGGTGCCGGCGTAGCTCAACAGCACGTCGCCGACTTGGAGTCCCTCGCCCGCCGCATTCTTCAGGCTGGGGGCCACCGCGGCGACCAGAACACCGTGGTCGGGGAGGGCCGGCTCTTGCGCCTGGAAGGGCGGGTCACCCAGCGCGAACAATCGCCACGGAACGCCTCCTGTCGTGGCCCCTCTGCCTGCGTAACCTTGCTCGCGCAGCCGAGCGAAGACCGTACCTGAGTGAGCGTAACTGACGACGTAGGCGTCTGTCAGTACCTCGACGGGGATCGTCTGCAGGGACCAACGCCCCTGGGCCGGAAGGACGATCAGGTGCTTGACCGCCGGGCCGTTCGCTCCGGCGCCCAGGTGCCCGGCGAGCGGCGCCAGGCGCTGCAGGTACAGCTGCCGCGCCAGGGCCTGCCAATCCTCCGACTCGGCGCCGGGTTCTCGCAACAGGGCGCGCTGCAGCCGCTCGGGCAGGCGATCATCGTCTACGGTCCATGCTCCTGCTCGGCCGCTGCCAGGAAGCCTCACCCAGGCCGGGGGTCCCGTCCGCCGCACCAGGCACGCCCAGTGCTCGCCGTCAGGGTCGGCCGCTCCCGGCAGGGCCGGAAAATCGATCCAGGCGAGCAAGGCGCTATCTTCCGGCAACTGCGCCTGGATACGCGGGAGGCCGTACGGCTCCGCGGCGGCCGCCGACACCTCCAGTGCTGATTCCGCACGCAGGCGCAGCAACTCGGCCTCCAGCCGCGCGCGCTGCCACTGCGACTCCGCAGCGGCAGCGCGCTTAGGGTCAGTCGCGGCCGATGCGGGCTTTCTAGCAGACAACCACTTGGTAATGTCCTTCAGCTTATCGTTAAGGTCGCGCACGCGCTGCCGCGCCTCATCTGTCGGCCGGATCCGTTGCAGACTCAACTCATCGTCCAACGAGCGTGCCAGTCCTTGCTCGAGTCGCTGCCAGGCGGCTCCGGCCGCGCCGCGTCGCGCCAGGCAGACCGCGAGCCAGGGCAAGGGCGTGAAAACTTCGGCCGGGGAAGCACGGTCCAGGGCGCGGCCGGCACCGCGCCGGCGGCCGCGCTCGAAGACGTCGGCGGCCTCGGTCAGCACCACTTCGGCCTCGCGATATCTCCCCTGCACCCAGTAGTTACGCGCAACGATCTTGGCGGAAGGGAGAGTGCGCCGTTCATCCGTGCCAGCGACCCGCGCCCACATATCCTTTGCCTTCAGCAGATAGGGCTCGGCTTCGAGATATTTTCCCTGCGCGTGCAGGTTACGGCCGAGGTAGCTACAACTTTGCGCCAGCGCGAATTGCTCCGCGCTCGGAGCCCCGCTGACGTCACAGATTTTACGCAAGCACCTCCGGCAGTTGATGGCCAGGGCCTCCCTCAGCAGCCTTTCGGACTCCGGATACTTGCCCTGCTGTTCCAGGTTGTAAGCCAGACACTCGGTGCAGGAAACTGTCGCCGGGTGTGTTTCCCCCAGCAACTCCCAGTACAGGGCCAGCGCCTTGCGGTGCAACTCTTCGCCCTCGCGATACTTGTCCAGGCCGGTCAGGGTGAGAGCCAGGTTGTCGCATGCCGTCGCGGTGGTCGGGTGTTTCTCACCGTAGGCGCGCAAGCAATACTTCAGGATCGTGCGCTGTAGACCCTCCGCGGCCGGGTACTGGGCCTGTTCGTAGAGGATGGCCGCCAAAGTGTTCCTGCCCTCGAGCGCCTCGGGATGATCGTCACCGACCAGGAACGCGGAGGTCGCGAACCCTTGCAGCGCGAGCGGCTCGGCCTCGGTGAGCCGACCCTGCGCGAACAGGCAGGCGGCCAGGTCGCCGCGGCACTCGGCGACGACCAGGTGATGTTCCCCGAGCGTGCTCTGGAGGGCCGTAAGGGCTTGCCGGAAGCACCTCTCGGCGTCGGCATATTGCCCCACGGCGGAGAGGTTCGTCGCCAGGTGGGAAAGACAGCGGGCCGTCAGGGGGTCGCCCTCGCCGACCGTGCGGCGAAACACGTCCAGTGCCGTGTTGAACTCACGGGCGGCCTCGACGTAGCGCCCCAGGCCCAGGAGGCACTGGGCCAAGCCTTCGCGAGCCACGGCCGTGGAGGGGCTTTCTTCGCCCACCGCCTCCTGGCACGTCTTGAGCAGTTCCTCATACAGCAGCCCGGCCTCCTTGAAGCGGCATAGCTTCTGCCTTAACCAACCGAGACGGTCGAGAGCAATCACCACGTTCCTGTTACCCACGCCGAGGTGGCGCCGGGGAGCCTCCACAGCTTTCTCCAGCAACGGCAACGCCTCGGCGTAACGCCCCTGTTCGACCAGCGCGAACGCGGCCTGCCAGGTCGGAACGGCGGCCGCGAGTTCCGCCGCGGCTTCCGAGGACAGCGCGGCGCGCCCTTCGAGGGATCGCAATAGCCACCTCGCATTCGCCGTTTGCCAGTGGTCGTCCCCCTGCACGCGGCTGCGAATCTCAACGACCTTCCGCGCCGGCTCTCGGGCCTCGGCGTGCTTGCGGCCCTGCACGAGCGCGGCGATGGCATTCTCCAACTCCTGAACCTGCTGCGCATCGGCCCCGGTCAGGAGCCGCTGCCAAGGCGGACGAGCGCCGGCCGGAGTTAGCGTGCCCGAGGAAGAAGGCTGAGCGGCCGCCCCCACGGCGAGCGCCAGGGCGAGCAGGCTCGCGGTAAAAACCGTTCGCAGCCTTCGGGAAGCGGAAGAAAAGTCACGCATTGCCAACCCCCCCGAAGTGATTCCTCAGCTGTGGCCGATGAAGCCGTTTACTTCTTCGGCCCCACCGGAAACGCCCAGGCCACGACCGCATCGGCGCCCGGGCTGGTCTTAAAGACGTTGCACAAATCCTCTAGCTGCGGCGGCGCGCCGCCCCGCACCTGTCCCCGTGGCTCACCGACTGGCTCGAGTACCCGCCCGTCGAAATACCAGAGCCGATCATCCAACGTCGGCTGCCATTGCTTGGGGCCGACGCCCTGGCGCCATGTCGGGAACGGCGGTAGCTCCTTGCGGGACGCAACCAATACCACGACCATCAGGCCGACGCCGTCGGTTGATTTGAGTTCCCAACTCGGACTCGGATAATCGAAGCCGCGTGTCGCGGGAGGGGCCGAGTTGATGTGGCGCGGGTAACACCGCTGCTCCTCGCCATTCGGATTGAAGAGGATAAGGAAGCAGTGAGCGTCGTCGCTCAACGCGACGTGGAATCGGAGGTCGTCGCCCAAGCGTACGGGATGCGAGCCGATACCGATGTCCCCCAGGTTCTTGAGAGGCTTTCCTTCACGCTGACCGAAATGCTCAATCCGGAATGTGCTGATACGGAGTTCCTCGGAAGGTGGGGCGGCCGTCTCGGGCCCGGCTGGCAAACCGTACCACTTGCAGAGCCCCCCGACCAGCAAGCCGATCAACACCACCGCGGCCGCCAGCAGCGCCAGGCGCTTCTCGCGCCCGGGCCGTGTCGGCGCGGCCGCGGGGGGAGCGCCTGCTCGATCCGCCGGCCCGGGTGGGAGGGCGACGAAGGGCCGCAAGGCCGCGGCGACCTCGGCCGGGGTGGCGTAGCGCTCCCTGGGGTCCTTCGCCAGCATCCGAGCCAGGATCGCCGCGAGCCCCTCCGGCACGTCGGGCCGCTGCTCCCGGATGGGCGGGACGGCGGCCTCCGCGTGGGCCTTCATGATTTGGCGCACCGAGGCGGCCGGCGTGCTGAACGGCGGCCGGCCCGCCAGGAGATGGTAGAGGGTACACCCCAGGCTGTAAATGTCGGCGCGGATATCCACGGCCCGGGTGTCCTCCCACTGCTCAGGGGCCATGTACTCCAGGGTGCCCAACACCTGGCCCGCCATCGTCGGTCGGGCGGCGGCCCCCTGCCCCTCATGGAAGAGCGCCAGCCCCAGGTCGAGCACCTTCACCTGCCCCGCGGGCGTCCGGATCAGGTTGGCCGGCTTGACGTCGCGGTGAATCAGCCCGTGCTCGAAGGCGTGCTGCAAGCCCAGCGCCGCCTGGCACACGGCGTCGCACGCCTCCGTCACCGGCAGAGGCCCGGCCTGCTCAACGACCTTATCCAGAGTCGTCCCCTCCACGTATTCCATGACCAGGAAGTGAATGGTGCCCGCCTGGTCGGCGTCGAGGGCGCGGACGATGTTCGGGTGGTCGAGGCGGGCCAGGGCGCGGATCTCGCGGACGAAGCGGGGCGCCACCTGGGGCCGGCGCAGGCAGTGGGGGTGAAGGATCTTCACGGCCACCACCCGTTCCATGAGCCGATGGCGCGCCTTGAAGACTTGCCCCATGGCCCCGGCCCCGAGTTCCTCCAGCAACTCGTATTGGCCCAGCTGTCCGCCGTGGGGCGGCGCGGCCGAGTCCTCCCCGGGGCCGTCGGAGGGGAGCGGCGTGAGGTCCGCCGGGCGCGTCGGCTGGCCGCCGAGTTCCTCGAGCAAGATGGCCACCCGTCGCGCCTCGGACTCGCTCACGGGGTCCGGCGGCAGGGGTTGCACCAGCACTTCCAGGAGGATATCGGCGACGCCGTGTACATCCTCGGCCACGGCGGCGCAGGATGGGCAGGCGTCCAGATGCGCGGCGAGCGCGTCCAGCGCGTCCCGAGGGAGTTTGCCGAGGTGAAACGCCAACAATTCGTCGCGGCCGGGGCAGGCGCTCACCCCGGGCCGCAAGTCGTTTGCGGGCATCGGCCGATCCTCGTTTGTTTCAATCCTCGCCCAGTCG
Organism: Gemmataceae bacterium; assembly: GCA_035266225.1. Lineage (GTDB taxonomy): Bacteria > Planctomycetota > Planctomycetia > Gemmatales > Gemmataceae > DATFNV01. Next base: position 17,179 of record DATFNV010000589.1, read on the forward strand.
CATCAGCCGGGCGCCGCCCCCGGCAGCGAAACCACGTGATTAGGGATTGTACTCCTCGCTTCCTCCTGCCGCAATTGGCGTTGCCGGCCCGAGGTGGCTGGGGCGTGGCAAGACTTCCGGGGGTACGGAGTACCGAGTACGGAGTACCGAGTACACAGCCTCCACGGCTCGGTGTCGGATAGGCGCTGCGCCGTACTCGGTACTGTGTACTCCGTACTCCGTACTCGGTACTCCGTGCCCCCCGGAAAACTTGCCGCGCCCAGTGGCTGCGCACCGGAGATCAACCGCCGCCCGCCCGGAGGTAGTTCAGCCAGAAGGCGTAGCCGCCCGGATCCGGCTGGCGGTCCAGGAGGTTGTTGTACAGCCCGGTGAGCCAGCCTTCGTTGGTGCTGTCGTGCTTGATAAAGTACTCGTTGCTGGCCAGGAAGTCGTCCACCATCTGTTCGCGGGTGATCTTGTCTTGGACCAGGAGCGTCGCCCAGTAGGCTCGTTCGGTGGGGCTCGCGGCGCGGCCCAGGTAGCGGTCGTAATCCAGAACGGCCTCGTACCCTTCCCCCTCCTGAGATTCGGCGAAGTCCAGGGCGACCTGGTAGCGGCCCAATTTCGGCAACGCGGACTCCCAGAATTGCAGTCCGCCGGCGTCCGGGGCCCGGCCGAGCATGCCACGGTACACCGCCGTCAGCCACTGGGTGTTGTCGGCGATGGGCGCGGCCGACATCATCGTGGCCTGGAGCTGCTCGTCGCTCCAGTTCGCGCTGATCATGCGCCCATACCAGTACTGCAGCTCCCCAGCCGTCACCGACGCCCGCCCCAGCAGCTGCTCGTAGTAGCGACCGATCAGGCCGCCTTCGGAGGTCGGCCCCGCGTAGGAGGCGGGTCGGCCGGCGAAAATGCCCATGTAGTACTCCTGGGTGCTCCGCGCCGTGAAGTCCGCGGCGACGTCGATCCGGGCGACCGGCAGAATGCCGCGGCCGTCAACGTTCGACCACTCCCTCTGGACCGCGTAGCCGCCCAGGGTGCCGTGGCTCGGCTCGACGAGGTCGCCGATCTCCCCGGACAGGCCGAGGGTGTTGTTATACCAGCCGCTGTACGTCGGGTCCGTGGCCGCCTCGGCCAGCTCGTGCGACGTTATCACGGTCAGGCTGGAGAAGGCGCTCAGCCCCGGGAGGACGTCGTTCCCCACCGGGTTGGGCAGCACCGCGTAGGCGACCACCTGGTGCAGCGAATCGACGAAGAAGTCGTGGTAGCCCCCGAAGTTAACGCCGTTGATCCCGCCATCCCGGGTCACCCTCACGCCCGGCGGCGTGTAGACGACGTAGAGCCGGTTGGCGTCCGGGGCCTGGACCCCGCCGTGGAGGATCTCGTAGTTGAGGGCGGCCCGGATGCCCGAGTCGTCGATGACGCCGCCCAGGGTGAACGGGGCCGTCGTGCTGCCCGTGCGGTAGCCCCCGTCCACGCCGTACTGCTCCAGCATGGTCATGTACGAGCTGCCGCTGAGGTAGCTCAGGTACTGGTTGATGGCGCCGGCCTCCTGAGGCAGGCCGGGCGTCGTGGACCAGGCCTGACCCAGGAACACCGTATCGACCTCGACGTGAGCCAGCACCGGGCCGCCGTGGAAGCTGACCCCCAGCACCGCCGGGACCTCCCGCCTCTCGAGTTGTTCCAGGGCCGGCCGCACTGAGGGCGCCCGTCGCGCCCGTCCGCCGCCGTTCTTCGACCGGCCACCCAGCCACTTCTTCACGTGTCGCAGGATCTGCTGCATGGGATTCCCCTTCGCTTGAGAAGACCCCGTCGCACCGAGGAGCGGGATGCCCCTTCAGGGACGTGGTCGCCGCCTGGCCTCGCTACCAGGGATATTGCAGCGATCTTTCACGACTTTCGCGAACTGTGGCGGGGGAGACGCACGGGGTGTCGGGACCGGGGGCAGGGAGGATCCCCAGGGGCGCTCGGGTGGACTGCCCGCGCCCTGCTCACTGCCGGGTCGTAACGCGTAGGGATTGTCTGGGGTGGCCGCCGGCCGGCGCCCGTCTCAGTCCTCGCCGAGCACCTCGCGGAGCCGGCGCAGGACGCGCGACTTGGCGACGTAGACCGCGTTGCGGCTGAGGCCCAGTGCCACGGCGACGTCGCCCGGGTCTTGTCCTTCCATTGCGACCCGCCAGAACGCCTGCCAAGTCCGCTCCTCGAACTCGGGGCGGATCAACTCCAGGCCGCGGCGGAACAGGGCGCCGATGCCGGCGGAGGCGACGTCCCCCTCGGACTCGGAGCCCGCGGCGGGCATCTCCAGGAGTTGCTGCTGGGCGTCGGTGCCGCCGACCGCCTGGGGCTGCCGGCCGTGGCGCCGTATCCAGTCGCCGAGCTTGTTGCGCGTGATCGTCCACAGCCAGCCGCGGAAAGTCTCGCGGTGGAAGTCGGCAATCCGGGCCGCTACGGTCATGAAAACGTCCTGCATCACGTCCTTGGCGTCCGGGTGTTGGAGACCCCGGTGACGGCACCAGCCGTACACCAGCGGGCCGTACAGGTAAGCGAGGCGCTCCCACGCCTCGGGGTCGCGCGCCCGCACCCCCTCGACGAGGCTGAGCGACGTCGTCCCCGGCTGCGCCGGTTTCGCCTCACGACCAGAGATCTTGTTGGGGTCGTTCACGACTGTCGAGAATTGCCGCCGGGAAAGCCAATGGGCCTGGTGCCGGCCGGCACCAGGCTCGTTGCGCCCCGCACGCCTCAGGACACCGCCACCGTCTCGGTTTGCGGGTTGAGCCGCGCCTGCTGCCGCGTGCTCAGCCGGTTGATCACTTGCAGGAAGGCCAACGCGCTGGCCTCGATGATGTCGGTGCTCACCGCCCGGCCGGTGACGACGCGGCCCTTGTACTCGGCCTCAATGTGCGCCTCCCCCTGGGCGTCCTCGCCCACCGTCACGCTCTGCACGCGGTAGTCGCGCAGGGTCGGCTCGATGCCGGTGATGCGCTCGATGGCCTTGAACACCGCCTCGACCGGCCCGTTGCCGATGCTGGCGTCGCGGTGGATCGTGCCGTCCTGGTGCCACAGGCACACCGCCGCCGAATGGATGGTCCCCGACCCGGCGTTGCAGGTGAACGCCTCCAGCGCCCACAGCGTCGGCGCCGCGCTGATCTGCGTCTCGGCCAGCGCCTCGACGTCGGCGTCGTAGATGTTCTTCTTGCGGTCGGCCAGCACCTTGAACTGGTCGAACACCCGGTTGAGCTGCTCGTCGTCGAGGTGATAGCCGAGGTCGCCAATCCGCTGCTTCAGGGCGTGCCGGCCGCTGTGCTTGCCGAGCACCAATTCGGTGCGGGCGATGCCGACGTCCTCCGGCCGCATGATCTCGTAGGTGGCGGCGTGCTTGAGCATGCCGTCCTGGTGGATGCCGGCCTCGTGGGCGAAGGCGTTCTGGCCGACGATCGCCTTGTTGCGCTGCACCTGCAGGCCGGTGACGTGGCTGACCCCCCGGCTGACCGGGTAGAGGAGCTTGGTGTTGATGCCGCTGTGCAGCCCGAAGTAGTCGGCGCGGGTCCGCACGGCCATGACCACCTCTTCGAGGGCGCAGTTGCCGGCCCGCTCGCCGATGCCGTTGATGGTACACTCGACCTGCCTTGCCCCCTCGAGCAGTGCCGCCAGGCTGTTGGCCACCGCCAGGCCGAGGTCGTTGTGGCAGTGGACGCTGATGACAACTTTGTCGATGCCGCGCACGTGCTGCTTGAGGTGGCGGATGGCGGCGGCGTACTGGCTGGGGACGGCATAGCCGACGGTGTCGGGGATGTTGACGGTGGTGGCGCCGGCCTCGACGGCGCGCTCGACGACCTCGGCGAGGAAGTCCAGCTCGGTGCGGGCCGCGTCCTCGGGCGAGAACTCCACGTCTTCGAGGTAGTCCTTGGCGCGTTTGACCCCCTCGACCGCCCGGCGGACGATCTCCTCCTTGGCCATGCGCAGTTTGAACTCGCGGTGGATGGCGCTGGTGGCCAGGAAGACGTGGATGCGCGGCCGCGGCGCCTCGCGCAGCGCCTCCCAGGCGCGGTCGATGTCGTCGGCGTTGCAGCGGGCCAGCCCGCAGATGATCGGGCCGTGGACGCCGCGGGCGACGGCCTGCACCGCCTCGAAGTCACCGGGCGAGGCGATGGGGAAGCCGGCCTCGATCACGTCTACGCCCAGGTCGCGCAGGGCCCGCGCGACCTCCAACTTCTCGGCGAGGTTCATGCTCGCGCCCGGGGACTGTTCGCCGTCGCGCAGTGTCGTGTCGAAAATGATCAGGCGGTTGTCGGACATGGTCGTGAGGCTCCCGTGCAACGAAAAAGCCCTGGAACCGTAAGTCCCAGGGCCGGTGTGGCTATCAGTCGTCTGACGGATGGCGGCGCGCTAGGACCAATCCCCCAACGGGGGCAGCAGAAGGCCCAGGAGTAGCAGCAGGCCCGACGTCATGGGACCGGCTCCGTAAGGTGCCGCGAAATCTCGGGACGTAACTACTGTAGAGCCGATGCGGGCCGAAAGCAACTGCATTTCTGTGAGTGCGCGATGAAACTGCGGCGGCCGCCGACAGCGCCGGGCGGGCGGAAAACGTCCCCGGCGAGGGCGGCGATCCCTTGCCCCGGCCCGAATCGTCGAGTATCCTGGGAGTGTAGTGTGACGGCTCCCGTGAGCCGGAGTACCCCGGAGAGGTGGCTGAGTGGCCGATAGCACCGCTTTGCTAAAACAAGAGGAAGTGAAAAACCCCGAGAAAACCGGGGTTTTTTCGTTTTCCACTACACCAGTTGCCCCTCTCCGGACCGGTCAGCGGGTGTAGTCGGGTGTAGAAGCCGGGCACCAGTCACTCCCCGCCGGCCGAAGGAACCGCGGCAGCGCCCAGGCCAGGAGGACCGTGACGGCGGCAGGGCGAAGATGGGTCGATGGCAGGAGAATGAGAGCCGCGGTGGGGTCGAGTTCGTGCTTGACAGTAGTAACGGCTCCTGTTAATCTCCCCTTCCAACCACGGGTTAGAGAAAAAAGCAGGCACCGGCGAGCCTAGTGTTCACTAACAAGGGTAGAATAGAGTGAAGGCTCCGCCGCATGTGGCCGTGACGGGGCTGTTTTTGTTTACACCCCACGGGGTTCGGCTGGTGCTGCTCCCTGCCTCCAGTCGTCTCCCCAGCGCAGCATAGAAGGAGTTGCCGATGCCCCTTCTCGATCACGAGCTTGCGAAATTCGATCAGGAGTTGCCGCAACTTCTGCGGACGATGAAGGGGCAATTCGTCCTGATTCACGCCGATGATACAGCGGCTGGCCCATTCAGGTCTGAAGACGAGGCATACGAAGCCGGGTGCGCGAAGTACGGGACAGAGCCCTTTTTGGTGATGCTCGTAGAGGAACACGAAGCTCCAATCCCGATGCGACAGGACATCGCACTACATGGGAATCCTAAATAAGCCGTTGGATCAAGACGGGCACGCCATTGTCGATTTGCTTCTCCGTCCTGCGTTTCCTCGGCGGAAGGCTCTTCAAACAGCCGGTCAAGCGATTTCATCAACACAGGTTATTTGGGGAATGCTTGATACCGGTGCGACTCTCACAGTGATCGATCCGCAGGTACGGCAGACGCTTGGCTTGACTCCTTTTCGCATGCGACGCATATCCGCGCCGGGCCTTCCGGCTCCAGCTCAGTTTCCCTCCTACAAACTCGAACTTATGCTGGTCGATCCTGCCGGCCAGGTTTGGTTACTGGGTCCGATGTTGACGGTTCTGGAGGCGCCCATTCTGCATATGGGTGTTTCAGTCCTGGTAGGGTGCGACGTGCTGTCCAGGTGCATTTACAACTACAACGGTCCAGCCGGCACTTTCAGCCTTGCTTATTAGCCTGCCCTTCTGCGCCATCAATTCGCGCTCGGTTCCGGCACGGCCGCGGGCCTCACTTCCTCGACGCGGAACCCGTCGCTCTCGCGCATGAACCGGACCAGGGCCCGGGCCGCCTTCGCCTCCCCGTCGAAGACGTCCCGGTCCGCCCGCAGCATCGCCTCGCGGTCCGCCTCGGTCCCCGGGTCGCCGTCGAGGACGGCCGTCAGCCAGACGCTCAGCACCGCGGTTTCCTCCGCGCCGGCCGGCAGCTCGTCGAACGGCAGAGGGCGAGAGGACGAACCCACGGCGGCGGACTGGACGGCTTGCCAGGCGGGCGCCGGCATCGTGAGCGAGGAAGGTTCCGCCCTGGCGACGAGACGACAAAACGGGGTTGTGATAGTGCTCATGGGGGGGGCACTCCTTTCAGGCGAGTAGTCCCTGCTCGCGCAGGTAGCGGTTCGTCGCGGCTTCCCGCTGCCGCCGCCTCGCCGGTGACTCGATCTCCAGGGGTGGCGGCTTCTCCTCCCCGACGACGATGCGCAGCAGGTCGCTCCCGCGGATGTACAGGCAGCGCCGCGTGCCGCGGACCCCGCCAGCCGGCTCAAACAGTCGCCGCTCTCGCCACCCCTCGACCGTGCGATTGGCGACGTGCGCCAGGGCAGCAGCCTCGCGGAATGTGTAGAGCAGGTCCGGGTCGATCTTTGACGGGTCAACCGGCATGGGACACTCCTTCCCCGAGCGAGGGCGGTCACTTCCCCTTCTTCCCGCGGCCCGGCTTCGGCGGCGCGGGCGGCGGCGGCTCGGGTTCCGCCTCGGCGGGCGGCGGTTCGCCCTCGTCCTCATCGAAGAGCAATCGGTCAGTCGTCACCCCCAGCGCCCGGGCCAGCGCCTTCACTGTGCTGCCCCGCGGGTCAGGAATACGGCCTAGCTCGATCTGCACGATTGCCGAGATACTCAACCCGGCCTTCATCGCCAGCGCCTGCTGGGTAAAGCCGGCAGCCGTCCGTAGCTGTTTTAGCCTATCCTTGATCGGCATTAGCACTCTCACCATTGTTGTCGCCTCCCTTTTCTCTGCACCTCTGAATCCGGGCCCCAAGTATAGCTTCGCATGGCGATTGATGCTAGGCGAGTAACGATAGTCGCCCCTTCCACTTGCGACTTACTTACAGAATCATGATGTGCTGACCTTGACAGCACTGTTGACCATGCTATCATGATTATACAGTGCGAGTCAACTAGGTCTTTGACAACTCGGCCCCGGCAAAAGCCGCAACGATCACGTCAAGCGGTGAATGTACCCGGGGCAGCTGAAACGGCCGCCACTCCTTCAGCCTCCTCGTGGCGCGGCCGGGCAACGCTCCTTCGGGAGCGGCGAATGGACGGACTAGCAGGTGCGACCGCGGCGAAGTTGCGGGAGGTCGTGAGCCGTGACGACGGCCTACCGAGGCAGCCCGGGGAATCAGGGCGGTCCGAAGACGGGACTGAAACGTCACTGCGACCCGCAGGCTAACGAGGCACGCGACCGCGGCGGAAACGGCGGAGTCCCGGAGATGGTCAACCGCGGTGGCAGCTCGCGGCGGGGCAATTCAAGAGAACACGACACCTTCGCCCGGAGGAACGGACCATGTTGAACGCTATCCGGATCGTGCTGTGCGCGACCGCCGCCGGTTGCTTTCTGTCGGCCGGCTTCGGCGGCGGTTGGGCGCTGCTGGTGAGCGGCTGCTCGTGTCTGACGACGGCTTGGGTCATCGGCCTGCTGGCCGACGACGAGGACGAAGACGAGGCCCTGGCCGACGAGCTGTAACCCACGGGATCAGAGGGAGAACGAGAGGCAACAAATTGGGGCGGCGCCGCCGCAAACGGCCCGCCCCGTGACACCAACCTTTGAGAGAGGTCAGTGCAATGTCCAACGCTACCACCATCGCCCCGCGGCGGCAACGCTCGCCCCTGCAACCCGTGAACGTCCGCGCCCGCTTCGTGGGCGGGGCAACGCGGCAAGACGTCATCGACGGGGCCGCGGTCCTCAGCATCACCAGCGGCGACGCCACGGACCAGGACGAATCAGCGTACTGGGTCGAAGGGCTGTTCCTGGGCGACAAGTGCCTCGGCTTCCGCCTGCGGAAATTCGGGAGCGAAGAAGTCTACGACGTGCCGCGGGCGCTGGACTCCTGCACCTGCGCCGATGCGACGTACAGACCGGAACGGCCGGGAGGCTGCAAGCATCAGGTCTCCCTTCGCCAGACGTTGCCCACCGTCAGCAAGGCGGTGCCGGTGCTGCTGGTCGCGGTGCTGCCGCGGCCCGTGGACAGGAAGAGCGAACGCGACGAGGCGACGGCGCCCCCGGCGGACAGCGCGGCTTGACACGTCCCAGCCGGCCGGGGGAAACGCCCGCCCCCGGCCTTCCCCTCGCCCGGCATCCCCACGGAGAACACCACCATGAACGACCCGACGACCATGCTGCAGAAAGCCGCCCGCCTCCTCGCCGATGGCGACGTGACGACAGCCCGGACCCTGATGCAGCAAGCCGACGCCCTGCTAGAGCAACCCGGCCACGCGACGCCGGAAGCGACCTACCGCGCCCGGATCGCCCTGGCCGCTGCGGTGGCAGCGCTTGCCGTCGGGGATGCGGACCGCTGCGAGGGCAAGCTGTCCGAAGCGTTCCGCCTGCTCGGCATCGAATGACCGGAACCGCACAACCCGATAACCACGGAGACGCAACCATGCCCCGCAAGACTTCCGACCCCCGGCTCATCGCTTTGCTGGACCAGCTGGCCAAGGCGCAGGCCGACTGCGACCGCTACTACGCTCGCCTCAAGCGCGCGTTCAATCGCCACGAAAAGGCCCGCCGAACCGTCCTTCGCATCGAGAAGCGCATCGACGCCCACCGCAACCCCACCCCGAACCCGGAGATGACGACGCCATGAACAACGACCCCCTCGACAGGATGGCCCGGCGTGTGGCCGCTGACCGATTCTTCCTTGCCTCGACGCTGGCGGCCTACCAGCAGCACCACGGCCTCGACGACTACGCCCTCGCGGCGCAGCTCGGCTGCGCCCCTGCTGTGCTCGCGAGCGTTCGCCTCTGCCGCCGGCCTGGGGCGGCCGCGCCCGACCGCACGGCGGAAGAGGACGTGGCGGAGATCGCACGCCGCTTCGGCCTCGACGCTGAGGCCCTGGCCCGCGTGGTTCAGGAAGCGGACGGCCAGTGAGCAACGGCAGAACATCGGGACATTGTGTCCCGATGTTCCTCCCTCGCCCTCACCATCGCCCGCTCGAAAGGAACGAACGATGTTCGGTTTGAACCTCCTCCGCAACGCCGTCGCCCGCTTGTCAGCCTCGCTCAACGGGCTGGCGGATACCTGCGACGCCATCAACTCGGGCGTCCGCCAGCAGATCGGCTTCAACGGCGCCGCCCCCCTCGACGTGCCGGTCCTGCCCCTGACCATGCCCGCAGAAGCGTCCAGGATCGTCCAGGAAACGACGGAAGCCGCGGACGGCCCGGAGGTCGCCCCGACGCCTCCTGCGTCCTCCCGCAACGGTCGGCGACGGGCCACGGCTAACGCGGAGGCGTAGGCGGGGACGAAGGGTCTATGGGGAATCCCATCGACCGGCCAGGGACGGCGCCGGACCACGGCACGGGACAGGAAGAGGCAGGACGGGCGCGGCAACACCGCCGCGCCCAAGGAAGTTTCATCGCCCGCAAGAGGAGCAACGCAGATGAGTAAGTCTACAACCCGCCGCGGTTTTCTCGCCGCTGGCCTGGCCGGCCTCGCTGCTGGCCCCGCCGTCGCTGCTGGGGTCAGCACACCAGCGGCGGTCGCCATCCCGTCCCAGGACGGCATCCATCACAACCTGGAGTTCGCCGAGTACGACTGCTGCGCGTGCCCGGACTGCCGCCACGAACGGGCGGTGTGGGGATCGCACCCCCTCGTCATCGACGTCCTTGTGGCCCTTCAGGCCGCGCGGGTCGCCCTTGAGCGACTGAAGGCCACGCGGGCCACCACCGACCTGCGCCTCGCCAACGACGACGACCTGTTCCTGGACGCGGACGCGGCCGCGCAGGTCATCGGCCGCTTCTACGGCTGGCTCGAAGGTGAGGTGTGCCACACCGACGAAATCAACGCCCGCCTCGCCCTCGCCGGCGTGCATGACACCGCCCTGCCGGCTTACTCGGGCGCTCAGGTCTCGCTGTACGGGTGTCTCGATGCCCTCCTCGATCTGACAACCGGCCACGGGGACAGCGCCGACGAATGCTACATCTGCAACGATGCCGACGTGCTGGTCTACTTCGTCCGTAACGCACTGTCGATGATCGGCTGCAGCAACCAGGGCGACGCGGACGACTCGGCCAAGCTCGCCGTCGAGGAGCGGGCGCTCCTCACGGCACAAAGGAAGATGGCTCGCCTCCAGCGGTGCGTCGCGGAGGGCGGGTCGATGCTGCCGCACACCGCCCACGAACACGTCGGGGCCGAGGACGGCCTGTTGTGGGCTGAGCAAGACGTCGCTGTGATGCGGGGTGTCATCCAGAAGAAGCAGCGGGGCAGCGCCGTGGGTCGCGGTCGTCGTCGCCGCGGCAAGACGGCCTGACGACGGGGCCGGTCTGAAGAGGGGAGGCTTGCCCCCGGTGGCGCCAGGGAGGGCGCTGCCGGGGGCGTTTGCGTTTCTGCGGTCGCGAGAGTCTGGGCTGCGCAACCCCTCCGGCGCACCTCACCGGCAAGGGCCTCTCGCGGGCCAGCAAAGGACAAGGGCGGCAAGGGGTTGCGGCGGAAAAAGCCGGTTCTGTCTTGGTACGGGCTTTTTGCCGCACCCTCCGCCATGCCCCGGCGGCGGGTGCGACAAGAAACCGGCGCTTTCACTTTGGTAGCGCCGGTTTTTCGCGCCCGGGCGGGGGAAGGAAACTGTCGTGGAGCCACGAAAGTTTTTTCTTGCGTTTACTACGGGGCGTCGTACACAATGCCCTCACGGGACACCGGAGTAGCTACCGGTTGGCCTGCCTGGTTCGTTGCGGTCTCTTACTCCCCGCTGCGGGCTGGGCAGGCGTAGCCCGACAGGAGTAAGCGCCGTGCCCGACGATTCGGTTTATTGCCCAACCTGTCAACACATGGTCGCCTCGCGTGACCTGTCCACAAAGATTCTCGAGGTTAGTTGCTGTCGCACGTGTGGAGCAGTTCTTCAACGGAGTGAGCAGGAGGAATACACCGACAAGGACAGCGCAGAAGCCGATGATGTCGCTGCCATCGACATATGGGTTGATGACGTAGCACAGACCAGTAATTGCAGTGTCACGAAAACCAAGCCCCAAGCGGGCCGGTCCGAATACACCTGGCTTATCGTCGGTTGCGACACCATCAGTCATCCGTCCCCCGGTCAAACTGGCTGGATGGCCCGGTTTCTGCGCCGATTGAGCCGTCTCTGGGGATTGGACAGTTGGCGGAGTTCCTCTCGAACGACTGACTTTTCAGGTGTGGCAAAGTTGATAATCATCTACAACCCGCAATGCCACGATGTCGTGAAAGTGTGTGCGACGTATCTGTTGCCTCCCGAAACCTGTCCGACCAACACCCCTAAGATGCGGCGTGCGTTCGCGCGTCACGGCGTTCAAGGCTACAGCGTGCGCACGCGCGAAGCAGGCCGGGATGATCTGGCAGCGATGGAACGTGCGGTGAATGCAGAAGACGAGCTTTTAGCTATACCCCCACCTATGCCTCCTGTCACTCAAACGGAATGGGGCGCTCACGCTCTCGTTTCCACAAGTCAGTTGTCAGTGGAGCTGTATCAGGCCGTAGCAAGACGGCTTGAGGCGGCCATTCGCGAGGTGGCCAACAGAGTTGGGGTCTCTCTGCCTTGAGATCATCCCCCCTCGGCGGTGTCCAATCGGGTAAATCGTGTCCACTTTGGGGCCGCCGACTCAACGCTCCTGCGCTGGTGATGCGGCGGCCGCGCTGGTGGATAACACATCGATGATCTGAAGGTGCAACCGCATGTGACTGCACCCGTAGGTGTCTGACTCCTGTACACGGTATCCCTCCTTCGCTCGCCGGAACCCCGGTGCCAGCGGCGCAGAGCGAAACGCCCGCGTCGCCGTCTCGCCGTCGGGCGCCTTGGTCAATAACACGCTCGCCTCCACGGTCTGCGCAATCACGTCTTGCCTCAGCCAGCAGCGACTGACGCGATACGAGAAGCGGTCCACCCTCAGAACGCTCTCAACCCTCGCACGCCAGGCGTCCCACTCGGGACCGCGTGGCGGCATCAGGGCGCAGTGAGGACAAAACGCCGAAACAGAAGAGTTGTTCGGCCTCCCAAGCAGTGCCGCCCATGCAGTGGCGATGAGCTGAAAGCACCATCTGCGTGTATTCATGCCTCTCTCCCTTTTCACCGCCGCAGTCCGCCCCGGGCTTTTTCTTAGTTCGGGCGCGTCATCACCTCAGCAACGGCCTCGGGGCTGAGCCGCCCCCTGGCCTCCTCGGCGTTCCACTTCGCCAGCAAGATTTGCGTGCTGTGCAGCGTCAGCACCCCGAAGACCGTCATCGTCGCCAACTCCAGGTCTCCCAACCGGCGAAGCAACACCTCGGCCATCCGCGGCGTGATGCGCCCTCGCGCAGCGGCCGCGGTCAGGAGTTGCTGGAAGTGCCGCGCGAGGAAGGCGTGCCGGCGCAGGGCGCGTTCGATGGGGTCCTCGGCGGCGCTGTCCCGTCTCCTGCCGTCGGCGTCGAAGTGGCGTCGCATGGCGGCTGCCTCCTGGGGGCTCGGTCAATTCGGCCGGTCGAAGCCTTGGCTACGCCCTCCGGTGATACCCGTTGCTTCGTTGCCTGCGTTGTTCAACTACTGCAGGTCGTCGGGAATCATTGATTGCCTCCGTCCGCCGGAACCTCGGTCGTCTCGACGCCGAACGCCGTTGCTAACCTCTCAACCACCCGGCGAAGTACGGCCGGGTCCTCGAAATTGTGGGCCTCGGCAACGGCATCGGCGATCATCGACGAGGCCGCCCACCACAGCATCGACATCGTCATACTGACGCCGGCCAGGCGGTTGAAAAACTCGCCGTCCCTGGGTTGCGTGAGCAGGGCTTTCATCTCGGCCTCGATCTCCGCCGCGGAGTCAGTCAGGGTCCGCCCCTCGCGGAGCGGCAGCACCAACGCTCCGGGCAAAAAGTCCAGCATCGTCTCGCCCTCCACCATCAAGGTTCGTGTCTCATCCCAACGGCGTACTCGGAAGGCCAATGCCGGATGGCACCCCGAGCACCAAATACCGGAACTTCCACCTCGCCCCCACAATCGGGACACCGCCGAGCGCTCCGACGACACTCTGGCCAAAGCCGCAGTTCTGGCCCGGTGGGTTCGACGGGACAACCGGCATGCCACCCACAGACAGTACCACCGGCGGATCGATGGTGTAATTGGCCCTCAGCGCCCTCCCGCGCATCCAGACGTAGATGGTCGGGGCGGCGCGTATCTCAGCCTGGGGCGTCGGCACCTGCGCCTCCGTGAGATTCTGGTACAGGTCCGTCATCGCCGAGGACATCTCCGCAGGGTCGCCGGAAACCTTGGTAGCCAGGCCGCCCGCCTGTCCGCCAATGACATTCAGCACCTGGTTTCCCAGAAGCCCGATATCCTGCGACCCGGCCGCCCCAACCAGCGGTTGCGGGGCCGCTTGTCCGGCTGCCGTGTTCGGCGCTGCCACTGTCTGCATCAGCGTAGTGGGGTCGATCGGCTGCGACGGCAGCGGTTTAAGCCCAACGACGCTGTCGTTTATCTCAAGATAAATTTCGTTCTGGAAGTGCATCCACGACATCTCCGGGTCGGGCGGCGGGAAGATCGGGGCGTCCGGCGCGGCGCCGCCCGGCAACCCGAAGCCAGGCAGCCACCAGGCCCCGTAGTTCCACGGCCCCGCGGCTTGGGGGGTTGAGGACGGCGGCGAATTCGCCGGGTTCGCCTTGCTCGGGGACCATTCGTCGCCAGACCCGCTCACGCGAACGCCAGGGGGCTGGGTTGTCACGTTTAAGTAACTCGGCGACGCCGGCACGGCCGGCTGGCAGAGGGACAGGACGACCTCGCCCTTACCCATATTCATCCCGTCGAAACCTCGCGAATACCAGACTGAGGTCATCGATGCGACCCACTTCTGGTAGTCACTGTCGGGTAGAGGCGTATAGAGAGCGCTGGTGGCGAGGATGTTCGCCAACGTCGTCATGAATGTATAGTTGAAGGTGAAGCGGGCCGTGGGCTCGCCGTAGGCGTCCGACTCCTCCATCGTGAAGTTGTGCAGGATCAGCCCGCGTATTCCAGACGGGCCGTTGGGAACCAGGGCGACCGCCCGCGCGTTTGCCCCGGTGATGCGCAGCCTCCACTGGACGGCGCGGAAAAAGTAATAGTAGGCCAGGTTGAGGTTCTGCAAGTACGTCCGCGGCATGACGTACGTGCCCGTCATCGTGCCCGCGTATTTTACCCCCCACAACGTAGACGTCTTACTGGATACACGATGGGTGAACTTCGCATTGATGATCCCGGGAGGCGGGACGTTGTCGTTCGGCAGCGACTCGTCCACGATGACGAATTCCTCTCGGCTGCGGTTCGCCGAGAGGTTGAAACTCATCGAGTTGAGGCGGTGAAACCCGCGGGGAATCGGAAAGTAAGCGACGAGTGCCTCCCGGTAGAGGTCCGCCGAGTCCGCCGTTACTCGACTGACTGGATTTGAATTCGTCCAGTTGTTCATGGGTGCAATCCCATTCCGTGGTCACGCAGCTGTGCGCTCAGCTGCATGGCTGGATTGACTTTGTGGCGTTGGCGGAGTGATCGGCACATGCGCATTCAACTCGCCGGGCATGTCGGGGGAACGCCACTGCCAGTCCTT
>DATFNV010000590.1:0-37996 GCA_035266225.1 Gemmataceae bacterium
CGTCAGCTTCTCGTGGTCGATGCCCAGCAGGTGCAGGATGGTGGCGTGCAGATCGTAGCAGTACGCCTTGCCGCTCGCCGTCTGATACGAGAACTCGTCGCTCTCCCCGTGGGCCACGCCCCCCTTGACGCCGGCCCCGGCCAAGAAACTGACGAACGTGCCGCCGTTGTGGTCGCGGCCGGTGGCGCCCTGGGTGAACGGCATGCGGCCGAACTCGGTCGTCCAGATGACCAGCGTGTCTTCGAGCATCCCGCGCGCCTTCAGGTCGTGCAGCAGCGCCGCGATCGGCCGATCGACCAAGGCGGCGATGAACGGCAATTCCTTGTGGATGTCGGTGTGGTTGTCCCAGTTCTTCGACGGGCCGCCCATGCCGCTCCAGACCTGGACGAAGCGCACGCCGCGCTCCAGCAGGCGCCGGGCGGTCAGGCAGTTGCGGCCGAAGTCCGCCGTCACCGGATCGTCGGTGCCGTACAGGCGGTGGACGCGGTCCGATTCCTTCGCCAGGTCGAGCGCTTCCGGGGCGCTGAGCTGCATCTTGGCGGCCAACTCATAGGAGGCGATGCGCGCCTCCAGCCGCGAGTCGCCGGGGTTAGCGGCGAGGTGATCGCGGTTGAGGGCGTCGAGCAGCTTCAGGCCGTCGGCCTCGCTGGCGCGCGTCACCTCGTGCGCCGTCTTCGGAGGGAAGAGGTCGGCGATGGGCGTGGGCGACGTGGGCCGGATGAGGGTGCCGGCGTGGGCCTGGGGCAGGAAACCGGAGGTGAAGTTGCCGGCGTTGTTGTACGGCAGGCCGCGCGGGTCGGGCAGGACGACGAAGGTCGGCAGGTTGTCGGTGAGCCGGCCGAGGCCGTAGGAGATCCAGGCACCCATGCAGGGGAAGCCGGGCAGGAGGAAGCCGGTGTTCTGCATGTAACTGGCGGGGCCGTGGACGTTGGTCTTCGAGGCCATCGCCAGGAGGAAGGCGAGGTCGTCCACGCAGCCGGCGACGTGCGGAAAGACGCTGCTGACCCAGCGGCCACACTGCCCGTGCTGCTTGAAGGGGAAGGGCGACTTCATGACGGCGCCGGGCAGGCTGGTGACGGCGGCCTTGATGCCGAAATCGACCTTCTGGCCGTGGCGCTTTTCCAGCTCGGGCTTGTAATCGAAGGTGTCCATCTGGCTGACGCCGCCGTTCATGAACAGCTGCACGACGCGGCGGGCCTTCGCCTTGTGATGGAGGCCGCCGTTGAATTCGGGGCGCGGCTTCCCGGGGTCGGCGAGGAGATCGCCGCCGAGCAGATGTGCCAGGGCGAGGGCGCCGAAGCCGCCGCCGGCGTGGCTCAGAAAAGAGCGGCGCGTACAGAGCCAGGTGGGATTTCCCGTCATGTCAGTGAGCCTCATGGGAAGGACTCCTACGGCCGACGCCGCTTGAGATACACCTTTTGCACCGACCGGCCATACTCGAAGTCGGTTTCCGACGCGTCAGACACGACTGCCACCAATTCCCAACCTTCCTGGCCGGCATCGTTCAGGTAAGTGCAGACGCGGGGGCACGAATTCCAGCCGGGGCCCAGGACGGCGACACACTCCTCCAAAGAGGTATCACCTGCCCAACGCCCATTGACCCATAGGACTCGGTCTTCATAGACCTGGCATACCTGGTATTCGTACTTATCAGTCATGACGAGCCCCTTGCCAAGGGCGGTCATTGCTAGACCCCGCCTTCGTTGTAATGGCCTCACCACCACCCGAACAGCCGCGTCACCCAATCAGTGCTGCGGAGAGACACCCGGCGGCGCGCGGCGTTCACCTTCAGATGCAATCGGTTCTCTTCCAGGGCACGAAGGCCAAAAAGGGGCAACCGCGGAGCGCCGGGAGCATGGTCTGGGTGAACCACGACGCCCGCCTCGCATTGGATGAAATAGGGCGATTGCTCCGCAAAAGCATCACGCTCACCGGGGCGGTTGCGATGCAGCCAAAGACCGGCGGCATGCAATGGGAACACTCTGCCACCATGTCGAGTCGTCCCGAGGCGGCGAAGCAACGCGGGTTCGATTCCGGCCCACCGGCGAAGGTGCGATTCCCGGATGGAGAAGGATTGCGTGTTGCCGGTGTCCAGGATCACCGGAAGACGGGGAGTCTCCGTTGTTGCCTGGTGAGCAGGTGACAGCGTCAGGCTGGCCCAGGCGACAATCTGGTGGGCCTTGATCCTTACTGCTTCGCCTCGCACGGTCGCGAAACTGGTCTCGTTGAAGAACGGCATTCGCCGAAGTAGAGCGGTCATTCCAGGCGCTCGCTTTCAACTCAGGGATCGCCGTCCTGAATCTCCCAGGGGGCTTCTTCGGCCGGCGCGATGTAACCAATCCAGTACTCACTGTGATCCAGGCCGCGCCTGTCGAACTCCCGGTACAGCTCGAGTTGCGTTCGGGTGATCGCGATCCGTACGTCGCCGTGATAGCCCACCCACTTGCCGCGATGGCGCGACTTGAGCAGGGCGGGCAGATCGCGCCAGTACGCTTCCATGGAGCGCCGCATGCCGGGGGGGGGCTGCCAATCGTCAGCCGAATTGTCCGGGACGGGCTCGGGTACAGTGGACATCGCATGGACCTCGCGAGAAGAACCTTCTGTCCCTCTTAGTGTACCGCCTGGGCCCGACGAAAACGACAAGCAAGGCGCCGGAAACCGCTGTCAATTCACAAACACAAACTCATTGCAGTTCAGCACCATCCGGCACAGGTTCGCCAGCCCGTGCTTCTTCGTGTACTCCGTCAGCAGCGCCTCCTCCTTCGGCGTCGGTTCGCGGCCCAGCGCGAAACGGTAAACGGAGGCGACCCGAGCCGGGAGGTCGGCCCCGGCCTTCGTCGCCCGCGCCGCCAGGTGCTCGCTCATGCGCACCATGAACTTGTCGTTCAAGAGCGCCAGCGCCTGCGGCGCCGTCACCGACACGGTGCGCGCCGGCGTCAGCTGCGAGGCGTCGGGGCAGTCCAGCGCCTCCAGGAACGGGTCGGGCAGCGTACGGAACACGAAACGGTACACGGCCCGGCGATCCATCTCGCGGCGGTCCACGTCGAAATTGAGGTAATCGACGTTTGGCGTCACGTGGACCCCGGGGCTCATGTTGAACTGCTTCACCGACGGGCCGCCCATCGTCCGGTCGAGCCGTCCTGCCGCCAGCAGCACTGCGTCGCGCAGCTCCTCGGCGTCGAGGCGGGTCCGGCTCATCCGCCACAGATAACGGTTGTCGTTGTCGATCTCGGCGAAGCGCGGCTCGTGGCGCGACGATTGGCGGTAGGCGGCGCTGGTCACGATCAGCCGATGCAGGTATTTCAGCGACCCGCCGTGCTCCAGGAAGTCGGCGGCGAGCCAATCGAGCAGCTCGGGGTGCGTCGGCCGAGCGCCCATGCGGCCGAAGTCGCCCGGCGTATCGACGATGCCGCGGCCGAAGTGGTAGTGCCAGACGCGGTTGACGATCGAGCGCCAGGTCAGCACGTTCTTCGGGTCGCTCACCCAGCGGGCCAGGGCCACCCGGCGGCTCCCCTCGTCGTCGCCGGTGGCCAGGCGGAAGCGCGCCTCCAGACCGGGAACGCACTCCAGGGTGCCGGGTTTCGCCTCCTCGCCGGGCTTGTTGATGTCGCCCCGCTTGAGGACGTGGACCGGCCGCGGCTTGCCGGACGGCTTGAAGCTGCCGTCCGGCTTGAAATCGCTGGCGGCCGCGTAGACGAGTTGCTGCGGCGGGAGAGCGGCTATCTCCCGATCCAGTTTCTGTTCGAGGAAGTGCAAGGCCAGCTCCGCCCGTTGCTTGTCGGTGCGCTTGTCGGCCGGCACGACGAGGATCGCGGTGAGCGCGTCGGGCAGCGCCTCGGCGGCGGTCAACGGCTGCGGGGCGGTCGTGATCGATACCCGGACCCGGCCGATGAGGTGGCCGCCGCCGTGCGTCTGCTCGAAGACGAAGATGAACGTCGTCCCCTCGCGGAAGCTGACCGGCTGCTCCAACTCGAAGACGGCCCGGTGCGGCTGGCCAACCTTCGGGTAGATGCCCCACGCCGTCTTCGGGTTGCCGTCGATGGCCATGCCGACGGTCCAGCCGTCCTGGTTAAAGTCGGCCGCGGGGTTCTTCAGAAGAACCTGCTTCGACTCGTTGATGTTGCTCCGCGGCGCCGCTCGCACCTGGAACTCGTTGAGGTGCAGGTTCCCATTATCCTGCCGGCCCGGTCCCTTTTGCGGCAGCGAGTCGTCGGTCAGCACCTCGACGCGCACGCCGGTGATCCCTTGCAGGTCGGTGTGGGCGCTGAGACTTGTGATATCCGTCTCGGGCCGCTTACCGCCGGACAGCACGGAGTGGTCGGGCAGCTTCGTCAGCGTCGCCCCGTTGGCCGATTTCATGGTCGCCGGGTCGAGGACGGTCCAGGCAATCACCCCCGCGGCGACCCTCTTCTCCCAGGCGGCGACCTCGGTCTGCACAGCCGCGGCCAGCAGCGAAGGGTCGGCCGTGCCGCGCAGCGATTGCAGCCGCGCCTTCTCGTCCGCCAACTGCTTGCGTTTCGCGCTCAGTTTCGGGTCGGCGTCGTAGGCGCGCTCGGCCTTATCGACGCCGGCGAAGACGGCTTGCAGGGCGTAATAGTCCTTCTGCGAGATGGGGTCGAACTTGTGGTCATGGCAGCGGGCACAGTGAGCCGTGGTGCTGACGAAGGTGGACATGGCGGTCGTCACCATGTCGTCGCGATCAAGGTAGCGGGCGATCTGCCGGTCGATGGTGTCCTCGCGGATGTCGCGCAGCGAACTCTCGTCCCAGGGGCCGGTCGCCAGGAAGCCCATCGCCACGACGGCGTCGGCGTCGCCGGGAAAGAGCACGTCGCCGGCGAGTTGTTCCTGCACGAAGCGGGCGTAGGGCTTGTCGGAGTTGAAGGAGCGAATGAGGTAGTCGCGATAGGGCCAGGCGTTGGGCCGCGGCCGGTCCTGGTCGTGGCCGTGCGTCTCGGCGTAGTGGGCGACGTCCATCCAGTGCCGCGCCCAGCGCTCGCCATAGGCCGGTGACGCCAGCAGGCGCTCGACCACCTTCTCGTAGGCGTCAGGCGAGGTGTCGGCGAGGAAGGCGTCAATCTCCTCGGGGGTCGGCGGCAGGCCGGTCAGGTCGAAGGTGACGCGGCGCAGCAGGGTGCGCTTGTCGGCAGGCGGCGCGGGCTCGAGTCCCTTCTCCAGCAACTTGGCCAGGATGAATCGGTCGATGGGCGTGCGCGGCCATCCGGCGTACTTCCCGGACGGGGCCGGGGGCACCGGTTTCACGATGGGTTCGAGGGACCACCAAGTTTCCGCCGCCTTCGTCGGGGCGGGAGGCTCCGCGGCGCGCAGGTTCACGAGGCCGGCCGTTAGCAGGAGGGGAACGAGCACGGCAAACAGGCGGCACATGGCGAGTCCTCCGAAGACAGACGGCGAGCCAGGCGGGTGGGCGGGCGGCGTGTGGATGAAGGATAGTGTATCCGGAACGGCAGCCGCCCTGCAAGGAGGCGAGCCGGTTACTTGGGCTGGTGCGGGAGGGGCGATGGGGTACAATCGCGGGCCTGGCGCTCCCGCCCCCTGGGCATGGAGGCATTCTTCGGAGGTTCGCATGAAGCGTACAGTGCTGTTCGCATCAGTCACCATCGTCGTCGGGCTGGCCTGCGCTCCGCTGCGGGCCGACGAGAAGAAGCCAGAGCCGAAGTACGAAGGCAAGCCTCTGGCCTACTGGGTCGAGCGGTTGCAGAAAAGTGAGAAGGACCAGGAGCAAAAGGGAGCGGCCCGGGCCATCGCGGCGTTCGGCCCCGACGCCAAGCCGGCAGTGCCGGCGCTGGTGGAGATGCTTGATGACCGCTCGAAATGGTTCCGGGAACTCGTCGGGGAAACTCTGTGCGACCTCGGCCCAGCTGCCCAGGAAGCCGTGCCTGCCCTCGTCCGCACTCTCAAGGATAACACTGCGCGGAGTCCCGACGTGGTACTAAAGATTCTCGGGCAGGTAGCCGGCCCCGAGGCCAAGGAGGCGGTTCGTGGACTGACGAAGGCCCTTCGGAACGAAGACCCGGAGGATCGCCTGAACGCGGCGCTTGGCTTGTGGAAGATTGAGAAGAATGGGCGGCTGGTAGTGCCAGTGTTGACGGCGTTGCTGCGCGAATACGACTTCGTGGCTTCCAGAGCTGCGGAAGCCCTGGGCGAGATCGGGCCTGACGCGCGGGCGGCCATCCCGGCGTTGCGACTGGCTGCACTCGCTGGCCGGGGTATGTATCTGCCCTCAGCAGCCGAGAAGGCGATCGAGAAAATCGACCCCGAGGAGGCCAAGAAGCTCAAGACGGAGAAGTAGCGCACTACGATTGATCGCTGACAGGTGCTTCACTTCGTGGTATTCGTTTAGCGGCGGGTGGCAGACCCGCGCGGGTCTGCGACCCGCCGCTAAACGGAACTAATTCTTCGATGGCCGCTTACTGACTGGGTGACGTGGCCTCGGCTTCGATCGTCACGCCATGCGGGCCGTAGACGATGCCATCGCCGGAGTTCGGGAAGTTGACCGTCCCGAACTTCCCCGAGTAGGAACCGTAGGTCATGATCTCGAACGAGTCGCCGGACTTCGGGACAAACCCATTCAGGAGACTGACGTTGAGGGTCCCAGCGAGGGTGGCCAGCCCGGAGATCATCAGCTGGTCGATCGCCGTCGTGCTCGCCAGCCCGATGTCCAGGTTGCCGCTGCCCATCTGCGTGTAGTTGCCGTTGATGGTCAGCGTGCCGGTGGCGCCCGCGCCGCCGGGGCTCACGAGGCCGTAGTTGGTGACGTTGGCGTCGATCGTGCCCGAGCCGGCGAGCGTGGCGGCGGCGTCGATGGTGACGCCCGCCCCGGTGATCGCCGAGACCCCGGCCGCCTTCGCCAGCAGGAGAGTGCCGGCGTTGATGACGGTTGCGCCAGCGTAGAGGTTGGGGGCGGGATTGGAGAAGGTGAGGGTACACGGGCCGTTCTTGGTGAGGCCGCCGGCGCCCAGGATGAAGCCCGCGAAATCGACGTTGCCCACGGCGTTGACGGTCAGCAGGTAACCCTCGTTGCCGATTTCGGCCTTGGTGGTCAGGGTCGAGCCGGCCGCACTCGCCATCGTCGTGTTGCCGTTGAGCCTGATGGGGCCCTGCCAGGTGTTGTTGCCCGTCATGTTCTCCAGCGCCCCCATACCTCCCACGCCTGAGCCGTTGAGGCCCAGGGGGTCCAGGGCGTAGGTGCCCGCGGCCCAGAGCTGGAGCGTGGCCCCGGCGTCCACGGAGGTGCCGCGACCGCCGTAGTAGGGCGCTCCGGTCAAGGCGTTCAGGTTATCGAGGGCCAGGATGCCGCCCGCGACGGTGGTGTAGCCCAGGTAGCTGTCGGCGCCGGCCAGGACCACCGTGCCGCTGCCCTCGTAGTAGAGGTTGCTGGTGTAAGGACCGTTGATCACGCCCTGCGTCGTCTCCGCCGAGGTCGGACTGGCGCCGATCGTCAAGGTCGTGCCCGCGCTCGTGGCGATGGCTGTCGTGCTGGCCAGGGAGATGGTGCCGTTCCAGGTGTCGTTGCCACTGACGGCCTGCAGCGCACCTGCGCCGTTGACGCCAAAGCCGTTAAGCGTCAGGGAGTCCGCGGCGCTGATCGTCAAGCCGCCGACAAGCTGGAGCGTGGCGCCGGCGTCCACGGTCGTTGCGGAGCTAAGAGCGCCGGCGTTGGCGATGGCCAGGGTGCCGGAGTGTACCTGGGTAGGGCCCGTGTAGGTGTCGGGGGCGGTGTCGGCGAGGGTACACGTGCCGTTACCCTCCACGGCGAGGCCGCCCGAGCCGGTGATCGACGGGCCGTTGAACAGGACGTTGCCGACCGCGTCCACGGTCAGGAGGTTCCCGTCGTTGTTCAGGCTCCCCGACACGACCAGGGTGGCACCGGGGTTCGCCGCGGTGATGATCTCGGAGGCCGAGAACGCCAGCGGGAGGGCGACGGTGTTAGGGCCGGAGCCGTTGCCGGCCGTCAGGCCGTTCTGGAGCGTGACCGCGTTGCCGGTGATCTTGTAACCGATGCCGGCGATGATGATGGAGGCGAAGGTGGTGCACGGCGTGTAGTTATTATTGGAGGCCGTCGCGGTGGGGGCCGCCGGGAAGTACAGGGTGTCGCCTGGGGTGGGGGCGACGTGGGCGGACCAGTTCAGGGGGTTGGTCCAGTTGTCGTTGGCGCCGGCGCCGGTCCAGATGTCGGTGTGCGGGGGCAGAGACGGCGGGCTGCCGCCGCCGTTGCTCGTCGCGGTGTCCACGATCGTCAGGTCGCGCGGGTCGTAGCGGAGCGACAGCACGTTGGGGTGCGGCAGATCCACCGTCGTGAACTTGCCGGCGGACGAGGCGAAGGTCATGATCGGGAACTGGTTGCCGGCCGCCGGCTGGAACCCGTTCTGGGGGCTGACGTCGAGCGTCCCGGCCAGGGTGGCGGTCCCGGAGATGGTCACCTGGTCGAAGGCGTTGGCGTTCGCCACGGCCATCTCCAGGGTGGCAGCGGCGGCCTGGGTGTAATTGCCGTGAATGGCCAGGGTGCTGACGGTGCCCGCGCCGTCCATGTCCACCACGCCAGCATTGGCCAGGTTGCCGTTGATGACCAGGGTGCTGAAGGCCGGCGCGCCGGTGAGGCTGCCGTTGTCGGATTCGAGAACGGCGCCGCCGTTGACCGTCACGCCGGCTGACCCCAGGGCGTCGGCGCTGGCGGCCGTCAGCGTGCCGGCGGACACCACGGTCTGGCCGGCGTAGGTGTTGTCCGCCCCAAGACGCATCGTGCCCGGGCCGGCCTTGATCAGCTCCGCGCCCGGGCCGCCGCTGACCACCGCCGGGACGTAGAGGTCAGTGCCTCCGGCGACCGTGAAGGTGTGCGGGCCGAAGCCCGTTGCCAGCGCCAGATGGTCCTCGATCCAGGCGGTGGAGGATCCCGCCGGGGGAATTTGGGTCGTGACGTTGCCGTTCAGCGTCAGCGTGCCGGTGCCGGTCACCACGTAGCCGCCGGACATGGTCAGCGAGCCGATGGTATCGCTGAAGCCCTCGAGATCCAGCAGCCCATCGGAAGAGACGGTCACGTTTGAGGTGTCGGCGATCTGCTTGCTCAGGGCCAGGCGCACGACGTCGTTCTGAACAGGCCCGGTGCCGACGCCGGCCACCAGGTTGCCCACGATCGAGTCGCCTTGAGCCCCATCCAGGACCAGGACGCCCGCGGCGGTGACCGACGTGACGCCGGTGTAGCTGTCGGGCGCCCTGTCCTGGAGGAACAACTTCCCGGTAAAGCCGTTCCCCTCCAGGGTGAGGCCGCCCGAGCCGCTGATCGAGCTGCCGGTGAACAGGACGTTGCCGCTATCGCTGATGGTCAGAAGATGCCCGCCATTGTTGATGGACCCCGCCAGGTCCAGGGTGTAGTTGGCGGCGTCGGTGAAGGTCTGAGCGGCCGTGAGCGTCAGGGGGAGGGCGACCGTGTTGAAGCCGAAACTGTTGGTGATTCCGCCCTGGAGCTGCACGAGGTTGCCGGTGATCTGGTAGCCATCGCCGCTGATGCTGAGGGAGGCGAAGGCCGTGCCGGGGGCGTAGTCGTTGTTGGCGACCTTTGCCTTGGCGCCACTGGGGAAGACGAGGGCGTCGCCGGGACGCGGGGCGACATTCCCGACCCAGTTCTGGGCGTCGGACCAGTTGGGATTCGGGTTGGCGAGGGTGGCGATGGCGCCGGCGCCGCTCCAGGTATCGCTGGCCGGGGCGAGCCGGCCCTCCAGGACTTCCACGGAGAGAGTGGTGCGCCGGTCCCGGCGGTCGGCCGAAAGGCGGGCGCCGCGGGGCAGGAGGGAGAAGCGGTCCAGCAGTTTGCGCGTCTGGGAAAGCATGATTCGGTCCTCGCCTGGGTGTGCCGCCTTCTCTCGCGGCGAGCTGTCGTGATGTTCCGAGCCAGAAGGTCGGGAAAGCGCACTGTATCGCCGCCCGACACCTCGCTGTCAGGGGCCGTCGAAGCCCTCTATTTTTCAAGCGTAGCTTGTCGATAAGAGGAGCGCGCGGACGCGGGTTTTTCGACCCGTAGCGACAAGCGGCTCGCTTGTCGGCCTTGTCAAGGGCCCCCGGTGCCCCTCCCGCTGAATCACCCGCAAGGGGAACCGCGCTGCCTGCGCCCTCGCCTGCCACGGATGCGCGCAGTGAATGCCCGCGCGCTTGGCACGCGCCTGGCGGCCCTGTCGGGTACAGGGATGGGTTCACTCTCCGTTAATCCTGTTCCCATCACACTTTGCGACAATCTTCGCCATTTGGCTGCGTCCCGGCGCGCGGCGTGCGAAGGAATGATGTTGATTCCGTTTTCGTTCCTCTCCCCGTGCGACGTGGGCGCCGGCTGTCGGTGCTGAAGGAGGCTCGCTGTGTTTCGACGTTGGTACCTTCCGCTGGCCGCGCTGGCGGCGCTGCTGGTAATTCCCGTGGTCGCGCGTGCCGAGGATCCCGCGGCCGGTTCGACGGCGGCTCCGTCGCTCGACTCGGGCAGCACCGCGTGGATGATGGTGTCTTCGGCGTTCGTTATGCTGATGGTGCCTGGCCTGGCCCTGTTCTACGGCGGCATGGTGCGGCGCAAGAACATCCTCGCCACCATGATGCACAGCATGGTCGCGCTGGCGGTCGTCGGCGTCTACTGGATCGCCGTCGGCTACGCCCTAGCCTTCGGGACCCCGCTCGTCGGGGGACCTACCCACGGGCTGATCGGCTGGGACAGCCGCCTCGTCTTCCTCCAGGGCATCACACCGACCGACCTGCTGCCGAACACCGGCATCCCCATTTATCTGCACTGCATGTATCAGGGCATGTTCGCGATCATCACGCCGGCCCTCATCAGCGGCGCCGTGGCCGAGCGCATCCGCTTCAAGCCGTACTGCTTGTTCCTGATCGTGTGGATAACCTTCGTTTACTGCCCGCTGGCCCACTGGGTCTGGGCGATGGACTGGTTCGCTCCGGTCGGCGAGGCGACCAAGGCGACGGGGCAGACGGCGGTCGGCTGGCTGGGCTCGATGGGTGCGCTGGACTTCGCCGGCGGCACGGTGGTCCACATCGCGGCGGGTCTTTCGGGCCTGGCGGTGATCCTGCTGTTGCGCAAGCGCCTCGGCTACCCCGAGCACGCCATCCACCCGAGCGGCATGGTGCTGACGCTGCTGGGGGCCGGTCTGCTGTGGTTCGGCTGGTTCGGCTTCAACGGCGGCAGTGCCCTGGAGAGCAGCGCCCGCTCGGTGTCGGCGTTTAGCGCCACGCAGGCGGCGGCGGCGGCCGCCGGCCTGAGCTGGATGCTGGCGGAGTGGTGGCACAAGGGTAAGCCGACGGCGCTGGGCCTGGCCTCGGGCATCGTCGCCGGCCTCGTCGCGGTGACGCCGGCCTCCGGCTTCGTGCTCCCTTCGAGCGGCCTGATCATCGGCCTGATCGCCGGCGTCGTCTGCTACGTCGCCGTCTGCCTCAAGCCGTTCTTGAAGTACGACGACTCGCTCGACGCCTTCGGCGTCCACGGCGTCGGCGGCTTCTTGGGGGCCGTCCTGACCGGGTTCTTCTGCACGAAAGTCATCGACGACAAGCTGAACAACGGCCTGCTCATGGGCGGCGGCTTCGAGCAGGTGGGGATACAACTCCTGGCCGCCGTTGCTGCGGTGGTGTTCTCCTTCGGCGTCAGCCTGATCCTGGTGAAGGGGATTGATGGGCTGGTTGGTTTCACCGTCGATGCCAGGGAGGAGACGGAAGGGTTGGACCGGACCGAGCACGGCGAGGTCGGCTTCGACCTCGGCCTGGCGCTGGAGTCGGCCCCCGAGGCAGCGGCCAACGAGCCGCGGGCGGCCCTGGTGCCGCCCAACGGTCAGAAGCGCTTCACGGTCGTGGTGGAGGGGGCGGACCTCGCGGAGCTGAAAAGAACCTGGTCGGAGCTGTGCGGGGCCGGGGCGACCCCGCCGCCGGCGGAGTTCCGGGCCGTCTACCCGTACATGACGACGCTGCAGGGCAACCGCTTCCGCTTCCGCGGCGGGGATCCCAAGGCGCTCAGCGACAACCTGCGCCACCTCCTCAATCACCGCCTGAGCACGCCGATCGTCGTCCATGTCGAGGGGTGAGCGGATTGTAGATTGCAGAATGCAGAATGCAGATTGGAGATTGGCAAGCTGGGGCTTGCAATCTACAATCTGCATTCTGCACTCTGTAGTCCGAAAGGAGCCACCACCGATGAAGTTGATCGTGGCCATCATCCGCCCCGAGAAGTTGGAGGCGGTGCAGGCGGCGCTGAACGAGCGCGACGTGTACCTGATGACGGTGAGTGACGTGCGCGGCTGCGGGCGGCAGCGCGGCTACACCGAGGTCTACCGAGGCACCGAGTTCCAGGTGCGCCTGCTGCCGAAGCTGAAGCTGGAGATCGGCGTCAACGACGCCTTCGTCGAGGCGACCGTCGAGGCCATCGTGCATGCGGCGCGCACCGGCGACACGGGGCAGATCGGCGACGGCAAGATCTTCGTGCTGCCGTTGGAAGACTGCGTGCGCATCCGCACCGGCGAGCGCGGCGGCCAGGCGATCGGGCCGTGACCGCAGACCGGTCGCGGCTGCACTTCCCCCCCTTACGCGATTCTCTCCGGCGCGGTAGGATCGACTCGTGTTCTGCATGAGTCCGCGTCCTTCGCCCCCATTTCTCGGAGATCGCCTGTGGACACCGACCGCAACCTCCTCTTCGGCGTGCTGGCTCTTCAACTGGATCTGATCGACCGCGACGGCTTCGTCAATGCCTGCGCCGCCTGGGCCACGCGCAAGGACAGGCCGCTCGCCGAGGTGCTTATCTCCCTGGGTCTGCTGACGCCGGACGACCGCAGCGAGGTCGAGCGCCTGATGGAACGGCGGCTGAAGAAGCACGGCGGCGACGTGCAGGCCAGTCTCGCCGAGGCCGCCGATGAGGCCGTGCGCAGCGGCGTGGCCGCGGTCGGCGACGCTGACCTGGCCCGCTCGCTGCCGTCGCCGCCTTCGCCCTGGACCACCCTGGCCCCCACTTCGCCCAACAGTCCGCGCTACGCCACGCTGCGGTTGGCCGGCACCGGCGGCATCGGCCGGGTGTGGCTGGTGCGCGACACCAGCCTGGGCCGCGAGGTGGCGCTGAAGGAATTGCGTCCCGATCGTGACGATGTCGGCTTCTGGGGCCGCTTTGTGCGCGAGGCGCAGGTGACCGGCCAGCTGGAGCATCCCGGCATCGTGCCGGTCTACGAGGTGGGCCGCCGCGGTGACAACCAACCGTTCTACACCATGCGCTTCGTCCGCGGCCGCACCCTCAAGGATGCCATCGCCGCCTACCATCAGCGGCGTCAGCGGCACGAGGCCGGCCCGATGGAGCTGCGCGAATTGCTGGGCGCCTTTGTGCAGGTGTGCCAGGCGATCGGCTACGCGCACAGCCGCGGCGTCTTGCACCGCGATCTGAAGCCGCACAACGTCGCCCTGGGCGACTACGGTGAAGTCATGGTGCTGGATTGGGGAATGGCGAGGCTTCACGCGGAGTCCCCGCCGTCAGCGACCGATTCCGCCGCGGACCCCTCGACGGCCCCGCCGGCCGTGACACTGGAAATCTTGCAGGACCCGACGCAGGCGGGCGCCGTCCTGGGCACGCCGCAGTACATGCCACCGGAGCAGGCCGAGGGCCGGCTCGACCTGCTGGACGCGCGCAGCGACGTCTACGGCCTGGGGGCGATCCTGTACCAGCTGCTGACCGGCACACCCCCGTTCGCCGGCCAGGACACGGCCGAGGTGCTGGACCGGGTGCGCCACAATCCGCCGCGACCGCCGTGCGAGCTGGTCGGCGATACGCCGCGGGCGCTGGAGGCGATCTGCCTGAAGGCGCTGGCGAAGAAGCGCGAGGATCGCTACCCGTCGGCGAAGGCGCTGGCGGAGGAGGTGCTGCGCTGGTTGGCCGACGAGCCGGTGACGGCGTATCGCGATCCGCTGACGGTGCGGTTAACGCGCTGGGGTCGGCGGCATCGAACGGCGGTGACGACCGGAGCGGCGCTGCTGCTGACGGTGACGGTGGCGCTGGTGATCGGCCTGGTGGCGGTCAACGCGGAGAAGGATCTCACGGCCGAGGCCAAGCGGAAGACAGACGAGGCGCTAGCCCAGGTGACGGCGGAGCAAGAGAAGACGGCGGATGCCCTGACACAAGTGACCGCAGAGAAAAAGAAAACGGATGAGGCGCTCCAGGCGAAGACGGCGGCGCTGGAGCGGTCGGAGAAGGCGGAGAAGAGCGCCAGCGAGCAGCGGCGGCTGGCCCTACGAACCGTGCGTGATGTCGTCGGCGATATCCGAACGCGACTGAAGAACCATCCGGGGCAGGAGGAACTGCGGGCAGCGCTGCTGGGGCGGGCGCTGGACGGGCTGAAGGAGGTCGCTCGCGCCTCGGACACGGCCAAAGCCATCGATCGCGCGACGATCCGGCTGCATTTTGAACTAGGTGATTCGCTTCTAGCAATCAAGGGAGACGCCACGCCGTTCGCGCATTTTCAATACATGCAAGCCCACGAACTGGCGCTAGGGTTGTTAGGGGCCAACCCAGAAAGCGTCGAGGCCCAACGCGATCTAGCCGACTCTCACCGCAAGCTCGGCAACGTCTATTTGGATATGGAGGACAGGGGAACGCACCCCATCGGCAACGACCCATTGAAGGTGACGCCGATGGGCCGCATATTTCCGGATGGCCCATCGGCGGCGCTGTTCCATTACGAGCGGTCGCTAGAGCTTTGCCAGGCTCTAGCCGAGGCCGACAAGACCAACTCCCAGACCCTGCGCGACCTGTCCGTCTCCCACAACAAGCTCGGCTACGTGTACCTGCGGCTGGGGGACAGCAAGGCGGCGTTGGACAGCTACCAGAAGGCGCTGGAGATTCGTGAGCGACTCGCTAACAACACCAAGGACCCGATTGACCTCTACGACACGGCATGCGCCACAGCCCTGTGCGTCCCGCTGGCCGACAAGCCCGAGACCAAGGAGAAGTACGCCGCCCGCGCCGTCGCCTTGCTCCGCCAGGCCATCGCGAAAGGGTACAAGGACGCGGCCCACGTGAAGACGGACAGCGACCTCGACGCCCTGCGGCCGCGCGACGACTTCAAGAAGCTCCTCGCCGACCTGGAGGCCGCCACCAAGCCCAAGGACAAGAAGGAACCGTAGCTGGTCGGAGAACGCCGTGTCCCCAGTTCGCATTAGCCTGCCGCCGCAAGCGACTTCGCAACACCGCGAGGCCGCCCTGAAGTACTTCGAGAAAACCGAACGTCTCAGCGCCGCGGATTGGTCCCTGGTCCTGGAGACCTTCGATACGCTGAGCCGCGGTGCCGTTCTGATCGAGCGCAAGCGTTGGACCTTCCGGCAGATCTACAACCGTTACGTGGACGCCCGTTATGCCGACGAGTTCATTACTCAACTGCTGGCCCTCAATGATCCGGAAAGGCAAGGGCAGTCGCTCCAGCAGCAAAGCGCGGCGACGATGCTGGCCATGCTCGAATACATCACGCGCCTGTATGATGCCCGGCGGCGGCGATATGTCTGGGTCGTTCTGCTTACGGAGTTGGCCTGGCAAGCGCTCGACGGAGAGATCAGTATCGCGACGCTGGCAACGGCCGCGGACCGCTTCCCCCATCCCGTCGGCCTGGTGTTCAACGAGCGGCGTTTCGTCCTTGTCACCTACGACCTCTGGAAGACCAAGGTGAAACAGAGACAACAAGAGCAGGCATAATCCATGAGCAAGGCACGTTTCGACACGGCGTTCCGCAAGTTCCTCAAAGGCGGTGAGGAGCGGGTCCGGCCGAAGACCTTCTTTCAGCTGATCGCGGAGATTGAGCGGGAACGGGCACAGAAGCCGATCCAGCTGCGCGCCCGGCTGGTCGGCGGCAAACTGAAGTTCGAGCCGTCGTCCGAGGTCGCCGTCCACGGCAATGAGATCGTCGTCGGCAACCAGCGCATCGTGGTCGATCTGAAGTGAGGGGTACGCCGTCCGGCGGCCCGGATTGTTCCCCGCGGCCTGGCAGCGGTATCCTGCGGTCGGTGAATCCGTCGCCCCTGGGAGGCAATCATGACGACATCCGCAACCATCCCCGTGACCGTCACCCCCGAGGCAGCGGCCCGCATCGCCCATCTCGGCTTCCAGGCCGAGGTGGACCGCATGATCGACTACGCCCGCCACAACCTTCCCGAGGTAGAACGCATCGAGGTCATCCTCTACGACCGCTTCGACCTGGGCAGCGAACCGGGCCTGTCCGTCGGCATTTATAGCCGGCACCCCTTCGACCCGGACGAACGATTCACCCGCGCCCTGGATCAGTGGTTCGTGAGGGCATTCCCTTCCGAAGTCCTGGAGCACGTCATCATGGACTACCACCCAGGGGAGGCACATGCAGGGTAGAGAATTCCTGGAGTTGGCCCGGGAACTCCTCGCCTCCGGGACAGCACCCCGGCACTGGCGCGCCGTCATCATCCACGCCTATTATGCCCTGTTCCTGGAGTGCCGTGAGGCCATGAGCCGCTGGGGCCTTCCGCCGCTGCCGCGCCTCCAGGCTCATTCTGAGGTGCGGCTCCGACTCACCTACTCAAGTGACTCCGATCTGAAGGAGATCGGCAACAAGTTGGAGCGGCTGGGCAAGCGCCGCAACTGGGCCAGTTACGACTTGCAGTCGCTCCCGGTCTTCGCATCACCGGCTCAGGCCAGGCAGGACGTGAAGGACGCCACTACCGCGCTGGCCCTGCTAGACGCCATCGACGCCGACCCGGCTCGCCGCGCTGCCGCGGTCGCCTCCATCCCTCCCTGACCGCAATGGTTCGCCAACCGGAAGGCCGCCAAGCCCCAGGACAACCAGGAGCGACCCGCCGATGTCCGCGGATTACGATTCGCCGTGGAAAGAGGCGCTGGACCGTTGGTTCCGGCCGTTCCTCGCCTTCTTCTTTCCGCTGGCCCACGCCGACATCGACTGGTCACGCGGCTACGAGACGCTCGATACCGAACTTCAGCAGGTCGTCCGCGACGCCGAATTGGGTCGGCGTTACGCCGACAAGCTGGTCAAGGTGTACTTGCGCGACGGCAGCGAGCGCTGGCTGCTGATCCACGTCGAGGTGCAGGGGCGGCGCGAGGAAGGCTTTGCGCGGCGCGTGTTCGTCTACAACTACCGCATCTTCGATCGGTACAATACCGAGGTCGTCAGCCTCGTCGTCCTGGCCGACGATGACCCCGACTGGCTGCCGCGTGGCTACAGCTACGGCCGCTGGGGCGGCGAGACGGGCAATCGCTTCGAGCCGGTCAAGCTGCTGCGCTATGCGGGGCACGAGGCCGAGCTGGAGGCGGACGCCAACCCGTTCGCACGGATTGTGCTGGCGCAGCTGAAGGCATTGGAGACACGGCAGGACCCGGCGGCGCGACACCTGTGGAAACTGCGTCTGGTGCGCGGCCTGTACGAACGCGGCTTCGACGCTGACGACGTGCGCGAGTTGTTTCGGCTGATCGACTGGATGATGGAACTGCCGCCGGCACTGGACGATTTGTTCTGGCAAGAAATGGATCGCCTTGAGGAGGAACGACGCATGCCTTACGTCACCAGCGTGGAGCGGATCGGATATCGGAGGGGCCGCAAGGAGGCCCGGCTCGAGACCATTGAGGATTTGCTTCGGGACAAATTCGGCGAGGCCGGCCTGGCACTCCTGCCCGAGATCAAGGCCCTCGACGACGACGAAAAGTATCGAGCGATCATCCGCGTCCTTCCGGGCGCGAATTCCCCGGAAGACATCCGCAAAGTGTGGACAACGTCCTCCTGAGCCGGTTGTCCTCCGCCTCACCACCATCGCCGACCTGGAGGCCGCGACCAAGCCCAAGGAGAAGAAGGAGCCGTAACGGCCGCGAGCCGGCCGCGACCGCGAAACCGTCTGACCCGCGCCGCTGCCTTTTTGCGCTCCGCGGGATGATTGACAGAGGCGGAGAGCAGGAGTCTAATGGAGTTGAGGTGAGCCATGATCGCGTACGAAGAAAAGCTGAGGAAGAACCTGCGCTGGGGCTTCATGGAGGGGAGCATGCACTTCGAGAACGAGAGCAAGGTCCACAAGACCCTGCGGAAGATCACTAACCGGCTCGATAAACTCGGCATCCCCTACGCCGTGGTCGGCGGCATGGCTCTTTTCTTCCACGGCTATCGGCGCTTTACGGAGGACGTGGACCTCCTCGTGACGCGGGAAGGGCTCCAGAAGGTCCATGAAAGCCTGGAGGGAAGCGGCTACCTTCCGCCCTTCACCGGCAGCAAACACCTTCGGGACACCGACACCGGTGTCAAGGTGGAGTTCCTGACCACCGGCGATTATCCAGGCGACGGCAAACCGAAGCCGGTTGCCTTTCCCGATCCGACCGGACTGACGGTCGAAGTCGATGGGATGCGCTTTCTGAAACTGGCGAAGCTAATCGAGCTGAAGCTGGCATCGGGCATGACCAACCCGACCCGCGGGAAAGACCTGGTTGATGTCCAGGAGATCATCACTGCGCGAAAACTACCGGAGAACTTCGCCGAACAACTTGATCCTTTCGTGCAGGATAAGTATCGCGAAATCTGGACACTGCTCGCAACCCATCCGCAGCAGCCCGAGTGAACGCGACCAGCGCCAGCACGACAGCGCAAGCGGCCCTCTTGTGACAATCGCCCGCCCCTTCTGCCTCGTCTTACGTTGGGAAGCCTTGTCCGCACTTGCGGATCGTCCGCGCCGCGCCCGATAATGCGGCTGGACGCCCGTCCGACCCGGGGGAACGAAATGAAGCGTGCCGCCTTCGCATACGCCCTCCTCGCCGCCCTCCTCACCGCTCACGCCGCCCTGGCCGACCCCCCGCCGGGACTCGCCGCCCGGGCGCGCGAGGTCCTCAAGACCAACTGCTATCGCTGCCACGGCCAAGACGGCGCCGTCGAGGGCGGCTTCAACTACGTCCTCGACCGCGACAAACTCGTCGCCAGCCGCAAGGTCGTCCCCGGCAAGCCCGACGACTCGCCGCTGCTGCGCAAGGTCGTCGCCGGCAAGATGCCCCCGCCCGACCAGCAGCCGCGCCCCAGCGCCGCCGACGTCGCCCTCCTGAAGCAGTGGGTCGAGGCCGGCGCCCCCAGCGCCGCCCCCGCCGCGGCCCGGACCTTCGTCACCGAGGACGACGTCGCCGCCCTAGTCCTCGCCGACCTCGACAAGCTCGACCGCCGCGCCCGCCGCTTCGCCCGCTACTTCAGCGTCGTCGATCTGTTCAACGCCGGCCTGACCGAGGACGAGTTGCAGACCTACCGCAACGCCCTCGCCAAGCTCGTCAACAGCCTATCGTGGCACCCCCGCGTCACCCTGCCGCAGACCATCGACGCCAACCGCCTGATCCTACGCATCGACCTGCGCGACTTCCTCTGGGACGCCAACCTGTGGAACCGCGTCCTGGCCGAGTATCCCTACGGCATCCTCCCCGACAGTGCCGCGACCAAGGCGTGCCTGGTCGCCACTGCCACGAAGATGCCGTGCCTCCGCGCCGACTGGTTCATCGCCACGGCGTCGCGGCCTCCCCTGTATCACGACCTCTTGCAGCTGCCGACCAACCTCGCGGAGCTGGAGGCACAGCTGCGCGTCAACGCCGCGGTGGACATCCAGCAGGAGCGCGTCGCCCGTCTCGGCTTCAACGGATCGGGCATCGCCAAGAACAACCGCTGCCTGGAGAGGCACGACGCGGTCCACGGGGCCTACTGGCGGACGTACGACTTCGAGGCGGTGCCGCAGAACCTGGTCGATCGCGGCAGCCTGCTGCCGGACCGGCGCAACCTCTTCGCCTACCCGCTCGGCCCCGGCTCCAACGATAACCTGTTCCAGCACGCCGGCGGCGAGGTCATCTTCAACCTGTCCAACGGCCTGCAGGGTTACATGATCGTCAACGCCAACAACCTGCGCCTCGACAAGGCCGCGACCGCCATCGTCGGCGACGCCAAGCGCCCCGACAAGGCGGTCGAGAACGGCGTCTCGTGCATGTCGTGCCACTACCGCGGCATCAACCCGAAAGACGACCAGATCCGCGATTACGTGGATAAGAATCCAAAAGCATTCTCGAAAAGCGACGCGGAACTGATCCGGGCGCTCTACGTCCCGGCGAAGAAGATGCGGGCGCTGATGGACGAGGACGCCGAGCGCTTCCGCAAGGCGCTGGAGAAGACCGGCAACAAGGTCAGCGCCTTCGAGCCGGTGATGACGCTGACCTTGCGCTACGAAGGGGACGTGGACCTGGCGACGGCGGCGGCCGAGTTGGGGATGAGGCCGGACGACCTGCGACAGCGCGTCGGCGGCACCGAGTTGGGGGCGCGTAACCTCGGGGCGCTCAAGGTGCCGGGCGGGACGGTGTCGCGCCAGGTCTTCGTGCAGTCGTTTGCCGAGGCCGTGCGCGACTTCCGCCTCGGCACGCCGTTCGACCCGAATACGGTGGCCCAAAGCCTGCCCGACAACACCGGCGAGATCGACCCGCTGGAGGCCCAATCCAGTGCCGCCAACGCGATCGCCTTCTCGCCCGACGGCCGTTATGCCCTGTTCGCCAGCTCCGACAAAACGGTGCGCCTGCACGACGTCGAAGCCGGCCGCGACCTGCGCCGCTTCATCGGGCACACGGGCTCGGTGTGGTGCGTCGCCTTCTCGCCGGACGGCAAGCGCGCCCTTTCCGGCAGCGCCGACGCCACGGTGCGGCTGTGGGACGTCGAGACGGGGCGCGAGATCAAGCGGCTGAGCGGGCACGAGGCCCTGGTGACGACGGTGGCCTTCGCGCCGGACGGCCGCAAGGCGCTGTCGGGCGGCTACGACCACACGGTCATCCTCTGGGACCTGGACAA
Source organism: Gemmataceae bacterium (assembly GCA_035266225.1). Lineage (GTDB taxonomy): Bacteria > Planctomycetota > Planctomycetia > Gemmatales > Gemmataceae > DATFNV01. The sequence continues at coordinate 20,835 of DATFNV010000590.1, forward strand.
CGGCCGGGTGGTGCGCGACTGGGAGGGGCAGGCGCGCTACGTCAACCACGTCGCCTTTTCCCCGGACGGCCGCCGTGCCCTCGTGGCCGCCGAGAAGAGCTTGCGCCTGTGGGACCTGGACTCGGGCCAGGAGGTTGGGCACTTTGACGGACACACGAACTCGGTGATCGCCGCGACCTTCTCGGCGGACGGCAAGCGCGTCCTGTCGTGCGGCGACGACCGCACGGTGCGGCTGTGGGACGCCCCGACGTGGCAGGAGCTAAAGGCGTTCAGCGGCCACTCGACTTCGGTCAAGGACGTGGCGTTTTCCCCCGACGGTAAGCAGGTGCTCTCGGCGGGGGCCGACGGCACGGTGCGGCTGTGGGACATCGACAGTGGCAAGGAGCTGCGCCGCTTCAGCAAGCACACCGACTCGGTGATCGCCGCGGTGTTCGCCCCGGGGGGCACGGCGACGCTGTCCGGCAGCCGTGACGCCGCCGTGAAGGTGTGGAACCTGGCCAAGGCGGCGCCGTCTCCCGGGCCGCGCCCGACGCCCGACGTGCCACCGAAGCCGGGGCCGGCGGTGTCCGGGGCGCTGCGTCCGGTGGCGGTTGCGTCGCTGGGCGGGACGCTCGGCGCGCTGAGCCTGTCCCCCGACGGCGCCACCCTGTACTACCTCAGCGCCGGCGAGGGGAAGGCGGGGCGGCTCGACGCGGCGACGCTCAAGGGCGGCCGCGAGCTGCGCCTGGCCGACGGCACGGAGACGCTGGTGCTGGGACGCGACGGCAAGGTGCTGTACGCCGTGGCGGCGGCCGACAAGCAGGCGCGCGTGCAGGTGATCGACGCCGCGAAGATGGAGCTGGCGAAGACGTTCTCGGTGGCCGTCGATCCCTTCGACGTGGCCGCGGGCGATAACGGCCTGCTCTTCCTCACGGGGGCGACCGGCGACTGGACCGAGATCGCCGTCGTGGACGCGAACAAGCAGTCGGTGGCGGCGCGCTGGGGCGGCGTGTGGCGCCGCTCGTTCGTCAAGCTGACGCCGGACGGGACGCGCCTGTACTACTCCTCGCAGGGCGTCTCGCCGGGGAAGGTGGAGGGGCTGGTCGTCCCGAGGAAGTTCGAGGAGAAGCCGGCGGCGTACGCCTCGCCGGAAGTCGGCAAGCACCCGCTCGGCGGCGACTTCGTCATCAGCCCGGACGGCAAGTTCCTGCTCTGCAAGACGGGGACGGTGCTGCGCCTGTCGGCGACGCGCGACGACGATCTGAAGCAGGCGGCCACGGTCGAGCCGTTCGTGGCCGGGGCGGTGGCGCCGGAACTGGCGGCCGTGTTTGCGCTGGGGCAGGAAGGGTCGCTGCGCGTGTACGGCTACCCCGACTTCCGGCCCCTGGGGACGTACCGCCTCGCCGGAGTGGGCTATGCGATGGCCTGCGACGCGAAGGGAGGGCGGCTGTACGTCGCCGCGGTCGATCCGAAGGCGCTGAGTGAGCGACCGCGCGGCCGGGGGACGGGCGAAGTGCAGGTATACGACGTGAAGGACCTGTTGAAGGCGAAATAGGGGAGCCCTCCTTCCCGGGGCACGGGACGGTTGCGCGGCCGTCGGGGATCAGCTGTCGGGCGGGGCGAGTTCCAGTTGATCGCCGCGTACCTCGGTGTACATCGGGTCCCGCTTCCCCCCGATGCGGACGCGGTAGATCTCGGCACCGCCTGGCCCCAGTGGGCCACGCAACTCGACAATCCGTCCCCGGGGCCACTCGGTGTGGAGGATGCGGACGTAATCCCCCAGCTGGAACACCGGGACAGGCTTGACAATCTTCTTCTTCGCCACGGCCGCTCCCCCCCCCGCTCTCTCGCCACCGCTCACCAGGGCTTTCGCCTGAGAATCTTCAGTAACTCAGTATACATGCTGCCGTGGGGATCCTCCCCCCGGCGGGCGCGGCAAGACTTCCGGGAGGCACGGAGTACCGAGTACGCAGTACCGAGTACGCAGTACCGAGTACGGTGCAGCGCCAGTCCGGCACCGAGCCGTGGATGCTGCGTACTCGGTACTGCGTACTCGGTACTCCGTACCCCCCGGAAGTCTTGCCACGCCCCCCCCGCCGACCGCCGATTTCTCTTTCCCCCACCCGCGGTGCTTCTGTTACAATCGCACCGTGCCCGTCTTGCAGGAGCGCCTTCATGCCGCCCCCGTCCGCGCCGCCATCGACTGAGTCTGCGCCTCCGGTCCCCCTCCCTGTCCCCGCGGGCCGGCGGTGCCGCGTTGCCGCCGGCTGGCCCGTCTGGCGCGAGCGCTTCATCGGCCTGGCCTTCCTCGGCGCGGGGGCCCTCCTCGCGCTGCTCGGGGAGCGGCTGACGGCGGCGCCGCAAGGCGTTCTGTGGGCGACGCTGCTGCTGGCGCTGAGCCTCGTCGTGCGCCAGGGTTGGCTGCCGCTGTTGGGGCCGGTCTTCGCCTATGACCTCATCCGCGGCACCCGCCGCGGGCGCTACGCCCTGCTCCGCGGCGTCTACGCCCTCGCCCTGTTCCTCTTCCTCCTGGCCCTGTACCGCGTCCATCCCACCCTCGACCGCGCCGGCTGGGTGGGCGGCGCCGGCGGCATGGCGCGCTTCGCCGAAACCTTCTGTTACACCTTCCTCGCCGTGCAATTCCTCGCCGTCGTCGCCCTGACGCCCGCCTACGTCGCCGGCGCCGTGGCCGAGGAAAAGGACCGCAAGACGTTGGAATTCCTGCTGGCCACCGACGTCCGCGACCGCGAGGTCGTCCTCGGCAAGATGGCCGCGCGCGTCGCCAAGCTGGCGCTGCTCCTCGTGACCGGCCTGCCGATCCTGAGCCTGACGCAGCTCTGGGGCGGCGTCGATTTCGGCGTGCTCCTCTCCGCCTTCGTCATGACCGGCATGACGCTCCTCTGCCTGGCCGCCGTCAGTATCCTCGCCTCGGTCTACTCGCGCAGGGCGCGCGAGGCCGTCGTGCTGTCGTACCTGATCGCGGCCGGCTACGTCGGCGTGTCCGTGCTGGCCCACCTGCTCACCCTCTTCCCGGCGATCGTCGCCCTGCCACTGACGCCGGGACAAAGCCCGTACACGGTCCAGGACCTCGTCGAGCTGTTCACGGCCGGCAACCCCGGCCTCCTCTGCCTCGGCCTGCGCGACGACCTCCGGAGCGGCCTGACGCTGCCCGCCGCCCTCGCCGCCCGAATGAGCGGCTACGTCGTCTTTCAATTGCTGGTCACCGTCGTCTTCACCGGCTGGGCGGTGCTGCGCTTCCGGGCGCTGGCCCTGGCCGACGGCCCCGTGAAGGCCAGGCCGCAGCCGAGCGAGCGCCGCCGCCGCTTCTCCTGGCGGCCGTCCGTCGGGCGGCGGGCGCTGCTGTGGAAGGAAGTCTGGGCCGAGTCCGGCATGTCGTTCAACTGGTTCGGTAAGGCCATCCTCCTGCTGATCGTCCTGGCCAGCTTCGTCCCCGCCGTCTGGGTCGCCGCGACCTTTCTGATCGACCTGGTGCGGACCGACTATCCCGACCTGGAACGGCTCGGCCGCTCGGTCAACGTCTGGGTGCGCGTCGTCGGCACCCTCGTCGCCTGCTTGACGCTGCTGGCGGTGGCGGTGCGCGCCGCCAGCAGCATTAGCGGCGAGCACGACCGGCAGACCCTCGACGGTCTGCTGACCGCCCCCGTCGAGAGCAACGGCATCCTCTTCGCCAAGTGGCTGGGCAGCATTCTCAGCGTGCGGCGGGCGTGGCTGTGGCTGGTCCTGGTGTGGCTGCTGGGCAGTGCCACCGGCGGTATGTTCGGGCCGGCGGTGCCGTGGCTGCTGCTGGCGTGGGGGGTGTACGCCGGCTTCCTGGCCGTCCTGGGGCTGTTGTTCTCGATGTCCTGCCGCAGCACCCTGCGGGCCACGGTCTGGACGCTGCTGACGGCCGCCGCCCTGGGCGTCGGCCACTGGTATCTGTGGCTGGTCTTCTGCATGCCGCTGCACATGCGCGAGAACACCTTCGCCTGGGTGGTGCGCTTCCAGATGTACGGCCTGACGCCGCCGCTGGCCCTCGCCTGGCTGGCCTTCCGCGGCGACTCGGTCGAGAGCGGCGTCATCTGCGTTTACAGCACGGATGGCGACGACCCCATCGCCGCACTGCTCTGCCTGGTCGGCGGACTGGCGCTGTGGGCCGCCGCCGGCTACGTCCTCTGGCGCCTGGCCGCCCGGCGCTTCCGTGTGTTGACCGGGCGCGTGCCCATCCCGGTTCCGGTCGCAGGGCAGGCGGCCCGCCTGCCTCTCCCGGACGGTAGGCCGGCGGCCTGCCCCACGAAGAGGCGGCGCTTGCTCATCGCGGCGCTCGGTGCGACCGCCCTGATCCCGGTCGGCTGGGGCGTCTTCCGTGGGTTGTCGGCGGACCGCCACCTGAAGGACGCGCTGGGGGAGATGGACCAGACCGACCCCGGTTGGCACCTGTCGGACATCGAGGCCGAGCGGAAAGCAATCCCGGACGATCGAAACAGTGGCCTGCTGGTGCTGGTGGTTCGCGGCCGCATCCCGCCCTGGAACTCCTGGCCGACGCGGGAACTCGCGAACGATCTCGACCGGTTGGAGCCGCAGGTGCGCCTGACCAGCGACCAGCACCGCGACCTCATCAACGACATGGAGGATGTGGAATACGCCCTCCTCCTTGTCGGCCCGCTCGCCGACCTGCCGGAGGGGCGCTACGTCATTCCCTGGTCGAACAACTACCTCATGACCCCCCTCCGGCACCTGGACGCCCAGCACGCGGTTCGCCAGCTCCTCTGGCACGACTTGATGCTGCGGGCCGAGGAGGACGACCCGGACGGCGCCCTGACCGACTGCCGGCGCTTGCTCCATCTCGGGCGGTCGGTCGGCGACGAGCCGCTGACGATGTCGCAACTGATGCGACTCAGCACCGCCCGCAGCGCCGTGCGCGGCGCCCAACGGGTGCTGGCGCAGGGGGAGCCGGGGGACGTGGCCCTGGAGGATCTGCAACGCCGGCTCGCCGAGGAGGCGACTCACCCCGGCCTCGTGATCGGGGCGCGCGGCGAGCGGGCGGGCCTCGACGGCTTCATGGCCCAGATCCAGGCCGGCGACTTTCCCTGGCAAGAACTGGCCTGGTACGCCGAGCCGCAGGAGCGGAGTGAGAAGGATACGCTCGACGCGCTGCTCTTCTCGGTGACGCCGGGAGCCGAGAAGGAGAGTCGGGCGGCCCTGCTGCGGCACTTCACGGGCGTCATCGAGGCGGCGCAACTCCCCGAGGGAGAACAGGCGGCGGCCTTCGACCGGCTGGAAGCACGGCGAAAAGAGATGCCGCTGGTGGCGCGGCAGCTGAGCGTGCGCGGCCCTTTGCTGAGTCGGCGTTTCCGCGAGGGGCGTGCCGAGCTGCGCTGCGCCGTCGCGGCTTTGGCGGCGGAGCGATTCCGTCGCAAATACGGGCGCTGGCCGGAGCGACTCGACGAGCTGACGCCCCACTTTCTCAAGGAGGTGCCGGGCGACCCGTTCGACGGCGCCCCGCTGCGCCTGCGCCGACTGCCCGACGGCCTGGTGATCTACTCGGTCGGCGCCGACGGGCAGGACAACGGCGGCGACGTGCGGTGTACGGCCAACCTGAACCAGGGCGGCAAGGACGTCGGCTTCCGGCTCTGGGACGCTGACCGGCGGCGACAGGAGCCGCCGCCCGCGCGGCCGGATCGACCTGGCGGGGCGGGTGATCCGAGGCCCGACGGCGGATAAAATGGACAGGGTGGGGATTGCTCATCGGCCCGGAACCGGACACGTGCCCCCAAAGGAGGCTGTGATGACGAACCAGCTAATTCCTCCGCCGGGGATGGAGCCCTCGCTTCCCGAGCATCTCACGCCCGATCAGCGGTTGGCCGTCTGGGTGGACTTGCTGGAAACCGGCGAGGCGTTGTTGCTCGCGGGGCTAAGGCTCAAAGCCGGACCCGGGGGGGACATTCGAGAAGCGTACCGACGGTGGTGGGCGCAGCAGGGGGAGGACCACGATCGAGCCTTGCGCCGCATGGCCGAAAACCTTTATCGCCGCGGGTTGTTTCATGGTCGCTAAGGCTGTCCTGACGGCAAGTGTAGGAGAAGCGGGGCGGCTGGGCTTGCCGGCGGTTTCGCGGGGCGGGTAGGATGCAGGGGAAGGAGGATCGCCATGATCGAATTGACTCCAGACCAGCAACAGGCCATCGACGGGCACGAACAGCCGCCCGTCGCCGTCGATCCCCGGACGGGGCAGGAATACCTACTCATCAAGCGGGAAGTATACAACCTGGTACGCGGGATTCTGCAGCCGTTTAACAAGGGCGTGGCAGACGACCCTGAGATGGACGTGTACGAGCAGTACCGGAAGAAGCCATGAACCGCGGGGAAGTCGTCCTCGTGGACTGGCCTTTCAGCGACCTCACGGGCTCGAAACTGCGCCCGGCGATCGTGGTGCAGGCCGATTATCTAAACGGCATCATCGACGACACGATCTACGTGAAGGTCCAGGGGCACCACTACGGCATTCCCGGCACGGAGGTCGAGATTGACCCGGCGGTGGAGACGGCCTCGGGCCTGGCGAAACTGTCTTACGCCTCCTGCAAGGACCTCCTCACGCGGGACAAGGCGCTCGTCTACCACACGCTGGGGCTGGTGTCGGACATGACGATGCGCAAGATCGAAAACTGCCTGAAGACGGTGCTGGAATTGCCGTAGACTACAGCGGCTATTAGTCTTCATTTGTCTTTGTCGGCCCACCTACCGTTTCCGCAGCCAGAGCCAGCCCACCAGCGCCGTCCCCAGCGCCGTAACCGCCATCAAGATTCCCGAGGCCGCCGCCACCAGCGGAGAGAGGGAATAGCGCAAGTTCGGCCAGACGACGCGCGGCAGGGTTTCCGTCTCGGGCGTCGCCAGGAACAGGCTCAGCACGAACTCGTTCAGCGACAGGACCAGGGCCAGGACGGCGCCCGCCGCCACCGCGGGGCGGGTCAGCGGGAGGGTGACACGGAACACGGCTCGCCAGGGCGTCGCGCCGAGGCCGCGTGCCGCCCACTCCAGGTCGGGTCCGACCGCTTCGAGGGCCGTCCGCGCCAGCAGATAGACTACCGGCAGGCCCAGGAGCGTGTGCGCCAGGGCGAGCGCGAGGGAACTACCCCAGAGGCCGAGCGCGTACACGGTCGGCAGCAGCCCGACGCCCAGCACCACCGCGGGGACGCCCAGCGGCAGCAGGACGGCCCAGGCCAGGACCGAGCCGCCGCAAAACCGGAACCGTGCCGAGGCGTAGGCCAACGGCAAGCCGCAGAGCAGTGAGCCGGCCAGCGAGAGGCTCGCCACCTTCAGGCTGTTCTCCAGCGCCCTCATCCAGCGCCGCTCGCCGAAAAACGCCCGATACCAGCGCAGCGACCAGTCGCCGGCGGGGGGCGTGAGCAGTTCGCTGGGAGTAAACGACACCCAGCAGGCGTAAAGTATGGGACTCAGGAGAAGCAGCAGCCACGACCAGCCCAGGAGCCGGACGGACCAGCGGATCAGGCATCGGCCTTCCACGATCTCTTCCCCCACGTCAGCGCGCGAGCCAGTGCGGCCCAGGCGGTCAACGTCAGCACGAAGGCGGCGATCAGCACCACCGCCACCGCGGCGCCGGCCGGCCAGCGGTTGTTCTCGACCGCCTGGCGGTGGACTTCGACCGCGAGGGTCGTCTCTTCCGGGCCACCCAGCAGCAGGGGGCCGACGAACGCCCCCAGCGCCCAGACCAGGGTGAGTTGGCCGGCCGCGGCCAGGCCGGGGAGCGACAGCGGCAGCGTCACTCGCCGGAACGCCCCCCACGGAGACGCGCCGAGCCCGCGGGCCGCCGCCAGGAGCGCCGGGTCGATGCGCCCCAGGGCCACGACGAGCAGCAACACCGCGTAGGGCAGCAGCAGGTACGTCTCGCCGATGACCGCGCCGGCGAGGTTGCGCGTCAGTTGCACCGGCCCGGCGCGGCCCAGCGCCAGCAGCAACTCGTTCACGGGGCCCGCGCCGCTCAGCAGCGCCTGCAACCCGCAGACGGCCACCAGCATGCTCGCGAGCTTGGGCAGGACGACCGCGGCCAGCGCCAGCGCCTTCTGCCGCGGCGGCAGGCTGTGGATGAAGAGGGCCAGCAAGTAGGCGACGACCAGCACCAGCAGCGTGACGCCCGCCGCAAAAAGCAGTGTGAACGTCAGCACCTCGCGAAAGTAGCCGTCGGTGAACAGGCCGGCGTAGTTGCCGATGGTCCAGGTGCCGGGTTGGTAGAACCCGCGCGACCCGGCCGGGGCGAACAGGCTGACGCGCAGCAAGAGGAGCATCGGCCCCGCGAAGAACACGGCCAGGAGGAGGACGGCGGGCACGAGCAGCAGCAGGTGCCAGGGATTGCGCCTTTCAGGAGGGACCATCGGCCATTCCCTCCGGGTCGTCCTCGGGGATCAGCCAGAGCGCTTCCGGAGGCACGGCGACCTGCACCGCTTCCCCGGCCGCGGGGGGCGGGCCGCCGCTGGGCCAGCGCATCCGCAGCGTGACGCCGGGGCCGACGTCGAGCGCGACGACATGGTCGGCGCCCAGGAAGTGACTGGCCACGACGCGGCCGGGCCAGCAGTTCGGCTCGCCGGCCGCGCCGGGTCGGCAGCCTTCCGGCCGCAACAAGATCCGCTGGCCGGGCGCGTAGGCGCCCGGCGGATCCGGTAAGCGGGTCAGGCGCAGCCCGCCGGCCAGAAAGACGCCGTCGGGGCCCGCGGACGCGATGGGGAGCAGGTTGGCGTCGCCGAGCAGGCGGGCCACGAACGGACAGCGCGGCCGGTGGTAGACGTCGCGCGGCTCGCCGACCTGGAGCAGCCGCCCCGCCGCCAGGATGCCGACGCGGTCGGCCAGCAGCAGCGCCTCCTCGCGGTCGTGGGTGACGAACAGGGTCGTCACTTCGGTGCGCCGCTGCAGCGCTTTCAGCTCGCCGCGGAGCTGCTCGCGGAGCTGCCGGTCGAGGTTCGCCAGCGGCTCGTCGAGCAGCAACAGAGCCGGCTCGATGACCAGGGCGCGGGCCAGCGCCACGCGCTGCTGCTGGCCGCCCGACAGGCGCGACGGGCGGCGGTCGCGCTCGGCCGCGGTCAGGCCGACGCGGTCGAGCATCGCCTCGACGCGCCGCCCGCGCTCGCGGCGCGGCACCTGGCGCATCTCCAGGCCGAAGGCCACGTTGCCGCGGGCGCTCAGGTGGGGGAAGAGGGCGTAGTTCTGGAAGACCATCCCGACGTTGCGCCGCTCCGGCGGCAGGTCGGTCACGTCGCGGCCGCCGATGCCCAGGCGGCCGGCCGACGGGGCGAGGTAGCCGCCGACCAGGCGCAGCAGCGTCGTCTTGCCGCCGCCGGAGGGACCGAGCAGGCTGAAGAAGCTCCCCGGCTCCACCCGCAGACTCACCCCGGACAGGACCGGCGCGCCGCCGAACGCGAACCCCACCCCTTCCAGCTCCAGTGCGGCCCCCGCGCAGGGTACTGTGCCGGGCTCACCCATGCCGCAGCACCTCGCTCGTCCAGACCTTCTCGATCTCGTCCCAGTGGTCTGAGTAGGTATCGTAGGGGTAATAGCGGAGGCCCCCGAACTGCTCCTGGGTGTGGGGATAGAGCTGCTTCCACAGCGGGTCCTCGGCGGCGACGACCCGCGCGGCCGGCAGCACCGCGGTCGCCGCGCCGCGGCGGGCGAACTCGACCTGCATCTCCTCGCTGAATATCAGGTCGATGGCCCTCTCGGCCAGGTCCGCCTTCTTCGTGCCCTGGGGGACCGCCCAGAAGACCTGGACGAAAGCCCGGTCGGCGTCGGGGACGACTGCGGCGAGCTTCGGCTCCGACCGCAGGGCTTGCAGCATCTCGGGGCTGTGCATGTTGCCGGCGCCGCAGTCGCGGTGGACCAGCGCCAGCGTCATGTCCGTCGAGGTCGGCCACCAGACCTTCACGCGATCCCGGTTCTCTTTCGCGAAGCGCAGCACGCCGTCGAGGTCGTCGCGCACGGCGGCGTGGGCGGTGCCGGCCTTGCCGTCGGCGGCGACCTTCATGCAGGCGAAGGTGTACAGCGACATGTAGAAGGAACTGTACAGTCCCAGATGGCCGCGCAGGTCGTCGCGCAGCAGGTCCGACCAGCCGGCCGGCGGCTCGGCCACGGCCTCCTTGTGGTAGGCCAACGTCATCACCGAGTCGGGGAAGGTGACGCCGTAGCGGTCGCGGAAGACCCAGTGATCCAGGACGGAGGGCGTCAGGTTCTTGTGATTGGGGATCTTAGCGAGGTCGAGCTGGCGGAACAGCCCCTCGCGCGCGGCGGGGAAGCCCTGGGTGGCGTCGGTGACGAGGAGGTCGTAGGGGGGCTGGTCGGCGGGCGACGCCTTGAGCTTGGGAATAGCGTCCCACCAGCCGGGGTCCAGGACGGCCGTCGCCCCGGTCTGTTCCTCGAAGCGCGGCACGAAGACCTCGCGCATCGTCTTTTCGTGGCCGCCGGCGTAGACGAAGACGCGCAGCTCCTGGCCGCGGAAGTCACCGCCTGTCGAGGCGTGCTCCCCACAACCGGTCAGGGTGGCGCAGGCGGCGGCGCCCAGGGCGCCGCCGCGGCGCAAGAAGTCTCGCCGTGTCATCCGTCCGGCCACGATGATCTCCCGTTAGCGGCCGCGAACGCCGAGGGTCAACAAGTCGGTTTCGCCGCGCTCCGTCCGCCCGCCGTGATGCAGCAGTTCCGGGGCGTGTTTGCTGAAGAACTCGTCGCACCACAGGCAATGATTGCCCAGCTCGCGGCTGCGCTGTTCGCCGTAGTCTTCGCTCAACCCAAGGTATTCGCCCATCGCCTCCGGCCGGCCCTCGTTGAGCGCCCGATAGACCGGGTGCTCGGCGCAGCGGTCGAGCATCGCCAGGAGCGGCTCGTCAAGCAGGGTGCCAATCGGGCGGCAGGTCATGGGACAGCACGGGTAGACGTCCGCGAGCTGCACGTTGACCTCGCAGCCGGCGCCGCGGTAGTCGAGGAAGCCCTTCGCCCCGCTCCAGTCGGCGCAGAAGCGATTTTCCGGGCCGGCCCTGGAGAGCGTCTTCTGCATCGCCCGGCCGCGCGGCCAGAGTGGGCCGATCCACGTCCCCTCGATGGCCCCCCAGAAGGCGTAGACGGGCGCCGACCCCGTGCTTCCGCGTGCGATCCCGTCGGCGTGGGCCATGCCGCGCGACTCGAACAGCCGCACGAGGGTGTCGCGCCGCTGAATCGTGCCTTTGGGATGGTATTTATCCATGCTGGCCACGTCGATGCGGCAGACCTGGTGGGCCAGCAGGCGGTCGAGCAGCGCCTCGTCGAGCAGGTCGCCGTTGGTTTGGGCCATCAACTTGACCGCGTCGCCGTAGCGCTCGTACAACCCGGCGAGCGTGTGGAATAGCAGCTCCGGCCAGGCCAGGACCTCGCCGCCGGACAGGATGATGCGGTCGAGGGGTACGTCGCCGGGCTCGGGCAGGTTGGCGATGCAGGCGGTCGCTTCGGCGAGGCCCAGGCCGTCGGCGCCGGGCTCGGAGTTGTTGTAGCAGTGGGGGCACTTCTGGTTGCAGTCGCGCGAGACGACCCAGTAGATCGATTCCATGCTTCGGCTCCCAACTCTCAAATGGGCGCGATGGGCTCGTCGGCGACCCCCTGTTCTTGCAGGCGCCGCAGCTGGTCGGCGATCAGCTTGCGGCGGTCCACGAAGAACAACCCTCCCCGCGCCCCGCGGCGGCGGATGCGCCAGTGAGTGTAGCGTGCCAGCAGCTTCTCCGGCCACAGCGGCTCGCGGCGCCAGCCTCGGTACGGCATGGCCGTGAAGTACCGCCCGGCCGGCACCGGGGGGCGCACGACCGCCTCGGCCCCGCCGGGCCGCTTCAGGCGGTACACGTCGCGGATCCAGTTGCCCGTGATGATGTTGGCCACCGGGAACGGCGACGGGTTGCCCCACAGCACACGCTTCTGCGGACCGTTGGAGTTGCAGAACCACGGGAACAGCGTGCGCAGGCAGCCGACGAAGTAGGCGTAGTCCGTCGTGCAGTAGTCGCGGCGGCGAAACATCACCAGCACCTCGCGCCGCTCCTCCCGCGCGAAGCGGCGCACCTCGGCGGCGAATCGCGGGTCCGTGAAGTGCTCGATGGCGTCGGCGAAGTCGGTGAAGACCAGGATGCCGCTGTTGTAGTGAGCGCTGCCGTGGATGTAGTTGATGCCGTGCGGCATGCGCCGTTCCGGCCCCCACGCGACCTCCGGCACCACCGCCGACTGCGCCGCCAACTGTGCCAGGAACTGGCCGACCCGCTCGACGACGTAGTCGTCCGGCGGCAGGCTGTCGTCCGAGGGCCGCGGCGAGCAGAACAGGACATTCTGGTGCCAGACCGGCTTGCCCGTGGCCGGATCGAGGCCGGTCGCCCACGGGTGCGCCGGGTCGATCAGCCCCGCCGGCAGCGGCCGGAAGCGGGTGATGTCCAGGACGCGCAGGATGCCGTGCGCGTTGTGGAAAAACTGCCGGACCCAGACGAACGGGATGGCCAGGTAGTACGCCATTGTCCGGCGAACACCGGAGGCCGGGGGGAGACTATCAGCGAGGCTCATCGGCCGTAGGACCTCCGACCCGGCAAGCGCTTCCGTTGGGGGTTTCGACCCGCTCCTCGGCGGGCGGCAGCGGCGCGGTCGCCGAGCCGTTGGTCTCCGTCACGGCCGGGCGCCGGAACGGCTTGCTCAGGAAGCGGCGGATCGAGCCGAAAAAGCCGAGCGCCTTCAGCGGCGGCATCATCAGGGCCAGCTTGCGGCCCTCGCCCCAGCGGTCGTGGTCGGCGTGCAGGACGTAGACCTCGAGGAGCGTCTCGTCGGGATCGGCGACCCAGAACTTCGTCTGGTGGGCGTAGCAGCAGCGCACGTCGTCCTGGCGCGAGCAGCGGCAGCCGAGCGCCTCCAGGCGCCTCCGCACCTCGTTCAGCTCCTCGACTGTCTTGAGGCGCAGCCCGAAATGGTTGAGCGGCCCGCCCTTGGTGGCGCGCTGCGGCTTGAGCGACAGGATGAGCGGCGGGTCGGTCAGCTCGAACTTGGCGTAGTCGGCGTAAACCTTGACCGGCTCGGTGCCGAACAGCGCCGTATAAAACGTCAGCGACCGCGGTAGGTCGGCGACGTTGAGGGACAGGTGAAACTTGACGACGTCGGTGGCCCCGGCCGGGGTGCGGTTGGGTGCGTTCATGGCGGTCTTCCTTCGCTGGGTGTCCATTGTTTAGCGGCGGCTCGCAGAGCCGCGGTCAGGGGGACTTCAGGTCGATGCGGCCGTTGTCCAGATCGACCACGATGTCGCGGAGTCCCTGCTCGGGGACCTCGATCGACAGGGGGGTCGTCTGGAGCGAGCGGAACTTGGCTAGCTCCTTCTCCGGGCGCCGGCCGAGCCCCAGCGTCACCTTGTAGGCACCGGGGGGGGACTCCGTCTCGCGGACCTTTCGTGTGCGCGGTGGTGATCGTAAACGTGCCGTCCTCCCCTATGAGGGCGCTGCCCATTTCGCCCTTGTTTCCCGCCTTCGCGTCGGGGTTGAAGTAGATTTCGGCCGCCGAAACGGCCTCATTCTTGAAGGTGACCCGGCCGGTGACCGGGGCGAGCTTCGGGCCTGGCTCCTCGCCACAGCCGGAGAGGAGCGGCAGGAGGAACAGCAACCCTGCCGCCGTCGGACGCCGCGTGGAACTCATGTTCTGTGACACCTCCCGAGCAGCCGCTTGCGGCTTCGCATGCCGTGCGAAGCCGCAAGCGGCTAGGACTTTGACCCCTTAGAAATCGCCGTTGGGAATCGGAATGCCGTCGTTGGGCCGGATCAGTTGCCACATGACCGTGGTGAAGGTGAAATTGGGGTCGGAAAGGCCGTAACTGAGGGTGCGGACGCTGCCGTCACAGAAGACGAACTGGACGCCGCCGAGCGAGGGCGAGCCCCAGTTGCCGCCGCCGCAGAAGTCCGCCGGCAGGGTCAAGCCCAGGTTCACCGGGGCCGAACTGCCGCTGCCGGTGTCCGGCCACAGGGAAGAACCGGGGCCGGCCACGTTGGCCCCGTTGTTGCCGTCCCGGAACATCCCGAGGCCGCAGCGGGCCGTGCCGCCTGTCCCGCCAAGGATGATGGGCTCGTCCCAGTACCAGCTGCCGGACGCGATCGTGCGCAGGTCCACGGCCTTCTCGCCGGCCAGGATAGTGACCGCGGTGCCGTCGTGAATCTGGGTCAGCCGCGTGGTCCGTCCGGGGTATTCGTCTCCCGGAAAGATGATCTGATCGTTGGCCGCGTAATCGGAGTGACCCCAGAGGTTCACGTAGTTGACCGGCGTCTGGCTGACGGTGAAGGCGTAGCCCGTGATCGGGTCCGAGGCGGGGACCGGCGACGGGATGGCGGCGCGCCGGGCCGGAATGTAGTAGGACTTGACCGCCACGTTCCAGGCCGCGGTATTGAAGGCCGCCTCCTGCTCGATGAACGGCAGTACGGAATAGGCCCACGACCCCGAAGGAGAGCGGTCGGACTGGTTGGGACTGCCGTAGCCCCAGGTCCACGTCCAGGTCGGCGCGATGGTGGTGGCGAGAATCCCGGCCGGCGGCGTTCCGCCCTGCCAGACCTGCGGGACGTTGCCGCCCGTCTGGACGTCATACGGTTGGTAGCCGTTGTTCGGGAGGTGGTTGTAGGAGCTGTGATAGTTCTGGAAGGCAAGGCCGATCTGCTTGAGATTGTTGGTCGATTGGGTCCGGTCGGCGGCCTCGCGCGCCTTCTGGACGGCGGGCACCAGCAAGCCGACCAGTACGGCGATGATGGCGACCACCACCAGCAGCTCGACCAGGGTGAAGCCGCCCCTCGCGGACTGGGGTCGGACGTGCGTCATGGGAGATCCTCCTAGGGTCAAGTGCGACCGATCACAAAGAACACCTTTCACGACTCCAACGGGGGGTGACGTCGCCCGCGTTGATGACAGACGCATGAGGGCGCAGGTTGGGCTGGACGTACCAGACGCCGCCCTTGGAAATCCAGCGCTGGCGGAAGACAAAATAGGCCGGCGCGCCGTTGTCCTTCTTCGCCCGGATCTGGATGACGACCTCGGCGCTACGGCCGTCGTTGCGCTCGACGGCCACGTCCACGCGCGGTTGCTGCCCGTCCAGGTTCGGGGGAGGGTCTTCCTTCAGCCAGCGTTCGACGTACTCGACCTGGGTGGGTTCCACGTACTGTTTGATCTGCTCGACGTCCCTGGCCAGCCAGGCCTGAGACGCCTTCTGCCCGCGCGACCGCAGCTGACTGGGGAACAGCGAAGGGAAGACGAAGGGGACCAGGACGAGGAGGACGACGACACTGCCGGCCATCGCCCAGCGCCCGGCCCTTGTTTTGGCCGCGGCGGCGACCCACTGGCCGGCGAAGCGCAGCCGGCCCTCTCTCGGCTCCGGCTTGACGCTCTTGGAAGACTTCGCCGCCTTCGCCGGCTTCGGGGGAGGGTCCGGCGTGCTTTCCGCCTTCGCGGCCTGGGGCCCCTGGCTCTCGGCCACGACGGGGACGCGGTGTTTGCTCCGCCCGGTGTCCGACGTCACTTCGACCTCGATCCCCGGTGCAGGGGCCTTGATGAGGTCGCCGGCGAGGCTGGTCCGCCACCAGGTGCGGCAGCCCGGGCAGCGAAAGATCCTGGCGAGGTTGCGCACGTCGAGCAGGCCGGCCGTCCCGCACTCGGGGCACTCCAGGCGCAATTTGCCGGGCGGCGCGGCCGGCTTCGACGGTTTGGGTTTTCGCCCGGCTTCAGGAACCGGCGCAGGCGCGCCCGGTCCGGCGCCGTTGCTGACTTTGCGCATATTTCCGCCCGATTCCATCCGGATTTTCGGGGCGCGGGGTTGGACGTCGGCCGCCTCGTTCGGCCTTGGTGGGTCCGGAACGTCGTCTACCTCACCCCGGGACGCCGCCGGCTCCGGGTGGAAGCTGGAAGGAAGAGTCTCGTCGGCCCGCAGTCGTTCCCGGAAGGGCTCCAGCGCGGGACGGACGTCCGGCTGGATCGCCCCGGCGAGGTCGGCGGCGGCCTTGCGAAAGTCCCGCCTGAAGCGGTCGAGGTCCGCCATCGCGCGATCGTAGGCGGCCCGCAAGCGGTGGGCGGCCTCGGGGTTGTCGCCGGCGAACGGATTGGCCGGGTCGAGGGAAATGGCCTTGGCGAAGTCGGCCAGGGCCCGTTCGTAATCGCCCTTCTCGCCGCGGGCGATGCTGCGACCGAGGTAGGAGCGGGCGCAATCCGGTTCGAGGTGAATCGCCAGGCTGTAGTCGGCGATGGCCTCGTCGTAATGGCCCCGGCGGAAGTAGGCGTCGCCACGATTGTTGCGGGCCGGCGTGTACTGTGGATCGAGGCGTAACGCCTCCGTGAAGTCGGCAACGGCCCGGTCGTGGTGCCCCTGGCGCTGCAGCGCCTCGCCGCGGAGGTTGTAGGCCGCGACGTTGTTCGGATCGACGCGGAGGGCCTCGGTGAAGTCGGCGACCGCCCGCGCCCAGTCGCCCTGGTGGGCGTGGGCCTCCCCCCGGCGAAGGAAGGCGAGCCCGTTGGCCGGGTCGAGCTGCACCACCTGGGCGAAGTCGGCGCAGGCCCTGACCCATTCGCCCTGCCGAAAGTAAGCGGAGCCGCGGAGGAAATAGGTCTGCGACAACCGCCGGTTGAGCCGCAGCGACTCGTCGGCGCCGGCGACCGCACTGTCGAATTCGCCTCGCGTCGTCAGCGCGAGGACCCGCTGGGCAAGGGCCAGCGTGCGGTTGACGTCGATCTGGAGGGCGGAGGAGTAGTCGGCGATGGCCTGTTCGTGCTCCCCCTGTTCCTCGCAGACCTGCCCCCGCAGCAGGAATGCCTCCGAGTCGTTCGGGTCGAGCCGGATCGCCAGGGTGAAGTCGGCCACCGCGAGGTCGTAGTCGCCTCGTGCGGCGTGAGCCTTGCCGCGCCGGAGATCGACGGCGCCCCGCTGATCGTCGGCCTCGGCCGGCTGGTCTTGCCGCGGCGCTCCTGCCGCGCAGACAGTCTCCGCGTGCCGGCCCGTCTCGGGCGGGGCCGCGGGCAGGTCGGAAGGAACGACGTCGTTCATGGGGCGGCATCCTGAGGGCCCACGAAACTTCCCCACGCTCGGAACATTCTGACGTTCTTACGAACATGATTGTAGACCGACGAGTGGCAGTGGCTATTCGATTTTTCAACTGTCACCTTGGCGCTTACCTTGGCCCTTG
>DATFNV010000591.1:0-3917 GCA_035266225.1 Gemmataceae bacterium
AACTGGCGGCCGCCCGGATGGCCGAGGAGGCCCCCGGCCACACCCTGAACGCGACCGCCCTGGTTCACGAAGCTTATCTGCGGCTCGTCGGACCGGCCGACGCCGCCCGCTGGGACAACCGCGGCCACTTCTTCGCCGCCGCCGCACAGCCGGACGAAGCCGCCCGGGTCGCGTACCTGGACCGCGCCTGCGGGGGTGATGTCGGGCTCCGGGATCGGGTCGAGGCGCTGCTCCGTTGCCATGACCCGGCCGGCAGTTTCCTCGGCACGCCGGCGGCCGCGTGGCCCGACCCGGACCACGCCGGGACGATGGCGTTCGATTCGTCCTGCACCGGCGGCGCGCCCAGCCCCGACCACGAAGAGTCCGACGGGCTACAATTCCTCACCCCGTCCACCCGGCCCGACTCTCTCGGCCGCATCGGACATTACGAGGTTCTCGAAGTCCTCGGTCGTGGCGGCTTCGGCATCGTGCTCCGCGCCTTCGACGAGACGCTGCAGCGCGTGGTCGCGGTCAAGGTGCTGGCCGCGCAGATCGCCGCCACCTCTCCCGCCCGCAAACGGTTCGTGCGCGAGGCCCGCTCGTCGGCCCAGGTTCGGCACGAGAACGTCGTCCAGGTCTATGCGGTCGAGGAGGAACCGCTGCCGTACCTGGTCATGGAGTTCATCCCCGGAGAAACCCTCCAGCAACGGCTCGATCGGATCGGCCCTTTCGAGGCGGTGGAGGTGGTGCAGATCGGCCGGCAGATCGCCGAGGGGCTGGCGGCCGCCCACGGCATGGGCCTGATTCACCGGGACATCAAGCCGGCCAACATCCTGATTGAGGCCGGCCCGCACGCGTGCGTCAAGATCAGCGACTTCGGCCTGGCCCGTGCGGCTGACGACGCCAGCATGACCCAATCCGGCATGGTCGCGGGGACACCGATGTACATGGCCCCAGAACAGGCGCAAGGCGACACGCTGGACCATCGGGCCGACCTGTTCAGCCTCGGCAGCGTGCTGTACGCGATCTGCTCCGGGCGGCCGCCGTTCCGGGCGAACAGCACGCTGGCGGTCCTCAGACGGGTGGCCGAGGATACGCCGCGGCCGATCCCGGAGATCATCCCCGAAACGCCACAGTGGCTCTGCGAGATCATCGCGCGGTTGCAGGCCAAGAAGCCGGACGACCGGTTTGCCACGACCCGAGAGGTGGCGGACCTGTTGGGGCGTCACCTGGTGGAAATGCAGCGTCCCGGAAATGTCCGGTCGCTCCCGGATGTCCCGCCGGCGGCGGTGGTGAAGAAGCCGCCGGCGAGGGAAATCCCAGAAGCCGCGGCGGCGATGCGACGGCCGCGTTTCCGCATCGGCCGCTGGGCCGCCGCCGCGGCCGTGCTGCTCCTGATGCTCCTCGGAGGTCTCGGCATCACGGAAGCGACCGGCGTCACCAAGCTGCGCGGCACGGTCATTCGCCTGTTCTCCCCGGAGGGGACGTTGGTCGTCGAAGTCGATGACCCCGAGGTCAGCATCAAGATCGACGGGTCGGATATCGTCATAACGGGAGCGGGGGCCAAGGAAATCCGCCTGAAGCCCGGTAGCTACACGGTCGAAGCCACCAAAAATGGCAAGCTCGTGAGTCGGGAACTGACCACCGTCACGAAAAACGGTCGGCAGGTCGTGCGGGTCAGCCAGGAGACAGCGCCGCCTGACGCGAAGGCCGCCAAGCCGTCCGCCGACGCGGCTGCCTGGGAGCGTTCCGTGGCTGCCATGCCGGCCGATGAGCAGGTGAAAGCCGTCGTTGCTCGCTTAAGGAAGCTCAACACCGGCTTCCACGAGGCTGTCGTGCCCAGCTTCGAGAATGACGCGGTGACCGCCCTGTACATCACGAGCGATCACGTGACGGACATCTCCCCCGTGCATGCACTGACTGGTTTGCAGATGCTCGAAATGAAGGGTTCAACCTTCGGCAAGGGATCGCTCGCCGACCTGTCGCCGCTCAAGGGCATGAATCTGTCAGGGCTGAGTGTCTGCTTCACGCAAGTGGCCGACCTCACGCCTCTTAAAGGTATGCAGCTAGAAAACCTCAACATCTCTGGCACGCGGGTGTCCGACTTGTCGGCATTGAGAGAGATGAAGGTGTGGAGATTGTACTGCAACGATACGCAGGTGCACGATCTGTCGCCGCTGAAGGACCTGGTGATGGCGAACCTGGATTGCAGCCGTCTTCGGGTGTCCGACCTGTCGCCCCTGAAGGGCACACAGCTCCAGTGGCTCAAGTGCCAGAACATGCCTGCGGCATGCGACCTGTTACCACTGAAGGACCTGCCGCTGAAAATGCTGTGGTGCGACTTCAAGGCCGAGCGCGACGCCGACGTCCTGCGCTCCATCAGGACTCTGGAGACGATCAACGACAAGCCGGCCGCGGAGTTCTGGAAGGAAGTGGACGAGAAGAAGGTCAAGAAACCGTGAGCCGGGTCGAGGCTGCCGATCAGTTGAGGAAAAAGAGCCATGGACGAAAAGATCAACGCCGAAGCGGTTCCCGAGCAACGGACTTCCACCGAACTGACCCAGGCCGCGCCGGTTGTATCGGCCGAGGCCACCACCGCCTTTGATCCCTCGGCCAACACGGAGGACACTTCTGCCGGACAGATGCCGGCGAGCGAGCCGCCGGCGGGCGAGGCCGAGCCGCTGCTGCTCAAGAGCTATCAGGGGATGAAGGAGCGCGAGAAGACAATTCCGCCGCAGGGGAAAGTCCGCCTGACCGAGGCCGTGGACCGGCTCATCGACCTCTACACCGCCACGAACAAGCCCGACGAAGTGAAGAAGTGGCGGGCCGAACAAGCGAAGCCCCCGGAAGTCGCCCCGATGCCGGGGGAGAAGAAGTGAGTGGCGGGACAACCGTTGGCGCGAGGATATCAACCAAGCAGCTTCTGGATCACCTTCGCCTCACGCACATCGGTGAGCCGCTCGTCCCGGCCATTGTGCCGGTAGGTGAGTTTGCTGAAGTCGAGGCCGAGTTGGTGAAGCATCGTCGCGTGCAGGTCGGCGACGCAGCACCGGTCGGTCACCGCCCGGTAGCCGAAGTCATCCGTCGCCCCGTACGCCTGTCCGCCCCGGATGCCGCCGCCGGCCAGCATCACGCTGAAGCCGTAGGGGTGATGGTCGCGGCCGTCCTTGCCTTGCGCGCCCGGCGTGCGCCCAAACTCGCCGCCCCAGAAGACGAGCGTTTCGTCGAGCAGGCCCCGTTGTTTCAGGTCGGCCAGGAGCGCCGCCGCCGGCTGATCGGTTTGCTCACAGCAGCTTCGGGTGCCTGCCGCGTTATTGCTGTGCGTGTCCCACGGCTGGCCCGCCATGAAGATTTGCACGAAGCGGACGCCGCGCTCCACCAGGCGCCGGGCCATGAGACAGCGCAACCCGTACGCGCGGGTGACCGGCTTGTCGAGGCCGTAGAGCCGGTGGATCGCCGGCGACTCGCGGTTGACGTCGAGGGCGTCGGTGGCGGCCAGTTGCATCCGGGCGGCCAGCTCGAAACTGGCGATGCGGGCGTCGAGTTCCAGCTCGTCGGGGTGCCGCGTTTTGTGTTCCGCGTTGAGGTCGGCGAGGAGTTTCAGGCGGCCCCCTTCGACCGCGGCGGGCCGCGCCACCTTCGGCTTGAGGTTCAGGACCGGCACGCCCTCGGAGCGGAAGGCGGTGCCCTGAAAGAGGGGCGGCAGCCAGCCGCTCGACCAGTTGCGAATGCCGTCCACCGGCAGCCCGCGCGGGTCGGGCAGCACGACGTAAGCGGGTAGGTTCTGGTTGAAGGTGCCCAGGCCGTACGCCGCCCAGGCGCCGAGGCTCGGCCGGCCCGCCACGGTCAGGCCGGTATGCATCATCCACAGCGCCTGTTCGTGGTTGCGGTGCTCGGTGAACATCGAGCGGATCACGGCGATCTCGTCGGCGTGTGCG
>DATFNV010000592.1:0-8628 GCA_035266225.1 Gemmataceae bacterium
CGCGCTTGTAGTGACCGCATTGATGCGGTCCGGGCCGACCCCAACCGCATCAATGCGGTCACTACAAGCGCGCTAAACAGGAGACCATCGACCATGAGAGCGATCTTCCTCACCCTGAAGACGGCCATGAACGCCCTGCGCCGCAACGTCCTGCGCTCGGCCCTGACCACGCTGGGCATCATTATCGGCGTGGCCGCGGTCATCGCCACGGTCGGCATCGGCGAGGGGTCCAAGAAGGCCGTCGCCAAGACCATCCAGAGCATGGGCGCCAACAACCTGCTCGTCCAGCCGGGCACCGCCTCGACCGGCGGCGTCAGCTTCGGCAGCGGCAGCATCATGACCCTGACGCCGCAGGACGCCGTCGTCATCGCCCACGAGTGCCGCTCGGTCATCGTCTCCGTGGCCCCGGTCGTCCGCGCCCGCACCCAGGTGGTCCTCGGCAACAAGAACTGGGTGCCGCTGTACATCTACGGCACCACGCCCGACTTCCTCGACGTCCGCCAGTGGGACATGGACGAGGGCCGTAATTTCACCGACCAGGAGGTCTACAGCAGCGCCGAGGTGTGCGTCATCGGCCAGACCATCGTCCGCGAGCTGTTCAACGGCCAGTCGCCGGTCGGCCACGTGGTGCGCATCAACAACCACCCCATGACCGTCGTCGGCACCCTGACCCGCAAGGGCGCCAACATGATGGGCGTCGATCAAGACGACATCGTGCTCGCCCCCTGGCGCACCATCAAGTACAAGGTATCCGGCTCGTCGGCGCAGACCGGCAACCAGAGCAACTCGTCGCAGAACGACAACGCCTCGATCCCCAGCGAGGCCAGCCAGCGCTACCCCAGCCAGCAGCCGAGCCCGTACCCGGTGCTGGCCGGCACCGAGACGACCGACTACCCGCCCATCCTGCTGCCGGCCAACGTCGATCAGATCCTGGTGCGCGTGGCCTCGGAGAACGTGATCCCCTCGGCGATCCGGCAGATCACGGGGCTGCTGCACGAGCGGCACCACATCCGGGCCGGCCAGCCCGACGACTTCAACATCCGCGACATGACGGAGCTGTCGAAGGCGATGGGTTCCACGTCCGAGTTGATCTCGCAGCTGCTGCTGATCGTGGCCGGCGTCTCGCTCCTGGTCGGCGGCGTCGGCATCATGAACATCATGATGGTGTCGGTGACGGAGCGGACGAGGGAGATCGGCCTGCGCATGGCCGTCGGCGCCCGCTCGCGCGACATCCTGCGGCAATTCCTCGTCGAGGCGGTGGTGCTGTGCCTGATCGGCGGGGCCATCGGCATCCTGTTCGGCTGCGGCGGCGTCAGGGCGGTGAGGTTCTTCAAGAACTGGCCGACGGAATTGTCACTGCTGCCGATCGTGGCGGCGGTCGGCGTGTCGGCCGCGGTCGGCGTCATCTTCGGCTTCTACCCCGCCTGGAAGGCGTCGCGCCTCGACCCCATCGAGGCGCTGCGGTACGAGTAACTCGCTTGTCGTTTCACGCATCGTCGTCTCGCCCGAGGGAAGACTCGCACCATGATACGGCCCGCATCCGTCCTTTGCGCCCTCTTGCTGTCCGCCGCGCCCGCCCTCGGCGAGGATCCGGCCCCGGATTGGGTCAAGGTGACCGACAAGGCGGCGTGGCAGGCGCGCGACTCGGCCGGGGAAGTCGTCTTCAAGGACCGGCTATGGATCCTCGGCGGCTGGTTCGATTCGTTCGCGGCGCCTCCCCGGGACGTCTGGAGTTCCGCCGACGGCAAGGACTGGAAGCTCGTGACGAAGGAGGCCGCCTGGAAGTACAGCGACCTGCCGATGACTCTGGTCTTCAAGGACCGCATGTGGCTCATGGGCGGTTGGTTCAACGGCCGGCTGGCGGGGCACGGCGCCAGCAACGAGGTCTGGTCGTCAACGGACGGCGCCAAGTGGGAACAGGTGACCGGCGAGGCCGGCTGGAGTCCTCGAATCGCCGCCGGCGCCGTCGTCTTCAAGGGGCGCATGTGGGTACTCGGCGGCACGGAGAATTACTACTTCGGCGACGAGAAGAGCCTGAAAAACGACATCTGGTCCTCCGCCGACGGCAAGGAGTGGAAGCGGGAGACGGCCGCCGCCCCCTGGTCGCCGCGCGCCTATCATGCCGCGGTCGTCCACGACGGCAAGATCTGGGTCCTCGGCGGCGGCAACTACGTCCCGAAGTATCAGGCCCTGAACGACGTCTGGTGCTCCGCCGACGGCGTCAAATGGGAGCAGGTAAGCGCCAAGGCCCCCTGGGACCCGCGGATCTGGTTTTCCTCGGTCGTCTACCGGGACCGGATGTGGGTCCTGGGCGGCTGGTCGAACAACCCATCGCGCAACTGGGGCGACGTCTGGTATTCCCGGGACGGCAAGCGCTGGGAGCAGCTCCAGTCGAAGGTGATCTGGAAAGAGCGCCACGAGCACTCCGCCTACGTCTTCAAGGACAAGATCTGGGTGGCGGGTGGACACGCCACGCCCCTCAGCAGCGAGGTCTGGTCGCTGGAGGTCCCGCCGGCCTGGTTCAAGGACAAATGAAGGCGACGAGGGGGCGCCGGGTTCCCGCGGGACTAGTGGGTCGTCTCGCTTCGATGGGCGGGTTGGAGTCCCGGCTTTAGCCGGTCTTTTCCGCCTAAAGGCGGGACTCCAACCCGTCCCTCGAAGATTGCTGGGCCACGAGGTTGGATTGACGATGACCGCGAGAGCTGCTTAGATTGGTCTCATGCAAGCCGCCTATTCCTCGGAGCAGCGCTCATGACGTCCGTGAGTTCCTTCGAGGCAAAAACTCAACTGCTTCAGCTCCTCGAGCGAGTCGCCCGCGGGGAGAAGATTGTCATTACCCGGCACGGGCGACCTGTGGCCATGCTGGTCCCGGCCTCCGCCGAGGACCCGCGCGACGTGGGGGCGGTGATCCGAGAGTTGAAAGCCCTCCGCCGCGGCAACGTCCTGGGTGAGGGCCTGTCGATCCGTGAACTCATCGAGGAAGGCCGGCGCTGCTGAGGTCGGGCGCCGGAAAGGAGTCGCGACGATGGCCAAGAAGAAGGCCAAGGCGAAGGCTGCCAATCACCTGCGGAAGGAACAGCGTCGATGAATCCTGCAAGGATCCTCCTTTTCGCCGTCGCGAGCCTGCTGACCCTTGTCACCCCCACACCGGCCCAGAAGGTCCCGGAAGCCGGCTACGTCTTCCCTCCCGGCGGCAAGGCGGGCACGACGGTCGAGGTCCGCCTCGGCGGTTACGACTGGACGCCGGACATGGAATTCTTCGTGCATGACCGGCGCGTCCGCCTTACCCCCACCGCCGCGCCGGGCCCGATCCTCGTCCCCGGTCCGCCGTACTGGTTCGGGGCGAAGGGGAGAATCGTGGCCCTACCCCTCCCCCGCGAAGTGCCGGCCCAGTTCGTCATCCCGGCCGACGTTCCCCCCGGGCCCATCCACTGGCAGGCCGCCAACGCTAACGGCTGTACGTCCACCGGCGTCTTCGTCGTCGGCAGTGGCCCGGAGGTCGTCGAGGACGAAGGCCGTAAGGTTCCCCAGGTGCTGCCCGCCTTGCCGGTGACGGTTTCCGGACGGCTCATGAAAATCGAGGAAGTCGATCGCTATCGGTTCGTCGCCCCCCACGACGGGCCGGTGACCTGCGACCTGATGGCCCGGCGCCTCGGCGCCAAGTTCCTCGGGGTGCTGGAAGTGCGCGACGCGGAGGGCCGGGTCGTGGCCGACGTCGCCGGCACCGCCGGGGGAGACCCGAGCCTGACCTTCGCGGCAAAGGCGAAGGCGGAGTACGTCGTCGCTCTGCACGACGTCGATTTCGGCGGCGACCGGTCCTTCGTCTATCGCCTGACGATCACCCCGGGCCCGCGGGTCGTGACCGCCATCCCCGCGGCCGGCCGGCGCGGCGAGACGCGCCAGGTCGAGTTCGTCGGCATGGGTGTAGCCAGCGGGGTGGCGAAGTTGGAATCCGTCAAGCGCCAGGTCACCTTCCCCGCGGGCGGGACGGCCTCGACCTTTGACTACCGCCTGGAGACGCCCTGGGGGGCCGCCCCGCCCTTCCCGTTGATCCTGAGCGACCTCCCCGAGTCGGTAGCGTTTCCCGGCCACGACCCGAGGGCGGCCTGGTTGCGCCTGCCGGCCGGGATCACCGCCGTGCTCGAGGAGGCCGACGCCGACGACCGCTACTCCTGCGACTGGAAGAAGGGGGAAGTGTGGTCCGTAACGCTGGAGGCCCGGCGGCTCGGCTCGCCCCTCGACGTGTCCCTCGCCATCCTTGGGCCCGACGGCAAGGAAATCCTCCGCAACGACGACCTGCCGGACACGACCGACGCCGGCCTCGACTTCACGGTCCCCGCCGACGGCACTTACCGGATCGTCGTCAGCGACACGGCCGGCCGGGGCGGCTCGCGGTCATCGGTCTACCGGCTGGTGGTGCGGCAGGCGGCGGACGACTTCTCCTTGCAGCTGGCGCTGCAGCGCGTGAGCGT
Source organism: Gemmataceae bacterium (assembly GCA_035266225.1). Lineage (GTDB taxonomy): Bacteria > Planctomycetota > Planctomycetia > Gemmatales > Gemmataceae > DATFNV01. Next base: position 4,473 of record DATFNV010000592.1, read on the forward strand.
ACCCATCGGCGGCAAGTTCGACCTGGCGGTGAAGGCGGTCCGCAAAGGGGCTTTCAAGGGGCCGATCGCCCTGGCGTTCAAGGGGCTGCCCCCGGGCGTCAGCGCGCCGCCCGGCCTGGTCATCCCGGCCGACAAGACCGACCTGCTGGTCCCGCTGCAAGCCGCCAAGGACGCGGCGACCGCCGCCGCACTGGTGACCGTGGAGGGCACCGCCACCGTTGCCGGTGTGGCGGTGACGCGGGCCGGGCTGGCGAAAACTGCCGTCAACCTGGCGCCGCGCGGCCCGGAGGAGAACCAGGTCGCAGAGGTCCTGCTCGCCGCCACGATGCCGCCGCGCTTCAAGGGGAACCCCGTCGATCAAGACACGGGGCGCAAGGTCCATCGCGGCACGACCTTCCCCGCCGACGTGATCGTCGAGCGGCTGGAGGGGTTCCAGGGGGAGATCATCCTGCAAATGGCGGCGCAGCAGTCGTACCAGGTGCAGGGCATCAGCGGCGGCGACGTCGTCGTGCCGCCCGGCGTCGAGCGCACCGTCTACCCCTGTTTCATGCCGGAGTGGTTGGAGACGAGCCGCACCTCGCGCATGGGGATGATCGCGGTGGCGAAAGTACCCGATCCGAAAGGGAAGGTTCGCTACCTCGTCAACGAGATCACCGGCTTCGTCACGATGACGATGGAAGGCGCTCTGCTGAAGGTGTCGGCGGAGGACGAGGAGTTGGCGGTGCCGCCGGGACAGCCGTTCGAGGTGCGCGTGAAGGTGTCGCGGCTGGCGAAACTGGCCGAGGCGGTCCGCCTGGAGCTGCGGCCTCCGGAAGAATTGGTGGGGCAACTCAAGGCCGACCCGGTCACGGTGGACGTGGGGAAAGAGGCGGCCGTGATCCGCATCACGCCGGCGGGGAACCTGCGCGGCCTGCAGACGTTCACGATCCGCGGCACCGCCCTGCAAGACGGCAAGTACCCGGCGATTTCCGAGACGACGGTTGCCGTCGAGTTCGTGCCGGCACGATAGCCGCTTGCGGCTTCGCAATCTTTCCTGCGAAGCCGCAAGCGGCACCCTACGGCAGGTTCGCCTGCACGACAACGAGGGCGGCGGAGGTCGCGACCAGCAGCACGCCGACCAGCCAGTTCATCAGGCGGTCCCGCATCTCGCGGACCACCGACGGCCGCCGTCCCGCCGGGGCTTCGCACGCCCACCGGCCCACCTCGTTCCTCCACTGGTGCCTTCTCAACCCGCAGAGCGGGCAACTCCCGGTGTCCATCGCCGTCCCCTCCTACTTACCTCGGCTCGTTTAGTCCGAGGGAACCTGCCGCGCCCTACCATCCTGGGGCACGGCCGGGACGGCGTCTGTCGTGAAAGGCACGATTTCCGTGTAGGAAACTTCCGACAGCGGCACCAGGAACGGGACGCGCCTCAGGACCACCAGGGTATTGCCGTCCCTCTTCGCCGTGGCAAAACCGGCCGGCCTCGGCTGGCCAGGAGGCGCCACACAGTACGTCAGCTCGTCGTCGCCGAGGGAGTAAATCCCGTACGTCCGCAGGAAGGTCGGCCCGTCGGCCGCGGTCGTGGTGAGATCGATCTGCCGTGGCTTCGCGGGGAGCAGCCGGAAGGTGGACCAGCGCGAGTGAGCCTCACGAGGCTCAACCAGCATGAGCGTTCAGGACAGCGCCGGGTCGAAGGTCGGGGGGTGTGGTGCGACCCGGACGAGGCCCGGCGTTTCCCGCGGCGCGAACGACACCGTGTCCGCGTAGAACGTCACGAAGGCGCCGACCTGGGCCGGGTCGGGCTCGCCGTCGGTGGACACGGACGTTATCTGCCACTCCCCCTGGAGGAATTCCTGGTCGGGGTTGACCGTCGGCGACGATCGGCTCGCGGCCCAGGCCGCCACGACCAAAACGATTTGAAGAGCGACCAATCCGATGCGGGACATGCTCACCTCCACGGGGCGACGGTGCCTTGGTCTGGCACCGCGATTGTAGCGAACCGGCGAAGGCGGCGGTGTAACGCCCTCGTAACGAGATGCGACAGCGCCTCCGCCTTCGCGCCGCGCGGGGCGGCTGCTACAGTACAGGCTGATTTCATCAGGCGGAGAACCTCATTCATGCTCGGAACCACGCTCGACGTGTCCCCCTTCCTCGAACGGGTCGGCCAGGAGTTGCTGCGCCTCGACCCCACCGAGGTGCAAGCCCTCGCCGACGCCGTCTACGACTGCTACGAGCGCGGCCGCTTCGTCTTTGTGATCGGCAACGGCGGCAGCGGCTCGAACGCCTCGCACTTCTGCGAGGACCTCGGCAAGGGGACCCTGCGCCGCGAGGATTTCGACAACGACGGCAAGAAGCGCCTGCGCGTGCTGAGCCTGACCGACAACACCCCTTACATCCTCGCCTGGGGCAACGACGAGGGCTTCGAGCGCGTCTTCGTGGAACAGCTGAAGAACCTGGCCAGCCCGGGCGACCTGCTGGTGGCCATCAGTGGCTCGGGCAACAGCCCGAACATCCTGCGGGCGGTCGAGTGGGCCAACCGCCACGGCCTGACGACGTTCGGCTGCACCGGCTTCGGCGGCGGCCGACTGCGCGGCCTGGCGCGGCACGGGCTGCACGTGCCACTCGATGACATGGGCATCGTCGAGTCGATCCACCTGACCGCCTTCCACTGGGTGGTAGACGACCTGCACCGGCGTATCGGCCTGAACGGGGCGCCCCGGGGCTGACTGACGATTTTGCCGACTTGCGCCAACAATTCTGCGCCCAAGGGTGTTTTCTCCTTTGCAAGCTGCCCTGCGCGCCGGTTATGATGTTTTAGCCCTCATCGACTGGCGATCTTGTTGCGCGCGCGACCGCATCCAGTGGCGGAGACCAAATCATGGCGACGACGGTCAGTTTCAAGCAGTCCTGTCCGAGTTGCGAGCATCCGGTCCCAATCCGTGACCCGAAGCTCATCGGCCGCAAGATTGACTGCCCGAAGTGCAAATATCGCTTCGTGGTCGAGGAGCCGGCCGAAGAGGCCGGCGACGACGAGGAGGCGATCGGCAACGGGAAGGCGAAGGAGGACGCTGCCGTCACGACCGCGAAGAAGGGCGGCGGTCCTGCCGTGACCGGCAAGAAGGCGACCAACGGCAAGGCCGCCCCGACCAAGAAGCCCATGCGCCGCCGCGACGCCGACGACGACGACGAGATCGACGATTCGGCGCCGAAGAAGCAGGCCGGCGGACTGTCGCCCGTGATATTGATCGGCGGCGGCTTGGCGGTGGTCGCCGTCATCGGCCTGGTCATCGCCCTCGTCCTCATGTTCAGCGGCGACGATCCTCCCAAGAAGGATAAAACCACTCCCGCCCCGGCGCCGGCCGGCGAGCAGGCCAACGACGTGAAGGCGCCTGTGGGGGACGGCAACGGCGACGTGGTCGCCTGCACCAACCTGCTGCCGACCAACACCGAGATCGTGCGCAGCGCCCTGATGGACAAGGTCGTCCAGAGCGAACTCGGTGAGGCCGCCTTCGGGCGCCGCGATCTGGACCCCACCGCCATGAGCAAGGAGGCCGCCTTCAACAAGGAGGTGTTCGCGGCGAAGTTCGGCTTCCCGGTGGACGGGATCGCCCGCCACGTGCAGGCGCAGAGCGCTGGAGAGGACTGGATCTTCAACGTCATCCGCACCAAGAACTCGATCGATTGGGAGAAGCTCAAAACTGGCCTCGCCCTTCAGAAGGGGCCGAAGAGTCCGATCGACAACAAGGAGTATTTCTTGGTGAAGGCGGAGCTGGACGCCTTCAGCCGCTTCTGGTTCGCCACCTCGTTCCCGTACTCGGCGGCGCCGCGGAGCAAGCCGCTGGGCGTCTACAAGTACGACGATCAAACGCTGATCCTGGCCGAGCTCGATCCGCTGGAGCGGTTCCTCCAAAAGCGGCCGGAGATCGTGAAGCCGCCGGAACCCCCGCCGGCCGTAGCCGGCAACGGCGGCCAGCCTGGCCCCGGTGGTGTACAGCCCGGCCCCGGTGGGATGCAACCTGGCCCCGGTGGTGTGAAGCCCGGCCCCGGCGGCTCGCAGCCTGGCCCCGGCGGCTCGCAGCCTCCTGGCCCCGGTGGTGTGAAGCCTGGCCCCGGCGGAATGCAGCCCGGCCCCGGTGGTGTGCAGCCTGGCCCCGGTGGGATGCAACCCGGCCCC
>DATFNV010000593.1:0-4523 GCA_035266225.1 Gemmataceae bacterium
GGAGGACGCGGGCGTCCTCTTCCTGGAAGCGTGCGGAGTCGCCGAGCATGACGGCGACGAGGTCGCGCGTCGCCGGCGTGCAGAAGATGGGCCCGGCGAAGCCCTGGCGGACCAGCTGCGGCAGGTTGCCGCTGTGGTCCATGTGGGCGTGGCTCAGGACGACGGCGTCGATTTCGTAAGGGTGGAACGGGAAGGAGGACGTGCGGCGGCGCGAGTCGGCGCGGGGCCCGGGCGTGCGGCCGCAATCGAGAAGGATTCTCCGGCCGCCGACCTCGACCAGGTGCATGGAACCGGTGACGGACTGGGCGGCCCCCCAGAAGGTGATGGTCGGTCCGGGGCAACCGCCTGGCGAGTACACATTCATACCACCATTGTATGGAACTCGGGCAAGTTTCTCCCAGGTCATCAGGGGGGCAGGAGTGCGTTCACCGCTGCGGCGTCCAGCGTGCGGCAGGGCAGCCGCGGCAGAACGGAGACGGTCATCTCGATCTCGTCCTTGAAGTCGCCGCTCGCCGGAGTCACGCGCAAACTCACCACCCGGTCGCCGCCGGACGCGCCATACAGCCGGACGTAATCGCCCGTGGTGTTCACGAGCGGGTTGATGAGGAACCCTTCCTGGGCCATCGCGGCGACGAGGCGGCGGCGCAGCTTCGTCCCCGACGCCGTCCGCAACTCCAGATAGAGGTTGTCCCGTTTGAAGCACGCCCCGCGGACGAGGCCGGTGAGCGACGGCGCGAAGCGCAGCGACAGCCACTGATATTCGCCGGGTGTGTCTTCCAGGTTGACCTCCTTGTCGAAGCGGATCGTGCGCCGGCACACCATCTCGGGTTCCGGCGCGGGTGCCTCTTGCCCGGGAGGGACGCGCTTGAAGAGGACGAAGTGCCGTTCCTTCGTGACGGGGTAGTAGCGGCGGAGGATTTCGCGCAGGGCCAGGCAATCCTCCATCGACCCGAGACGGCCATCGACCGGGCAGAAACTGCACAGGACGTAATCCGGGGCGGTCGCCGAGCGGAAGTAATCGGCGTTGAGGCGCAGCAGGGCCGGCGTATAGGCCGTGTAGCTCTGGAAGACCGGCCGTGGCCGCCAGTTCAGCCCGTTCAAGAAGACCACGCCCTGTTCGCACGACAGTTGATCCAGCGACGCGCCCCCGACCTCCTTGCGCACCCGGTCGAGGCGCCATTCCTCTTCTTGCCGCGCCTGCTCGGCGTCCAGCTCCGTCTTCTTCGCCGCGGGATGCAGCGCCACCGCCACGTTTTCCTTCGTCTGGCGGAGATTCCACCCGAAGAAATCCGGCTTCACTCGGTCGGCCGTCAGCAGCGTCCCGCCGACGGAACAGGCCAGGAGGGCGCCGAGGGTCATCCCGGTCAGGCCCGACCACGCGGGCGCCAGGAGGCGCGGCAGCAGCAGGGCGACGAACATCGCCATGCCGAAGAAGATAAACGGGTGGCCGTCGTGGCGAATCAGCCCGTGCTTCCAGCCCAAAAACAGCCCCGGCCCCAGCAGGAGGACGCTCGTGACGTGGAAGACGCTCCGCCGCTGGCGCCAGGCCGCGACCGCCAGCAGGACGACCGCCAGGGTCATCGTGACGACGGCCAGGCCCACGTCGAAGGGTTCCCCCGAGGTCGCCATTGCGTCGCCGTACCCTGCCGAAACCTCCCAGGAATTGCGGCAGTAGTCCCACAGGTGCAGGAGGTTCTGACCGCAGAACAGCCACACGGCCGTCACCGAGGCCAGGTAGAGGAGGGCCGGCGACAGCCAGCCGCGATAGCCCCGCAGCCGCACGGCCAGCTCCGCGAGCGCGGCGGTCCACAGGGCGAGGACGAAATAGGTGAACTTCGTCATTGCCAAGAGGGCCAGCAGCGGGACCAGGAGCGCCGCCTTAGGCCAGCCGTGGCACGCCCCCTCGATGAGCAACATCCCCGCCGCGAGGAGCGTCACCTGGTAGATGGTGTCGAAGTGGTAGGGAACGAACACGATCACGAGGGCGTTGCCGAGCAAGGTCAGGCCGCGCGACGGCAGGCGGGCGAGAGCCAGGGAAATGACGACTGCGGCGGCCAGCTTGACGGCCAACTCCCAGAAGTAGCGCTGCCAGTAGAGGTCGTCGTCGTGGGCCTCGGTCACGAAGTAGCCGAGCGGCCCGTAGGTGAAGACGTAGTCCGTCCCCGCCTGGGCGCTGGTGCGGTAGAAATGGCCCAGCGCCTGCATCCACGAATGGTCCAGGTTGGTCGAGGCGACCACGGTGGGAAAGATAAGGAAGCGGGCCCACATCACCAGGGTCAGCGCGACCAGGACCAGGCCCCACGGCGTCACCCGGCGACGAGGGGCCGCGGGGGAATCAACCGATCCGGTTACGGGGCGGTCGGCCGCGGCGGGAGTGTTGGCGGATCCTGGCATCGACTACCCGGGGGATCGAAGAAGTTCACGGGGCCGCGGCGGCGGGCGCGGTCGGGGACCGTTCTCTCCTTGATAGCCCCCTCGGACGGCGCGGTCAACCTGCCCCGGAAGGGAACGATCGGTCTCACGAGGGCGACCCCTCCGCGGGTCGCTGCCCGTGGAGGTGCCGCAGGTAGGCCTGCGCCAGGTCGGAGCGCCGCACCAGGCCGATGACGTGCCGTTCCCCGTGGTTGTCCACCACCGGCAGGGCGAGCAGGTCCTGCTCGACGAACAACTCCATCGCCTGGTCCAACCGGTCGTCGGGGGTGAGCGGTTGCACGGCCGGGCGCATCAGGTCGGCGGCCAGCACCCACGTCGCAACCTGCCCCGACCGGGCCGCCAGGTGGACCTCGTCCAGCACCACCAACCCTTGCAGGCGGTTGGCCTCATCGACCACCGGCAGCGCGGGGAAGCCACAGCTGCCCAGCCGATCGATCACCGCGGCCAGCGGCTCCTCCAGGCGCAGCACCGGCGGCTTGATCTCCGGCAGCAGGAAGCCGCTCACCTTGAGGCCGGCCAGCACCTCGCGGACGTAGCTCCCCTGGTGCGCCGGCGACAGCGCCCGGCTCTTGACCTGCGACCGGTACAGCGGCTCCTCGTCGGAGACGAGGAAGGCGATGGTGACGACCCACAGCGCCGGCAGCAGCAACTTGTAGTCGCCGGTCATCTCGCTGACGATGATGAGGGTCGAAAATGGCGTCTTGGCGGCGGCGGCGAAGAAGCCGGCCATGCCCAGGATGATGAACGAGGCCGGGTGCGGCACCAACTCCGGCGCCAGGCCGTGCAGGAACACGCCCAGCGCCCCGCCGCCGCAGCCGCCGATCACCATCGACGGGCCGAAGACGCCGCCGGAGCCGCCGCTGCCGATGGTCAGGCTCGTCGTCGCGATCTTCCCCAGCGCCACCGCCAGCAGCAGCCCGGCCGCCAGGCTGCCCTCATTGCTGAGCCCCTCTTGCAGGATGCCGTAGCCGAACGACAGCACCGACAGGACCGGCTTCTGCTCGTGCGAGGCGTAGTAAAGGATCAGGCCGACGGCGCCGGTCAGGAAGGCGCCGACGGCCGGCTTGAAGATGCGCGGCATCCGCAGGCGGTGGAAGACGTGGGTCACCCCGTAGAAGGTGCGAACGTAGAGCATCGACAGCAGTGCCACCCACAGGGCCAGCAGCAGATACGGCCCCAGCTCGAGGGCGCTGGTGAACCTCAGCCCCTCCGGCGTCTTGAAGAGCGAGCCGAAGCGTTCGCCGGGGTCGCCCAGCCAACCCATGACGACGCCGAAGGTGCAGTAGCTGACGACGCTGGCCAGGCCGGCGGGCAGGATGACCTCCGGCTCGAACTCCGGCGAGCAATAGAGGATCTCGGCGGCGAACAAGGTGCCGGCCAGAGGAGCGCGGAAGATGGCGGCGATGCCGGCACCCATGCCTGCCGCCAGGAGGATGCGCCGCTCGGCGACGCGGTAGCGCAGCAGCGTCGCCAAAAGCGATCCGAAGCCGGCACCGATCTGGGCGATCGGCCCCTCGCGGCCGCCGGAGCCGCCGCTGCCGATGGTCAGGGCGCTGGCGACGAGCTTGATGAGCGGCACGCGCGGGCGAATGCTCCCCTGGCCGGTGTGGTAGGCGGCGATGGCGGCGTCGGTGCCGTGTCCCTCGGCCTCCGGGGCGTAGCGGAAGACGAGGTAGCCGCTCAGCAGGCCGCCGACCGTGGGCACGATCAGCAGCAGCCAGGGGCGGAACTCGCGATCAATGTCGGGGATCCAATCGCTGTGCGGCTCGCCGGCCGGCCCATCGGCCTTGTAGCCGGCCACGCCTTCCAGGGCGAAGCGGACGACGACCTGCCCGGCGAGTGTGAAGGCCACGCCGCCCAGCCCGGCGACGATGCCGACCAGGATGGCGGCGCCGAGGACGCGCCCCTGGGTGCGGAAACGCCGCTTGCCGAACTCGAGGAACTCGGGGAACCAGCGAAGAGGATGGGTGAGTGGGGGGTTGCCGGGGTGGTCGTTATCCATCACAGGGAACCACGGATCACACGGAACACACCAGACGCGAGTCAGGCCGGTCCGCGCTTCGGCCTGTCCGGAGTCATGCTACGGGCGG
>DATFNV010000594.1:0-16355 GCA_035266225.1 Gemmataceae bacterium
GCCGTCTTCTCCAGGTCGAACTTCAGGCCGACGTTGTGGAACTCGAAGCCGCCGTGCTTGCGCGTCTCCTCCTTGACGATTGCGTCCTTCTCGAGCACGGCCGTCTGGTAGGACATGCCCGCCTTGAGGGCCTTGAACGCCTTCTGCTCCGCCGCGACCGCCTTGGCGGGGTCGTCGTACTTCCACACTTGCAGGCCGCGCAAGGGGACGTTCGCCGAGTCGAGGCGGTGCCGGGGCTTGGCGTCGGCCAGGGCGGCAGTGGCCTTCAGCAGCGCCTTGCCCTCGTCGCTGTCCGGGTCGGCCTGCATCCCGAAGAGCAAGGGCCCGAAGCTCTTCGTCACGCCCGGCGTGAGGGACATGGCGCTATAGATCATCTGCCCGCCCGGCAGCTTGCTCACCTCGGCCAGCGGCAGCGACTTCCACTCGTGGAGGAAGGAGTCGGTCTTGCTCTCCGCGGCCACCTCGACCGCGTAATGCAACTTCAGGCCGTCGGGGCGCAGGTCGGCCGAGACGAGCACCGCCTTGCTGTCGCCGATCGCCTGGAAGAGCGGCCCGAGGAAGCGCTTAGCCATCTCGGCGGTGTTCTTGTCCGGGGAGGCGTCCATCGCCCGCTCAATCTCCGCCTGCATCGCCTTGATGTGGTCGCCGTGCTCCTTGTTCACCACCTCCATGTCCACGTAGACAGACACGTCGGCGTCCATCAGGCGCTGGGCGACGGTCTTGCTCAGCTTGCCCGCGAGGCCGTCGTACTTCTTGACGAAGGAGGCGGCCACGTCGGCGTCGGGGCTGACGACCGCGTAGCCGTTCTTGCGGTTGACAAAGTAGATCGCCTTGTTGTTGACCGAGGCCGTCTCGTAACCGAGCGGATCGGTCTTGATCTCCTTGCGCTCTTCCTCCTTCAAGAGGCCGTTGCGGAACGTCTCGTAGCTCGACACCGGGACGAGGACGGCCATCTTCGGCGGATCCTGGTTCGGCTGGGGCAGTTCGGTGAAGACGAGGAAGATGGGGCCGTCCTTGGTGATCCCCTTCAGCTCACGGCCGTCGAGGAGTTCCTTGAGGGCGTCGTCCATCTTCTGCTTGGCGAGGGCGGCGAAGTCGGGCATCGCGTTTTTGATCAGGGTGTTCAGGCGGTCGCGCGTGCGCTCGAAGCCGCGCAGCTGGACGACGAGCGCTGCCTTCGCGGGAACTTGAGCCAGTGGCTTGTCCTGCTCCCCCGGCACCGGGGCGGCGGTGGTCGGGACGGCGAGGGCCAGGGCGCAGAGCGCTGCGCCCCAGGCAGACCAGCGGTGGCGAAACATGGGGGAATCCTCCGGATGATGGGTAACCGCAGTTACTCTACCAGGATGAGACGCAAAGGGACAAATGAAAAACTCGCACGTCCGGCCGCGACACAGCACCGCACCCGGATCGTCTCGGTCGCGCCGCCGTCCGCTTCCATCAGCCCGTCCTCCCTCGACGCCGTCCGCCTGCGACGCAAGCCTCGTCCCACCGTTGCCGCCCCTCACACGGCGGTGGTGATTGTCGAGCGGCTGCTGAAGGCGCGTCGAGCGAAATGACGGCCGTGCGGGATTCGGCAGCACTTCTGTGTGTGTGTGTGCGCGCGCAATGCAATCCATTTTCACGCGCCCCTTGCCGGTAACTTCCGCACACGGATTGTGGCTGGCCGGGGCGCCGGCCCTCTCGTCGGTACTGCGGGACGAAGCCGGATTGGACACATTCACCCGGGGCGTGGAGAAGTGCTGCAAGCGGGCGGCCCGTGCTACGGCCAGATGCCGCGCTCCAGGGCCACGTGGGCGACGCGCTCGATCGCCACCACCAGCGCCGAGGTGCGCAAGTCCACTGGGTCGTGCGGGAACTGGCGGTTCAGCGCCGCCTGCTTGTCCAGCACCGCGTCGGTCGCCCGCTCCATCTTCAGCCGCAATTTCGAGTTGACGCCGTCCACGTCCCACTGCTCATTCTCGATGTTCTGCACCCACTCGAAATAGCTGACGCAGACGCCGCCCGAGTTGGCCAGGATGTCCGGCAGCATCGGGATGCCGCGCTCGTACAGCATGCGGTCCGCCGCCGGCGTCGTCGGGCCGTTGGCCGCCTCGACCACCAGCTTCGCCCGCACCGCCACGGCGTTGTCGCAGCGGATCTGGTTCTGCAGCGCCGCCGGGATCAGCACGTCGCACTCCAGGGCCAGCAATTCGTCGTTGCTGATGGCCCGTGTGCCGGCGGCGCCGGCCACCTTGCCGGTCTTCTTCTTGTGGGCCGCCACCGCCACCGGGTCCAGCCCCTGCTCGTTGGCCACGCCGCCGGCCGAGTCGCTGGCCGCCACGATGTGGGCGCCGGCTTCGGCGAACAGCCGGGCCGCGATGCCGCCGACGTTGCCAAAGCCCTGCACCGCCACGCGCGCCCCGGTCAACTGCTTCAGGCCGCGCACCACGCCGCGCTCCAGCGCCCGCCGGGCCGCGAACAGGCAGCCGCGCGCCGTCGCTTCCTCGCGGCCGTGCGAGCCGCCGATGTCCAGCGGCTTGCCCGTCACCACCGGCAGGTTGTTGCGGCCAGGGTGCATCATGGCGTAGGTGTCGTAGATCCAGGCCATCGTTCGGGCGTCGGTATACATATCCGGGGCCGGAATGTCGGTGTGCGGCCCGATCAGGTCGCCCAGGTCCACGATGTAGCGGCGGGTAATCTTGCGCAGGTCGGTCTCGCTCAACTCCTTCGTGTTGCAGGCCACGCCCCCCTTGGCCCCGCCGAACGGCACGTCGATCAACGCGCACTTCCACGTCATCCACGTCGCCAGGGCCCGCACCTCATCGACGCCCAGGTCGGGGTGGTAGCGGATGCCGCCCTTGCCCGGGCCGCGGATGACGTTGTGCAGGACCCGGTGGCCGGTGAACAGGCGCACGGAGCCGTCGTTCAGCTCGATGGGGAAGACCAGCGTGACCGTCTGCGCCGGCCGCTTGAGGAAGTCGATCAGCCCCTTCTTCAGGTGCGGCATGTACGACGCCGCGAGGGGGTTTGCTCAGATATGGGGGGTTTGCTCAGATTTCGCCGGGCAATCTGAGCAAACCCCATCGCCGACGCAACCCCATTTCAGGAAAGAACTTGCGCCTTCACATTTCGGTGCGGGATGGGGGTTTGCTCAGATTGTTGCTGCGCGAGCAAACCCCTCTGGAGCAAACGAAGGGGTCGGGAGTCGTTAAGACAATTTGTCTTAACGACTCCCGACCCCTTTGCCCTTCTCGGGTGAGCATCCGGATCGGCGCCCGGACACGCGATGTCCGACTGATCGACAACACGATGACTTAAACCGTGATAGAGAACACACCTTCGATTTCCGTGTCGCCGTTGTCGGAGGTGACCGTCAGTTGCTCGGCGGTCCTGGTCTTGAGTACCAGGCCGCTGAGGCTGCGCACGCCCTTGTTGGCCTGCGTGAAGGCGAAGCTGCCCAGGCTCGGCACCAGCGGATCGTTGCTCGTCATGCGCACGCTTCCGGTGAAGCCAATGACGGTGTTGCCGTACTGGTCCTGGGCCGTTACGGTCACGGTAAAGGGCGTGCCGGCGGCGACCTTGGCTGGGCCGCTGACGGCGAACCGGGCCAGCGCCCCCGGACTCAGGCCGATGGCGCCGGTGCTGACCACAAGCGTTCCCGCGGTAATCGTCAGCTTCTGGCTGCCGGCCTTCTTGAGGATCACGCCGGTCAGCGCCAGGACGCCCCCGCTGAAGCTGCCCGTGGCGGGACTGACCAGGCTGCCGCCCAGCGAAGCGGCGAGGGTCGCGGCGCGGTTGAAGCTGGTGACGGTGTTGCCGTACCTGTCCTCCGCAGTGACGGTGAGGTCGAACGGCGTGCCGGCCGTGGCCATGCTCGGGGCGCTGGTCACGACCAGCTTGGCCACCGTCGTTGGCTTGACGGTGATGGAACTGGTGCTCGTGACCACCGCCGAGGCGATGGTGACTGTCTGGTCGCCGGCCGTCTTCAATACCAGGCCGTTGATGGTGACAACGCCCCGCCCCGCGGGCGTGAAGGTGATGGTGCCCAGGTTCGGCGCCAGCGGGTCGGTGCTGCTCAACTGGACCGGGCCGATGAAGGTGGTCATCACGTTGCCGGACTGATCCCGGGCAACGAGGGTGGCGCTGAACGCGGTGCCGGCGGTGACCGGACCCGCGCCGCTGAGGGAGAAGCCGGTCAGCGTCTCGGCGTCCGAGCTGACGTCGAGGACGTTCGGCGTCGCCGGCGGGTCCGTGAGGGACAGGCTTCCCATCGACACCGGGTTGCCGTTGCCGGCCTGGACGGTGATCGTCTGCGTGCCGTGGGTCGTGAGCTTCACGCCGTTGAGCGTGATGACGCCACTGACAAACGCGTTGGTGGCGGCAGTGAAGCCGGTGATCGGGGTCGAGGTGATACCGCCGGCTGGGGTGGTGGTCAGTTTGATGGTGCTGCTGCCGGCGTTGAAGCCGCTGACCGTGTTGTTGAACTTGTCCTGGGCCGTGATGATGAGGCTGAAGTTGGTATTGATCGTCACCGTCGCGCTCGGCGGGTTGAGGGCCACGGCGAGGTGGTCCACCGTCGTCAGGGCGCTGATGGCGATGGTGCCGGTGGACTTGGAGATGGTGGTCGGCGGCGTACCGCTGGTGTAGCTGACGGTGAACGTCTGCTGGCCGACTGTCTTGAGCGCCACGCCGGTGATGGTGATCTGACCGGGCGTCGGTGCATTCGCAAAGCTGTAGTTACCCAGGCCGACGGCCTGCGCGTCGGTGCTGGACAGGGTGACGGTCCCGCCGAAGTTGGTGGCGGGGTTGGCGAATTGGTCCTGGGCCTGGACGGTCAGGTTGAAGGTGGTGCCAGCCGCCACCGTCGATGCGATCGAGATCGACGGGGTGACGACGAACGCGGCGACCGGCCCCGCGGTGACGGTGAGAGGGATCACCGGGGTGCTGAGCGGCGAACCGCCCGCGGGGGGCGAGGTGACCGTGAGATTATTGGCTCCGAGCTTGCTGAGGGTGACGTTGACGTTGAGGACGCCGCCGCTGAAGGCGGGGCTGGCGGGACTGACGCTGAGGCTGCCCGACAGCGAGTCGGTGACCCCCGCCGCGGCGCTGTCGCTGACGAGGTTGCCGTACTGGTCCTGGGCGTTGACGATCAGGTTGTAGGTGCCGGCTTGCACCGAGCCCGAGGGGCCGCTGATCACGCTGAGCTGGAACAGGGGCGCCGGGTTGACGGTGACGGTGAACGGAGGCGCCTGGATCGTGCCGGTGGCGGAGCTGACAAAGGTGAACGTGAGCGTCTGCGTGCCGCCGATCGTGGTGGCACTGGCCGTCTTGAGCTCCAGGCCGCCGATCGTGCCGCTATTGCTGGTGATGCCCGTGCTGTTGTCGATGCTGAGGGCGGAGTTGAAGGCGGCCGTGGTCAGGAACTTCAAATCGCTGCTCGCCACGCTGATGGTGCCGTTGAAGCTGGCGGGATTGCCGAACTGGTCGAAGGGCGTGACGTTCACGCTGAAGGGGGTGCCGGCGACCGTGGTGGCCGGGGCAAAGGTGAACGAGTGCGCCGCCGCTGGCGACACGGTGAAGGCTTGCTGTAACGTCAGCGGGGCGTAATCCTCGCTGCCGGGGAAGGAGGCGACCACGGAATACTGGCCGGGCTTGACGGGGACAGGCACCGTCTGGCCGGTGGCGGCGCCGACGCCCAGGCCGTTGTGGTAGGTCAGTTGCAGGGTTCCGGCTTCCAGGCTTTGACCCAGACTGTCGTCCACCCCCGTCACCACGCCCTTCACGTTGGCCTGGGGGGGGATGGCCGTGTTCGTGGTGACGAGGACCGCGTTGCCGAACGCGATGACCGGCGTGGCTTGCTTGATGGTCAAGGTCACCGCCTGGCTGGTGCTGGACGGGAGGTAATCCAGGCTGCCGGGGAAGGAGGCGGTCACGTTGTACGTTCCGGCGTTGACGGGCGGCGTGCTGCTGTTGTAGGGCACGCCGGTGGTCGTGATGCCGACGAAGGAGAGCGTATACAGGGACCCTTGCAGTCCCACCAGGCCGGAAGTCAGGGTGACGTTGCTGACGCCGGTCACCTGGGCCGTGACCGTGGGGGCCGAACCGTTGTAGACGACGGTCCCCAGGGGCAAGGGCGACACGGAGGGAAGGACGACGCTGACGTGCGCCGGGGCGGGCGTGATGCTGAACGGCTGGGGGGTCTCGAAGGCGGTGTTGCTGGTGGCGCTGGCGTAATCCGGGCTGCCCAGGAAGGTCCCGACCGCGGTGTAATTGCCGACGTCCACCGGCGCGCCGGACAATTGCACTCCGGTGCTGTTGAAGTAGGTGAACGTCACGGGCACGCCCTCCAGGCTGGAGGCGGCAACCTGGCCCAGGGCCGTGAACAGGGCCTGGGTGAGCAGAGATGGAGACAGCAGATCCGAGAGCGGTAGCAGGTTCAGTCCCGCGACGGTGCCCGTGGCCCCGGCGTAGGGCTGGGCGTTGTAGACGGCGTTCTGAGCGCTGACGCCCACGATGGGCGTGAGGTCGTTGGCCTGGACCACGAGCGGTTTGTCGTCGGGATTCGAGCCGCTGACGTGGCCCTGGATGGGTGGGTCGGCCAGGGGCGTGAGGCTCACCTGGGCGCCGGCGATCAGGACGCCATCGTCGTCGCTGCCGGCGCCGGTGCCGCCGGTGCCGGCGAGGGTGAGCTTGCCGGCCGTGGTCACGTTCGTGGCGGTGCCGAGCAGCACGGTGCCGATGTTGTTAAAGCCCAGGCCCAGGCCGCCGCCGCCGGTGCCGGTGATGCTGATGGGCCCGGGGGTGATGGGGCTGTTGGCCGGGATCTGGAAGCCACCCTGGACCAGGGCGCCACCCTGGACGTCCACGCCGTAATTGTCGCTATCCTGGGGCTGACCGATGGGGCTGATGAACTCGCCGCCAGGCGTGTCGCCGCCGCTGCCCTGGATGGTGAGCGTGCCGCTCAGCGTGGTCACCCGGGTGCCGGCGTCACTGATGATGACACCGACGTCGTTGTTGCTGCCCGGGATGCTGGCGCCGCCGGTGCCCTTGATGCTGACGGTGCCGTTCTGCGTGGCCGACAGTTGCGCGCCGCTGGCGATGACCACGCCGTCTTCGTTGTTCCCCAGGCCGGCGCCGCTGCCGGTGACGGACAACCCGAACGTCCCCCCGCTCAGCTGGGCATTGCTGATGACGACGCCGGTGTCGTTGTCGCCCGTGCCGTTGCCGCCGGTGCCGTTGACTGTGACGGTGCTGTCCAGGCTGCTCACCTGCGTCGGCGTGGAACTGCTGCCGGTGATGAAGACGCCGACACAGCTGCCCAGGCCGGCACCGCCGCTGCCGGTGATCTTGACGGTGCCGTCCAGCGTGGCCGCCACTCGGGCGCCACCCGTGAGGTCCACGCCGTCTTCGCCGTTCCCCTGGCCGGCGCCGGTGCCGCTGACGGACAGCGTGCCCCGGTTCGTACTGATCCGGCCCTGGCCACTGGTGCTGATGACGACGCCGGCGTTGTCATCGCCCGAGCCGTTGCCGCCGCTGCCCGCGATGGTGAGGTTGCCGACCGTCGTGGTCAGCAGCGTTCCGCTGCCGTTGACGAGGACGCCGATGTTGTGATCGGTGCCGCTGCCGCCGGTGCCGCTGAGGGACAGGGCGCCCGCGCCCGTGACCTGGACCACGGTGCCGGCCTCAAGATCGATGCCGTAGATTTGGTGTCCGGTGCCGTTGCCGGTGCCGGTGAGGGTCAGGTTGCCCCCGATGGTGGTCACCCGGGTGGGGGTATTGCTGCCGGCAGCGACGCCGCCGACGTAAATGCCATCGCTGTTGTCCGTGCCGAGGGCGCTGCCGGTGCCGGTGATCTTGATGGCGCCGTTGGTCGAGTCCGACACCTGGGCGCCGTTCTCGACGTCCACGCCGGTTTCGACCTGTCCCGAGCCGTTGCCGACGCCGGTGACGCTCAGGCCGCCCGCGCCCGCCTGCAGCTGGCCGCCGCTGATGAAGACACCGGCGTCGCACTGGCCGCTGCCGTTGCCGCCGGTGCCGCTGATGCTGATCGCGCCCCCCTGCTGGGCCTCGACACTGGCACTGATATCGACTCCGTAGTCGTATTGCCCGGTGCCGCCCGCGGTGCCCTGGATGGTGATCGCGCCGCTCTGCGTGGTCACCTGCGGCCCGGGGCCGGCCGGCGCCGGCTGGTTGCTGGCGGCGATGTTGATGTAGACGCCCGCGGCGTAGTCCGAGCCGAGGGCGCTGCCGGTGCCCTTGATGGAGATGGTGCCGTTGGCGTTGGCCGTCACCGTGGCGCTGCCCTCGACGTCCACGCCGTACTCGTCGGACCCGGTGCCGATGCCGGTGCCGGTCAGGGACACGCCGCCCGCGCCCGCTTGCACCACGCCGCCGGCGATGATGTAGACGCCCGAACTGTCGGCGTCGCCGTTGCCGCCGGTGCCGCTGAGGCTGACGGCGCCCCCCTGCTGGGACTCGACCTCGGCGCGGACGTCGATGCCGTAGTTGTCCTCGCCGCTGCCGCCGCCGGTGCCCTGGATGGTCAGCGCGCCGCTCTGCGTGGTAACACTGGTGCCGCTGCCGCTGATGAAGACGCCGTTGTTGCCGTCATCGCCCAGGGGACTGCCCGTGCCCTTGATGGTGACGGTGCCGTTGGCCGTGGCCGCCACCGTGGCGCCGGTCACGCCGCTGCCCCCGGTTTCCTCTTCTCCTTCCCCCATCGACCCCGTGGCGGCGCTTTCGACGTCCACGCCCCTGTTGAATTCCCCCGCGCCGTTGCCGGTGCCGCTGATGGTCACCCCGCCCGCGCCCGCGCTCACCGTGGCCCCGGCGACGTAAACACCGACGTTGCCGATCTGGCCGCTCTCATTGCCGTTGTCCTCCCCCGAACCGTTGCCGGCCGTGCCGGTGAGGCTGACGGCACCCAACTCGGATTCGACCTCGACACCGTCCTCCAGGTCGATGCCGTGGTTGCCCACGCCGGTGCCGCCGCCGCTGCCCTGGATGGTGAGCGCGCCGTTCTGCGTGCCGACCTGGGCCTCGGTGCCGCTGCCGGAGCTGCCGTTGAGGCGGACGCCCGCGTTGTCGTTGGTGCCGACGGCGCTGGCCGTGCCCTTGATGGTAACGGCGCCGCTCTCCGTGGCCATCACCTGGGCGCCGCTCTCGAGGTCCACGCCGTAGCCGTTGGCCCCCGCGCCGTTGCCGGTGCCGGTGACGGTCACGCCGCCCGCTTCCGCACTCACCAGAGTGCTAGTGAGGTAGACCCCCATGTTGTTGTCGCCCTGGGGAGTGCCGCCGCCACCGCTGACGCCTGGGGCGGTGCCGGTGAGGTTGACGCTGCCCGCACCCGTGGACTTGACGGGGCCGCCCTCAAGGTCGAGGCCGTAGTTCTTTTGCCCGGAGCCGCCGCCGGTCCCCGTGAGGCTGACGTTGCCGTTCACCGTGGTCACCTGCGCGCTGCTGCCGTTGAGACGGACGCCGGCATTGCTGTTGGTGCCGATGGCGCTGCCGGTGCCCGTGATCTTGATGGCGCCCGTGGTCGTGTCCATCACCTGGGCGCCGCTCTCGACGTCCACGCCATATTCGCTGCTGGCCGCGCCGCCGCCGGTGCCGGTGACGGTCACGCCGCCCGCGAGCGCGCTCACCTGCGTGCCGCTGCCGGCGAGGTAGACCCCGTCGTTGTTGCTGCCCGAGGGGTTGCTGGGGTCGGCGATGCCGGGGCCCGTGCCGGTGAGGCTGACGCTGCCGGCCCCGCTGGCCTGGACCTTGCCCCCGCCCTCGACGTCGATGCCGTAGTTCATCTGCCCGGAGCCGCCGCCGGTCCCCGTGAGGCTGACGTTGCCGTTGACCGTGCTCACCGTGCTCGCCTGCGTGCCGCTGGTGTTCGTGCCGTTGACGCGGACGCCGGCGTTGCTATCGGTGCCGACGGGGCTGCCGTTGCCCTTGAGGCTGATGCTGCCGGTCGTCGTATCCGTCACCTGAGCCCCGCCCTCGAGGTCCACGCCGTACTCGCCGCTGAACTCGCCATTGGCGGTGCCGGTGATGGTCACGCCACCCACGCCCGCAGTCACCGGCACGTTGTTGATCTGCACGCCCAGGGCGCCGCTGCCCTGGATGGTGATGGCCCCGGTGCCGCCGCCGGTGATCTGCACGCTGACGCCGGTGTAGAGCCCGACGCCGGCGCCGCCGACGACGCCGCCCGTAACCGTGCCGGTGACGGTCAGGTTGCCATTCATCGTGCTGAGCGTGGCGGCGGCTGTGCCGTTAGGGTTGACGACCTCGACGCCATAGACGCCGCCCAGGCTGCTCGACGCGACTGTGCCGGTGACGGACAGGTTGCCGTACACCGTACTGACCGTGGTCGTCATTGTGCCAAAGGACTCGATAACGACACCGTTTATGGTGCCGGTCCCATTGATGGTGATGGTGCCGGTGCCGAACGTTTGCAGGGCGGCGTTGTTCGTGGTGCCACTAAGGACCAGGACGCCGTCACTGATGCCCTGTCCGGTCAAGGCGATGTTGCCGCCGTCGGCGTTCACGGTGGCTCCGATGACGTTGACGCCGTCCGTGCTGGACGGATCCGACGATTTGGACGGAATGCCCCCCTGTCCGCTCAAGGTGATGTTGCCGCCGGCCGTCGCGATCGAGGACCCTGGCTCGACATCGACGACGGCGTTTGAAGACTTGTTGCCGACCGGGGTGCCGGTGATGCCGAGGGCGCCGGTCGCCGTGCTCACCAAGCTGCCGCTGACGTGGACGCCGGCGGCGCCTCCGAACCCCTGGATGGTGACGGTGCCGGTGCCACCCGACTCCACGACGGAGGCGCTCGTAAAGTTCGAGACGTCGATGCCGTAGCCCGTGGCCGAGCCGGCGCCGATGAGGCTGATGTTGCCGCCGCCGTTGGGACCGCCGACCGCGTTCAAAGTGGCACCCACGATGCTGATGCCGGTCGGAGTAGACGCATTTTGCTGCCCGGTCAAGGCCATGTTGCCGCCCTGCGTCGTGATCGAGGCGCCGGAGAATAGGTCGATGGGGCCGTCGTTCGACGTCGGCTGGCCGTTGCTCCCCGGCAGGGTGCCGAGGACCACGTTGCCGCCCTGCGTCGTGATCGCGGCACCGGAATTGACCGAGATGCCGACCACGCCCGTCGCGCCGCTGGTGCTGTTGACGTTCAGGTTGCCGTTGAGGGCGATCGTGCCCAGGTTGAACTGATCGCCGGTGCCGCCGGCTTTGAGTCCGACGTTGTTCACCTGGGGTGTGCTGCCGGAGTTGACGTTGTTGCCCAGGCTAAAGTTGATGGTGTCGTTGTTACCGGCCACCGTGACATCGACCTCGGTTATGTCCAGCGGAGTGGGGTTCGGGATGTTGGCAAGGTTGGGGAGAGGCACGACCGGTGCGGTGTTGATCGTCAGTAGGTTCGTGGGCGCGCTCGGGGTGAAGTAAGGAGCGCTGGCGGGGGCGGGGGGAAAGCCGGTCGGCGCGCTCAGCGTGTCGGGGTTGCCGGCGCCGGGGACGAAGCCGATCGTGATCTGGTCGAGGCTGCTGGACACAGTCAGCTGGGCCCCGGCGTCCGCCGCCAGCACGGTCACGCTCAGGATGCCCGTCGTCGGGGTAAATACTGAGGTGGCGGTGAACGTGGTGGTGACGGCGGGCGCCAGGCGGTGCTCCAGCGCTTCCAGCCACGGCCGGGCGCGGTACAGCGGCGGACACCGGCGGGCGGACCGGGGACGGGCGGGACCATGCACCAGGCGCCGCAGCGAGGCAAACCACAGCTTCCACGACATGATGAAATCTCCTCGATGATGGCGATGAATACAGACCAATCATCTCGTTGACGGCCGTCCGGCAGTCACGGTGCGCAGCCCGGGGGAGAAAAGGGGCCATTCATGTTTTTCTCTCCGTAATACAAAGAATGGCCCCTTTGCCAGTCGTTCCCAGCTGTCCCCTCCCGCCCTTAAGCGTGGAACGGGCGCAAACCGGCCGCGCGCTCCCGATTATTTCTGGCCCCGGCAACTCCTTCCCCCCGGCCAGATGGTTGACCGCGCGCTGGTAACGGCCTTACAATCGCATTTCGCACGGCCGATTTCCGCGGGAGCTGCGCTGAGGAGTGGGGCGAATGGCGACCGAAGACGACGATGTGACGGGGCGGCTGCACGCCGCCCGCGCGGGCTCGGCGGAGGCGTTGGGCCAGGCGCTGGAGACGTGCCGCGGTTACCTGCTCCTGATCGCCCGCCAGGAGATGCACCCAGCGCTGCAAGCCAAGGGGAACCCCTCGGACCTCGTCCAGGAGACGTTCCTCGACGCCGTCGTCGACTTTGGGCGCTTCCAGGGCCACAGCGAGGCCGAATTGCGCGCCTGGCTGCGACGGCTGCTGCTGAACAACGTCGTCAGCTTCGCCCGCCGCTACCGCGGGGCCGACAAGCGGGACGTGGGACGCGAGGTCGGCCTGGCCCTGGCCGAGCCGGGTGCCCTCGCCGAGGCGCTGGCCGCCAGCACGCCCTCGCCGAGCAAGCAGGCGATGGCCCGGGAGCGGGACGAGGCACTGGAGCGGGCCATGCGGCGTCTGCCGGAGGAATACCGCACCGTGCTGGCGTTGCGCCACCAGGACGACCTGTCCTTCGAGGAGATCGGCCAGCGCCTGGGGCGCTCGGCGAACGCGGCACGCAAGCTGTGGGCGCGGGCGGTCGAGCGGCTGGAACAAGAGTTGGAGGGGCCGCCGTCATGAACACGGAAGATGTCACCGGGGACGACGACCCGTTCTCGGCGCTGCTGGCCGCCTGGTACGACGCCCTCGCCGCCGGGCGGGATCCGGACCCCGAGGCGACGCCGCCGGCCGGGCTGCGGGCGCGCCTGGAGCGCGGCCTGGGGTGCCTGCGTCGGCTGCGGCAATGGGGCGCCGCGCGGCAGCCGGATGACACCCCGCCGGCGCTGCCCGCGCCGTCCGAGGGCCTACCCTGGCCGGTGCTGGGGCGCTTCGAGCTACGGCGCGAGTTGGGGCGAGGGGCCTTCGGCGTCGTCTTCCTGGCCTACGACCCTCTGCTGGGCCGCGAGGTGGCGCTCAAGGTGCCGCGGCCGGAAGTCGCCGTCGCCCCCGGCCTGGCCGAGCGCTTCCACCGCGAGGCGCGGGCGGCGGCCTCCCTCGACCACCCTAACCTGGTGCCGGTCCACGAGGCCGGCGCCGTCGGCCCGGTTTGCTACCTCGTGTCCACCTATTGCCCCGGCACGACTCTGGCGGAGTGGCTGAAGGGTCGTGGCGAGCCGGTGCCATTCGCCGACGCGGCCGCACTCGTCGCGACCCTTGCCGCGGCCGTGCAGCACGCCCA
Organism: Gemmataceae bacterium; assembly: GCA_035266225.1. GTDB lineage: Bacteria > Planctomycetota > Planctomycetia > Gemmatales > Gemmataceae > DATFNV01. The sequence continues at coordinate 13,302 of DATFNV010000594.1, forward strand.
CGAGCGAGGCGTCCTGCATCGCGACTTGAAGCCGGCCAACGTGCTGTTGTCGGCCGGCGGGCCGCAGGCGGTGGGCGGTGGAGAGCCCTCCCCGCTGGCCGCCGCCCACGGCCCGTTAGCCACTTTGATTCCCAGGATCACTGACTTTGGCCTCGCGCGGCTCCTCGGCGCCGACCCCGCAGAGGGCGCCCCGGCCGTCGCCACGCGGAGCGGGGCCATCGTGGGAACGCCCTGCTACATGGCGCCCGAGCAGGCCGCCGGCAAGGGCAAGGGGGTCGGCCCCTCCGCTGACGTGTACGCGCTGGGCGCCATCCTCTACGAACTGCTCACGGGCCGGCCGCCGTTCCGGGGCGAGTCCGACCTGGACACCCTGCTCCTGGTGCAGTCCGAGGAGCCCGTGCCGCCCGGTCGCCTGCGACAACGCCTGCCGCGCGACCTGGAAACGATCTGCCTGAAGTGCCTCCGGAAAGAGCCGTATCGGCGCTACCCATCGACTCAGGGTTTGGCCGACGACCTCGGCCGCTGGATCCACGGCGAGCCGATCGTAGCGCGACCGGTTGGGCTGGTTGAGCGGGCGGCCCAATGGGCGTGGCGGCGGCCGCTCGCGGCCGCCTTCCTCGGGCTGAGCGTGGCGGCGGCCGCCGCCCTGCTCGTCGTCTGGACTTCGCTCACCGTGCAGGTCCGCGAGCAGCGCGACCTCGCCGCCGAGTCGGCGCGCCAGGCCGACCGCGCGCGGCGCCGCGCCGAGGCCAACCAGGAGAAGGCCCTGGCCGCGGTGGATAGCTTCCTGACGCGGGTCGGGGAGAACCGCCTCGCCGCCGTGCCCGGCGTCGAGGACCTCCGGCGCGAGCTGCTCGAAGACTCCCTGGAGTTTGCCAAGGGCTTTGTCGCGGACAACGACGATCCCGACCCCCGAGCCCGGCGTGACCTGGGGCTCGCCTACCAGCGCCTGGGCCGCATTCAAATTGCCCTGGGCCGGACCGACGACGCGGTGCAAGCTTATCGGCAGGCGGTGGCGATCCAGCAAGGGCTAGCCGAGGAGGCGCCGAATGACCCCGAGCCCCGCGCCGACATGGCCAAGAGTTACAACAACCTGGCCATCCTCTACCGTGGCGGGAACGTGAAGCCGGACTTTGCCCGCGCCGACGAGGCACTCGATCGTGCCCTGGCACTCAAGGAAGATCTGGTGCGCGAGCGCCCCGACAACCCCGAATACCAGGTGAGCCTGGCGAAGTCGCTGGTCGGGCGCGGGCAACTCGAGCGGCAGCGCGGCCGGGCCGACCTGACCGAAGGGCCCCTGCTCCGGGCGGTGGACCTCCTCGAAGCGGTTGTCCGCGACCACGGCGACCGGGCGGCCTACCGGGCGGAACTGGCGGCCGCCGTCAACAGTGCCGGCGCACTGTACCTGGCCACTGACCGGCAGGCCGCTGCCGAGTCGTCGTTCCAGCGCGCGCGCGACCTGTTCCGGTCGCTGGCGGAGGCTGAGCCGAGGGTGCGGAGCCGCCGGGAATCCCTTGCGGCCGTCTACAATAACCTCGGCGCCGCCTGTGCCGCCCTGGGACACGATGCCGACGCCGTGACGGCCTACGAGAGCGCGGTGAAGCTCTGGGAGCAGTTCATCCGCGATTCGCCCGCACTCGTCTCCTACTCCCACGGTCTGGGCATGACGCTCCTCAACCTCGGGATGCTCCACGTCAGCCGTGGCCGCCACCAGGAGGCCCGCGCCCCCCTGGAACGCGCCGCGGCGACCTTCCAGGCCCTGATCGACAAGCAGCCGACGGACTGGGTCTGCAAGCGCGACCTGGCCAAGGCGATCATCAACCTGGGTCAGGTGGCCTACGCGGCGGGGCGCTGGGAGGAGGCGGCAGCGAAGGCGCAGGAAGCCCGCCCGCTCGTCGAGGCGTTCGCCGTCGGCCAGTCGGATTCTCCGGAGGTTGCCGAGCTGCGCGCCAACGCCGCGGGCAACCGCGGCCTGGCCCTGCGGATGTTGGGCCGCGACGGCGAGGCGCTGCGGTGCCTCGATGAGGCCATTGACGTGGCGGCGCGGGCGCTGCAGCGGGACGGGCGCCTGGGCGTGATCCGCAAGAACCTGTCCAGCCTGTCATGGGCGCGGGGGGACCTGTACGCGGGGATGGGGCGGCCCGAGCCGGCACTGGCCGATTGGGAGCGGGCGGCGCGGGCGGACCCCGGCGGCGCGGAACGCGCCCGGCAGGCCAGCCACCTTGTCGAGGCGCTGCGGCTGGCGCTGCGCGGGGAACATGCCCGCGCGGTCGAAGACCTCGGCGCTCTGACGAACCACTGCGACGCCGATTTGACGCCCCGCTTCGCCTGGGTCTACGTCCGTGCGGCGTGGTTGATCGATCAGTCCCAGCGACTGGCGCCGGAGGAGCGCGCCCGGCTGACGGCTGACTACCACCGCCGCGCCGTTGCGCTGCTAGAGCGGGCCGAGTCGGAAGGCTTTTTCCACTCCCCCGAATACCGGCGGCGGCTCGCCGCCGATCCGTTATTCGCCCCTCTGCGGGGCCGCGACGACTTCCAGAAGTTGTTGCGTCGAGTGGAGAAGACAGCGGTAGCCCCGGAAACGAAGTGAGCTACCGGCGACTCGGCCCGAGGGGGTGCCGGGTGCGGCGCGCAAGGGCGCCCATGTGCGCATGAGGGGGACGCCTGGGGGGACGCCTGGGGACGGAGGGACGCCTGGGGACGGTTTCTGAAGCTGCTTGCTATGTCAAGTGTTGTGGAGAAAATGGCGCGCTAACCGAGTCGAAGGGAAGCACGCAGGCACGGGGGGACTCCGGCCCGAGAGCCACCAGCGGCGGCCACAAGCGAGCCGCCCGCGCTACGGCCAGATGCCGCGCTCCAGGGCCACGTGGGCGACCCGTTCGATGGCCACCACCAGCGCCGACGTGCGCAGATCCACCGGGTCGTGCGGGAACTGGCGGTTCAGCGCCGCCTGCTTGTCCAGCACCGCGTCGGTCGCCCGCTCCATCTTCAGCCGCAATTTCGAGTTGACGCCGTCCACGTCCCACTGCTCATTCTCGATGTTCTGCACCCACT
>DATFNV010000595.1:0-50100 GCA_035266225.1 Gemmataceae bacterium
CTCGTGCAACTGCTTCACCAACTCGGCGAAGCGGTCGCGGTTCCCTTCCAACTCCGTTCGGAAGCGATCGAGCGGCTCGACCTTGCCGGGCAGCAGCCGTCGCACGCGTTCCGTCAATTCCAGGGCCCGACCGAATTCCCCGCGGGTGGCCTGGTCACGGGCTTGCAGCCAGGCCCGGGTCGCCTCGTCGAGAAGCAGCAACTCCGGTTGCCGTACCGAGCGCTCGCGCAAGCGGGCGATGCTTTCGGCAGCGCGGCCCGGCTCGCCGGTTTGCAGCAACGCCCGCGCTTCCGCGAGTCCCAGCCGCACCAGCGCCTGTCGTAACCGGTCGGCGTCGCGGTTGTCGCGGTCGAGCTGCTCGGCCTGAAGGAGGTCGTGCCAGGCGGCCTCAGCGTCGTCTTGGCGCAGGTGCCGTTCGCCGCGCTCCACGAAGCCGCGCACCACCTGTTGCAGCAGCTCGAACGATTTCTTGTGACCCTGGGCGGCCGACTGGCAGAGAAGACGGTGCGCCTCCTCAAGGCGCCCATTCTTGAGTGCCTCTTGTGCCTGCCGGAGTGTCAGCCACGCGAAGCCGAGCATGAGTTCCGTCTTCCGTCTGATTTCAAGAGGGCGATACGTCGGGGAATTGCGGAATAGACTTGGGCCGTCGCCCCGACAGCGGTATTGTACCAGGACAGCCCGGAGATGGTCGGCTCGCAGCTCCCGTGGGCCACCCCAAGTGACCCTGTGAGTGCCTCTTTCGAGGCTTCCGGCCATCCCCGGGCATGTTCGCACTACCCTGGTTCTCTTCTCCGTTCCTTGCGGGGATGAGAAAGGGGCGCCCCACGACGCCCCGCCCTCGGTCAATCCTTCTTGGTGAACTTGGTGGCGCTGCCGAAGTGCTCATCCATCTCCTTCAGCGCCTTGTCCGTCCTGGCCTTGCGAGACAGCGCCTCCTCGACCGCCTGGTCGGTGTCGGCGCCCTTCTCCAGGGACAACTCCGTCTGCTGCGTCTTGATCTGCGTATCGATCTCGTCGGCCAACTTCAGCACAGTGGACAGCTGGCTGTCATCGACGGCCACGTCGTGCTGGGTCTGGGCCAGGCGCAGTTTGCGCAACTCGAGGTCCATCTTCTCGACCTTGGCCTCCATCTCCTTGCGCTTGTCCTGCATCGTGCTCAGTTTCGCCTTGGCGACCTCCAGGGCCTCTTCACGGGACTTCAGGAGGTCTTCCTGGCTCTTGAGGGCTTCCTTGGCCGTCTTGAACGACTCCCACTTCCGCGCGATGCTGGCCTCGACCTGCTCGCGGGGAATCTTCTGGTTCTCGAGCGTGACGAAGGCGGCCCCCTTCTTGAGCTCGGTGCGCAGATCCTCGAGCAGGGCCTCCCGCTTGGCGAGGTTGGTGCGGGAGTCTTCGATCTGGTCCTTGAGCTTGTTGACGGCGGTCATCTCCTTGGCGATGGTGGTGCGGGCCTTGCTCTCCTCAGGCTTGAGGTTGGCGATCTCGGCACGCAACCGTTCGAGCTTCACTTCCGGCGGGATCGATTGCTGCACGTCCGCCTTCGTCCGCTTCCAGGCCAGTTTGAGGTAACTGTCGAGGTCGAGCTTGTGGAGGACGAACAACGCAGCCACGATCACCAGCGCGGTCACTCCTAACTTCTTGCACATGGTTGCAGAACCCCTTTCTACTTCGGACCAGGGTGACTTGAGCGAAACGACCTTTCCTCACGGGGTATCCCCGCCTGTAGAGTTATTCGTAACACGCCGCGCGGGATTTAGAAAAAGTGACGAAATGTTCTGCGGCCGGACGTGACCGGGCGTTCACAAGCCGCTTGCCCATCAAACGAACTCGACACCTGGCTCACCCTCGCGCACCTCGCCAATCACGAAGGTGCGAAACCGATCCTCGCATAACTGGCGCTGGATGCTCTCGGCGTAGTACGGGCTAACGATCATCACGAAGCCGATGCCGTTATTGAACACGCGGTCCATTTCCGCCTGCTCGACGTTGCCCAGGCGCTGTAGCCAGCCGAAGACCGGCGGCACAGGCCACGCGCGGCGCAGGAAGGCGCGGCGCCCCGGCGGCAGGACGCGAGCCACGTTGTCGATCAGGCCACCGCCGGTGATGTGGGCCAGCCCGCGCAGCACGCGCCGCTTGACCGGGTAGTGTTCCAGCACGCTCTTGACTGCCCGGACGTAGATGCGCGTCGGCTCGAGCAATTCCTCGCCGACCGTGCGCCCCAATTCCGGCACCGTGTCGGCAACGGTCAACCCGGCGCGGTCGAAGACGATTTTGCGCACCAGGCTGTAGCCGTTGGAGTGCAGGCCGGTGCTGGCGAGGCCGAGGACCACGTCGCCGGGGCGAACCGCTCGGCCGTCAATGACGCGGTCTCGCTCCACAACGCCGACGCAGAAGCCGGCCAGGTCGTAGTCGCCGGGCTGGTAGAAGTCGGGCAGGATCGCCGTCTCGCCGCCGACGAGGGCGCAGCCCGCCTCCATGCAGCCATCGCTGATCCCCTTGATCAGGTCGCGCGTCAGGGCCGGGTCGTCGCGAGGCATCGCCAGGTAGTCGAGGAACATCAGCGGCTCGCCGCCGGTGCAAACGCAGTCGTTGACCGACATGGCGACGAGGTCGATGCCGACGGTGTCGTGTTTGCCGGCCAACGAGGCGACCTTGAGCTTGCTGCCGACGCCGTCGGTGCAGGAGACGAGGACAGGGTGGCGATAATTGCGGGCGAAGAGTCGGCTGTTGTAGTCGAGACTGAAGAGGGCCGCGAAGCCGCCGCTGCCCTTGCCGCCCTTCCGGGGGGGGAAGGGCGGCGGCAGGACGCGAGGCGTGTGCGTGCGCTTGAGGAAGGGGACCATGCCGGCCAGGCTCTGCTCGTACAGTTCGAGGTCGAGTCCGGCGTCGCGGTAGGTCAGCTTCGCGAGCGGGTCCTGGCTCATCCATCGTCTCCGGGGTCTGCCGCTGATTATATACCAAGGGCGGCGGATGACTGGTTCCAGCCTGGGCAAAGCGACGGCGAGCACCTGGGGCGCCGCCGCCCAGGGAGATTCGTTGCATTCATTGCACGCTGGCGGGGTGATGCAACGAATCCCGCGCCGCGCAACGAATGCAACGAATGCATGGCGGCTCGCATTGACCATTCGCGACCTGTCGATTAAGATTATTGCAATTAATTCGATGCAGGAGCTGGATCCAGTGAAGGCTGAAGCGGGGGACAAGGTGCGCGTGAAGGTCGGTGACTACGCCGGCCAGCGTGGCGTCGTGGAGGCGGTGGAGAGCGAAAAGCTCCTGCTCCGGCTCGAGGAATCCGGCTCGAAGGTCCGCGTGACTCCCGAGCAGGTCACCAATTACAGCCTCGCCGCCCGAAAGGCGTGGGTGACCGAGCCTGACCGGGCCGTCGGGCGACCCAAAGGGACCCGTTTGACCGACCGGGTTTCGGTAACGCTCCGCCTCGACCGGGCTCTCTGGGAGCAGTTCCTCGGCCTTGAGGAGGCAGGGGTCATCGATGATCGCACCGGGCTGATCAACGGCTGGCTCCGCGAAAAGCTGGCCGAACTGGACCGCGAGGGACGCAAGAGCTGATGCCAAAGAAAGTCACACGTGAGCAGCGCGATGCGGTCCTGCGCAGGCTCGCGCAGAGCCAGGACCGTGACACGATCGCCGCGGCCGTAGGCGTGACGCCCGGCCAGGTCTCGGCCATCTCGGCCCACGTCAGGATGGGCACGTACACGCTGCCCGCCCCCGCGGAGCAGCTTCAGGACCTGGCCCCCGAGCCGGCAGAAAGGACGAGCAACTTGCTTCGCATGCTGCAGCACCTTGATGCGGCGCCGGGCCGAGAGACCAGGCTCTCCCCTATCCTCCTGGGATCGGACGCCGAGGGCGGGGAAGAGGTCTTCTGGAACCCTGACCCGGGCAGCGGCGCGGCCAACCCGCACGTCCTCATCCTCGGCGAGAGCGGGTTCGGCAAGACCTACACGATCGCATCCCTGTCGGCCGAGTTGGCACAGGAGAACGTCGTCTCCGTCGTCTTCGACTACGGCCAGGGGTTTTCGCCGGCGACGCTGCCTGCCGAGTTCGTGGCGGCGACTAACCCGCTGGAACTGCACGCCGGCCGCGACGGCGTGGACATCAACCCGCTGCAAATCTTCCCCTCCGACCTGCACGGGCCGGTGAACGTGGCGCAGCGGGTGGCCGACACCTTCGCCCGAGTCTACAAGCGGATGGGAGTGCAGCAGCACGCGGTGACCCGTCAGGCCGTGCTGGACGTGATGACTGATGCGGGCATCACGCCGGACGTACCCAACTCCTGGACGTCGGACCTGCCCGCGTTCGGAGCCGTCCAGGTGAAGCTGCAGGCCTACGCCAGCAACCCCATGAATGCCCAGGCGCGGTTCGCCGCGTCGGCGGCGTCGCACATCTCGACGGTGTTCGTGTTCAACACCTTTCGCGCCCACGGCCAAAAGCTGGCATGGTCGGACATCCTGCGTGGCGACAACCGGACTGTCATCATCCAGCTCAAGGGGCTGGAGTACTCGCTTGAGCGAGCCGTCACCGAGTTCCTGCTCTGGAACCTGGTCGGCTTCATCGAGGCCCTGGGCCCTGGCCCGCTGCGCTGCTTCGTCATCCTCGACGAGGCGCACAAGCTGTCCTTCAACCCCGGCTCCCCCGTGGAGAAGCTGCTCCGGGAAGGACGCAAGTTCGGTCTGGGCCTGATTTTAGCGTCGCAGCAACCGGAGGACTTCAGCTCGGTGGCCTTCGCCAACACGGCTACGAAAATCGTCTTCCAGGTGGGCGACGAGCGCGGTACGATTTCCAGGCAGCTGCATCGTAAGATCAAGAACGCACACTCCTTCGGGGAAATCTATCAGCTGATTACGAAGCTGCCCCGCGGCTGTGGATACGTCGTCACGGAGAACATCGGCAGGGTGGTGCGCATCGCGAGTTTTCCGATACGCATGAGCCGATGGACCGGGGAGAGGGCAGGCGGCTGAACGAGGCTCGGTCCTGAGCGCTGCTGAGCGCTACTGGTTCCGGCCGCCGCTAACAGCTAACCAGACCGCAGCGTCACAGGTCTGCGGCGTCCTACAAACGATAAGAGGGTTCGCCGTGACAGGAAAAGACTGGGATTCTCTCCCCACCGAGCAGAAACGCGTTCTCCTCGACCAGATGCCGCCTTCCGATCTGGCGAGGCAGTACAGTCGTGCTAAGGAGTTCTTCCAGCAGGCAAAGTCATTCTTCGCGGGGTTGCCGAGGCAAACGCAGGAGCCCTCGCAGGAGACGCACTACCCCCCGAAGGATCTGATCGTCAGCGCCCGCAGAGACCTGTCTTTCTACGAAGCCAACTTCGAGCTCATCGACAACTCGATCGACGAGTGGCGCCGCCGAGGTGGGCAGAAGGAACTCTCGATCTCGATCCAGTACGACCTGGACCTACTGACCGGCGTTTATAAGGATAACGCTGGCGGCATGGACCAAAAGGACGTCTTCCGCGTCTTCATCCCCGGCGAAACCTCCAATCGGGACTACCGACAGCGCGTCATCGGATCCTTCGGAATGGGGGCCAAGAAGGGCATCTTCCGCCTGACCGACGGGGCGAAGATCGTCTCGTCTCCGGACGGAAAGGTGTCCTACACGAGCGAAGTCCCCGAAAAATGGGAACTGGAAAAGTCCTGGGTCACCCGCGACGGCCAGGCCGAACCCATCCCTGCGTGCGAGACGCACCTGTACTTCTTCAAGTTGGTGAATCCGCCGACGCAGTTCGAGATCGATGAACTCCGGCGCAGGGCGGGGATAGTGTACGCGCCGCTGCTGTCCGGAGAACTGGGCAATCTGACCGGCGAGCCGAAGGCGCTCCTGAAGATCACAGTGAACGGGGGCTCGGTGGTAGCAACCTCGGACATCATCTGGGCGAATCCAGAGGGCGCCGAGCCCGCGACCTACGACCTGTCGCAGCAATTCCCCGACACGATGAGCATGGGGGGGCCCGTCCCGTTGCGCTTCATCTTCCGGTGCGGTATCCTCACGAACCAACCGGGCCTGAAGCCGGGCAGAGAGAGCGACTTCGGCATCGATGTCTACGGGAATGGCCGACTGATCCAACGGCACCTCCAGGAGCCCTTCGGCTTCGGGACGAAGGGGTTGGGGAAACGTGTGCCGGGAACGACGTTCGTTCGAGGAAAGCTGTTTATCATCGGCCATAGCGCCGCCATCCCCTGGGACACACATAAGCGGGAGTACCTGGTAGACCACCCCGTGAGCGAGTGGCTGCGGGGCCAGGTCCGACCAGTGATCAAGGCGTACGCAGACGCGGCGTCGAAGTTCACCGAAGCCGGCACGACAGCGGCGAGGACCGAGTTGGCGGAGACGCGCTTTACACCCGAGGCGGCCAAACCCACGATCGTCCTGTCTCCGGGCCAAGGACCGACAGCGGCAGTCCTGCCGAAGTTGGCGAAGCCTGTGAAGACCGATGACAACCGCTCCAAGAGGCCCACAAGGAATGCCCGGCAGCAGCCGTCTGCCCCCGAACCCGAAGAGATCACAGAGACTGCCGCCGAAGTCGCTGAGGCCATCCCCGAGCATGAGCTTGTGACCCTAGAATTCACCTCTGCGGAGTACGACGACCTCTGCAGCCGCTTCGAGGTCGAGTCTACCGAAGCGCTACAGGACGCAGTGCATGATTGCCTCGTCGGTGGTGTCGCTTTCGCGCTCGAGGAGGACCAACTAGCTCGGGCGTTGAAGAAGTTGAAGTGCGAGGATGGGGTGGGGGAACTCTGCGAGAAGATACGCGGACTGCTTCTGAAGAAACTATAGGCTCGGCTGCCAGGGACTCGTGCATGGCTGGAACAGACATTTACCACTCCGTGCCTCAGGCATCGCGTATTCAAAAACGCCTCGTCCTGAACCAGTGCTTCAAGACGGTCGAGGAGATCGTTGGCAGGCTTGATTCGCTGGTCTACGTCACCTTCGGTGGCGCGGAACTGTACGACGTGATGGACTTGGTGGCAGTGTTCGATGTGCGCCGCCAGCGTTTAGCCATCGTCTCATACGAGCAGGACGGCGCGGTTGCGGAGTCATCTCAGCGGTGCCCAGTGGCGAGTACCCTCTCCCAGATCGAGACGGTTCGAGTCATCATCGTTCCCTCCGCGTTCTTCGATCAGGCGGCACCACTTCATGAGTTGCGGCTAAGGGGGCGGTTCATCTACTTTCTCGATGACACGCGACCCTTCTCGGCAATTCAGGCGAATAAGCTCGGGGAATTGCTACGCGCGGACCTCCTTCGCGCCGGGGACTTCCTTCTCATCACCTCTTGCATCACTCCGCGTGTCATGCATCAGCCGAAGTTTATGGCGGACCAAGTGGAGACCTTCAAACTGTTCTTCGGATCGAACTGTAACCCCGACCGCGATTTCAAGGTGCGAAACCACGTCGATCTCTTGCTCGCCCTCACACTCTCGAAGCACGACCGAGTCATCAGCGTTGCGGGGAGCACACTCTCCCGCCTGCGTGCGACACTCCTCCGAAAGTTCAAATACAGAGATACCCGGGCGGCTATGGGCCTCTGGCTCTTCGAGATCGGGCAGACCACTCTCCGAACCGTGCGACTCGTTGACAAGGAACTCGAGCCATTCCCGCTTGCCTTCACTCACCGCCCGGAGGAGGAGATTCCCGACATTTTTGACTCAATCAATTAAATGACGAGACTCTTTGTCCGCACTTCGTGATCGCGCACCCTCAACGGCATGAGGCTCGAAGGTACAGAATACCTCCCGGAAGCACTGCGAAACACGGCCGTTCCCACCCAGGTTGAAGCTCTCCGACCGCACCTTCGCATTCAGCCGCCACATCAGCCCTTCCAACGCGTAGTAGTCGTGGACCGACAGCCCCTTGTACTTCCGCCGGTTGTAATCGAGAAAGGGGAGCAGCTTGCCGTTGAGGTGCTGGAAGTCGAAGCCCTTGTCCTCGATGTACTCCCGGTACATCTCGAACATGGGCGTGCTAGGCACTGGGGTGAACAGCATCGGGATCACCGAGCCCACACGGCTGGAGGCGAATACGAGAGTGTCGTACACCGCTTGGAGGTCCTCGTCGGGCAGTCCGAACAGCACAAAGCAGTTGATGTCCTGGCAGTGCAGCTTGTAGCCGGCCTCAACCGCATTCTCCAGGGCGTAGAAGAATTTGTCCATGTTCGTGTGGGTCCGGTCCCACTTCTTCTGCATGTTGGCGTTGACGGTCTCCAGCGGCAGGTACAGTTTCTTGAAGCCGGCACGCCGCATCAGCTTCACGACGTGCGGGTGGAGCAGCCTGACCTCGATGCCTTCCGGGGCGTGCAGCTGGATGCCGTCCAGGTCACGGTCGTCAGCGATCCGCTGGATCAGTTCGATGAAATTGCTCTTTCCCAGCAGCAGGTTGTCCTCGTAGAAGCAGAACTCCCGGATACCGCGCGAGAACCAGTGCTTGACCTCTTCGTAGGCGCTGCCGAATTCGCGGACCCAGACTTTCCGCCCCTCGTTCAGCACGTTCGCCGCGCAGTACGAGCACTTGAAGGGGCAGCCACGGCTCGTCGTCAGAATGGTGTATTGGGGCAGGTCGCCGTTCGGCTCGGGCTCGCCCGTCCCGTCTTCCTTGTAGAGGTCGAGGTCGAGCGGCAAGGGGTTGGCGTCCGGGATCGTTGCGGAGACGATTATGTCCCGACGCTGCTGGTCGGGGCTCAGCGTTTCCAGTTCGCGGCCGTGCAGGTGCAGCGGGTCGCACAGGCCCAAATTGGTGATCGCGTGCTCAGGAGCCAGCGTTGGGTAGATGCCCCCCACGCGGATCACGGCTTTGGGGAAGACCTCCCGACAGGCGGCGATGACGTCCCTGGTGCTCTCCCACCAGTAAGTCATGATGGACGAAATCCAGATTTCATCGGGCTCGGGGAAGACGTTCGTGTCGAAAAGCGACTCTCTGGCGGACCTGGCCCGCGACTGCACAGCCTTGAGGCGCTTCCGCAACTCGTCGGGCGGCATTCCGAAGCAGTACTCGATCTTCTCGTCCTCTGCCGGCCGGAATCCCGACCACCGCGGCGGCACATACTCCTCGGTAGAGCACAGCTTGCGGACTTTCCGCATCTTCTTCGCGACCGCCCGCTTCTCGTTGTCCGCCCCCAGGCAGTCGATCAGCTTCAGGACGTAGCCCTGGGCGCGCAGCCAGGACGCGACACGAAGCAGGCCGTACGGCAGGCTCCAGTGAGCCCAGTATTGCGTGTCGTAGACCGGCGGACTAATCAATAATGCGGAGCGGCGACGGTTCAAGTTTCCACACCTCTCTGCGGAGGCTCTCCCGCAGCATCTGGGTGCCCAGGGTACCTTTCAGGAAGTCGAACGACCCGTCCCGGATCTTTTCGTTCAGGAACGCGGCCATGCGGTACAGATCGTGGTACTCGCCGTGCGTGATCCCGTTCAGATCGGCGAAGGGGAAGAAGTGCGGCGACCACTCGCGGTGGGGGATTGACGCCAGGTAGGTGTCGTTCTGGCGGTGCCCGGGGCTCCCGGGCGTGGGGGTATAGGGCTTAAGGATCAGCCCCTCCAGGTGGTTGAGTACCTCGAAGCTCCTCAGGACGATCCGTTCCAGCTGGTCGCCGGGGCGGCCGATCCAGACAAACCCGCTCAAGCGGTTATCGGCTTCGGCCAGCCCCGCCTTCCGCAGGTAGGCCCGCACCTTCTTGTACGCCTGCACGTCGAGTTCCGGGCCGGCTTCCGCCTCCTCGAAGTGGGCGGCGGCCACCTGCTTGTCGGCGAGGAGGCCCGCAATCGCGGGCGTCACCTTTGCCGGGTGCAACCCGCAAATGAAGTGATACCGGAGGTGCCTGTGGAGGCCCTTCGTCTTCGCGAAGATCTCCAGCAGCGGCCCTCCGTCCTCCCGGCAGACGTCCTCCTCGAAGAATGCGAACTGCAGCACGCCACGCTCGACGGCTGCGCGGACCTCTGCCACCGCGACCGCCGGGTTCAGTTGCAACGCGACGAACGGCGGGCGCCTGTCGCCGTACAGGTCGAACGCCCCCGGCTCGCCGCTCAGGTCAGGTGGCGTGGAGATGACGTAGTCCGCTGCGCAGGCCTCCGCAGCAGTTTTCGGCATCAGTCGGGCGTACTGGCCGAGCAGCGCGACCTGTGTGTCGGGCAGGGTCTGCCGGATGATGCGGCACACTTCGGCTACACTTTCGTACCAGTAGCTGCACAAGGAACTGATCCAGATCTGGGTCGGCTTCTTCTTCCCTCCGTCTTCCTTCCGCATCGGCGTCAGCTGTTTGGTCAGGTCACCGTAGGAGATACCGAACCGCCGCATCGGGTAGCGTTCGCCCTTCACGGGGTAGTAGCGACGGTCCCTGGGCAGCCAGTCTTCGCGAACGGTGCCGTTCTCGTCGGGCTTCATGCAGTCGAGCAGCTCCACGCTGCACTCGACATGCGACCGCAGGTGGGAGGCGATTTTCAGGAGGTCGAGCGGCTGATTCCAGCGGAGCCAACTGTACCGGGTCTCCTCCACCGGCGGGTTCAAAAGCAGAACGCGGTCACGGCGCGTGACGTGCTTCGACAACAGGGTGTTGGCGGTGACAATCTTAGCCATCGTTGTACGAATTGAACGCGAGGAGCCGCAGAGCCAGATCCATCATGTGGCCGGAATCCTTGTTCGCCGCCTCCTTCGCCAGCACCCACGCCAGAGCGGTCCGCAGAAAGCTGCGCTCGTCCATCTGGAGCTTGACCGGGTGACCCCAGTTCACGAGAACCTGGTTGCTCTTCAGGTCCATCTCGCCGATGGGCTGGTCGGGGTTGCCTTTCTTGTGGATCACCTCAAACGTCCGGTCGAAGAGCAGGAGCGACCACCTCCACTCCTGTCGAGAAGTGTCGAGCCGGATCTGCTCGGCACAGTAGTCGATTTCGGCGGCCTCGGGAAGGTTGTCAGACGGCACGACGGCCAGGCCGCCGATGCGAGGGGGAAAGCCGAGCTCCATCGGCCGGGCCGAGGCCAACCCGTTGACGTGCGACTGCTTGGACTTGAGCAACTTCCGCAGCAGTCCCGCTGTGCGGTCGCCTCGGGCGATCAGGTACGAGACCGCGGCCGACATATCATCCAGGGCCCGCCTGCGGAGTGAGGCACGCCCTAGGACGTCGGCCAGGGCAGACCGCACCTGACTGCGCCGGATCACGGAAGCAATCACGCGGCCAAGGTAACCGCCGACCCTCTCGCCCTCACCCACCAGTTGGCGCCGGAGGATCTTGTAGTGCTCGCTCTCCTCGTAGAAGCTCTCTCGCCCCGGGTTCAGCGTGTCCACGGCGTCCAGCCCGGAGAGCACGACGACCTCGCCCGTGACCTGGCTCAGCGCCGCCTTCGACGCCCCAGTCAGCAGCGCCTCAGCGCCGAGGAAGCCGGGGTCGCCGATCGAGACGCCCCGCACCCGGATGGAGACACCGCGGTACTCAGCGGGGAAGATGATGCCCTCATACCCGGCCAGGAAGCCGGCCGCTTTCAGCCCATCCTCATCGATGCCAACCTCGACCAGCATGTCTGGCGGAACGACGGGGCTGCCGGTCTCCAGCGGGTAGATGGGCCGGTGCAGCGCAGTGGGTGATTTCCCGTGGACGACTTCGAGGTGGGAGAGCGGCGCCTGGGTCGGGAACGCCAGCAGCTTGGCAACAGCCGGGTTGGGATTCTCCGCCGGTGTCGCGTAGGGCACCGGCGTGCAGCGCGAGAGGAACCACAAGAATTGCTCTAAGCCACTGCGGCTGCTGATGTTGCGTACAAACCCCTTTCGGCGGTCCACCCTCATCTCGCGGCGGACAAAGTTCTTCAGTTGCTCGGCGGTGATGACGGTCCCGGTCTTGGACTCGTTGCGCTCGAACACGTCGATGGACGCGAAGTCATCCAGCTTTTCGAGGTCCGCACTGTCCGCGAGGCGCAGGAGCTTGTCGAAGTCGAGATAGGCTCGGAAGGCGAGACCCTTGCAATCAAAACGAACCTTCACGATGACAGGACCGACGTCCTGGTTGACCGAAAGCCGCGTTCCCTTCCGATTCCACTGGTACTCACGCCCTTCCTCTAGGTTGCCGGCCCGCTTGCCGTTTCGCCGCACCTCACACGAGAGCCGGCTCTGGAGCAGGTCCTGGGGGATGGGTACGCCGAGGAACGGCAGCACGTCGAACGTCGTCGGCGTCTGAGGAAGTTCGGCCTGGGTCTCGAAGACCCGGTCGGCGCCGGACTCCACCTTGAGGCGGTCGCAGTAACGGGCCAGGGCGAGGAACCCGATACCCTTGCTGCCGATGCGAAGCCGCCCCTTCCGCGTCTTGTCCCCGGCCCAGCGGCGGCTGCCGCCCCCGATGCGTGCGAAGTCGTTGCGGAACTCGAACGGGGTCATCCCCTGGCCGTCGTCGGTGACGGTGACTGAGGAGAAATCGTCCGCGAAGACGACCCGCACCACGTCAGCGTCGGCGTCGAATGCGTTGCTGACGAGCTCTTTGAAAGCCTTCACGAAGGGCTTGTAAACCCCTGAAAGCTCCCGCAGTATGGAGGGGTCGATGCCCCCCAGGCGCATTCCGGCCATCGGCGCCTCGCCATGAGAAGGAACCTGGTATTCTATGGGGGTACGGCCCGAGGTGCAGGAATCGCTCCAATGACATCGGTCGTCAGAAGCCGCAAACTCTACCCGTTTTCACAAGGCGGCACCCGCGCGGCCCCTGCGGCGGCTATTCAAAGCAACCACAACCCCTGCCTCTGTGGGAGTTTCTACCGCTTTGGCACCCTGCCGTCGATCCCTGCGCCGCCGGCCGACGGCGAAGTGTACCATAATTAGAGGCGCAAATTCAACTGGATTAGGCACTTACACCAGACCAACGCCAGGCAGGTGGGCCGGAATAAACGGCCCGGAGCGGGTTGGCCTTGTCGCCGCCGCATCGGTATGAAGACAGTCGAGAACCCAGAAACGTTCTGGCCAACGCCGTTGCGGCGCAGTATTATAGACAGACGTTCAGTTGTCAAGCCCCATCATCAGGTCCCCGACGGCGGCGGCAGGTATGAGCCAGCATTCCGAGATCGAATGGACCGACGCGACGTGGAACCCTGTCCGGGGCTGCACAAAGATCACTCCCGGCTGCACTCATTGTTATGCCGAGACGTTTGCCGAGCGCTTCCGCGGCGTGCCTGGCCACCCGTACGAGCAAGGCTTCGACCTCCGCCTCGTCCCTGAGAAACTCGCTGAGCCGCTACGGTGGAAGACGCCGAAGATGATCTTCGTTAACTCCATGAGCGATCTGTTCCATCAAGACGTGCCCGACGACTACGTCCTCAACGTCGCCCGCGTGATGCAGACTGCTAACTGGCACACCTACCAAGTACTCTCGAAGCGGTCAGAGCGGCTGCGGGACATGCTCCAGACGACGCTCTCAGCCGCAGCGGCCGAGCCCCACATCTGGTGGGGCGTATCGGTCGAGAACCGAAAGCACGGCCTGCCACGCATTGACCACCTCCGCGCGGCACCGGCCCGCGTGCGGTTCCTGTCCATCGAGCCGCTCCTGGAGGACCTCGGCGAGATCAACCTGGAGGGGATCCACTGGGTGATCGTTGGCGGGGAGAGCGGAGCCGGAGCCAGGCCGATGCAAAAGGAATGGGTGATCTCGCTCCGCGACCAGTGCGAGCGAGCCCTGGTTCCCTTTTTCTTCAAGCAGTGGGGTGGGGTGCGGAAGAGCGCGGCCGGCAGGGAACTGGATGGGAAGAAGCACGATCAGCTGCCCAGCCGGGTGTCATTGCCGGTAATGGACAATCCCCGGCGTCAGGCCGCGATCGCCGAGATCGAGGCGTTGTACCAACCAGCCGCGCCTTGACGCACGCACGGTCATCCTTCCCGGGCCCGTAGAAGCGGCGCCCGAACCGTCCTCAGTCCGCGCAGGGAACGACCTCTCTGTTACAGTTCCGATCGCATGTACTCGTAGCTTTCCTGCCGGCCAAGTGGACCTGTCGCGCGGCCGGGTCGTCGTCATCGTGGTGGTCGTGGGTGACGCGAACTACGGCATTACAGTCGATGAGCTCCGCGGGCAGCAGGAAATGGTGATCAAGCCGCTGCCGGAGTCGCTGGGGGCGCTGCCCGGCGTGGGCGGCGCCACGATCACCGGGGACGGTAGCGTGGTCCTCATCCTCCACCCCGCTTCGCTTGACGAACTGGCCATCGACTCGCGAAGCGCTTGCCCCACCGCGTCCTAGACGGTACAGGGGCGCGGCAGACGCGCGTTGTCCTGCCGGCGGATGAAGATTTGGGAGAGCGGCTTCGGAAGCTGGTTGAGGTTCTCGAACTGGGAGGATCCGGGGCACCTGCGCCGGTTGGCGCGGACCTGCGAGACCGCCGGCTACAATAACGAGGCGCGGCGCTGGCGCGAGAGGGCCGACCAGTTGGAGCGGGCCAACAGCGCCGCCTTGCCCCCGCTCCCCTGACGCCGTGACAAGGCGAAGGACGACGATGGACCTCCGACACGCGACAGGCGCCGAGGTGCGCCGCCGGGCCCGCCTGGGCGAATTGACCGGGCCGACGCCGGGGCTGGCGCTGGGCCACGTCCAGGCCAACCTCGTCGTCGTGCCGCGCGAGTTGGCTTTCGATTTCCTCCTCTTCTGCCACCGCAACCCAAAGCCGTGCCCCCTGCTCGACGTGACCGAGCCGGGGTCAGCCGAGCCGGCCCACGTCGCCCGCGGCGCCGACCTGCGCACCGACCTGCCTAGCTACCGCGTCTACCGCGACGGGCGACTGGTCGAGGAGCCGACGGCCCTGGGGGCGTGGTGGCGCGACGACCTGGTCGGCTTCCTGCTCGGCTGCTCGTTCACTTTCGAGAACGCCCTCCTCCAGGCCAGCGTGCCGGTGCGGCATGTCGAGGCCGGCTGCAACGTGCCGATGTACCGCACGAACATCGCGTGCCAGCCGGCCGGCGTGTTCCGCGGGCCGATGGTAGTGTCGATGCGGCCGCTGACGCCGGCACAGGCGGTCCGGGCGGTCGAAGTCTGTTCGCGCTTCCCGCGGGCGCACGGCGTGCCGGTCCACTTCGGCGACCCCGCGGCCATCGGCATCCGCGATGTCGGCCGGCCGGACTTCGGCGACCCGGTGGAGATTCGTCCGGGGGAGGTGCCGGTGTTCTGGGCGTGCGGGGTGACGCCGCAGGCGGTGGCGATGGAGGTGCGGCCGCCGCTGCTCATCACCCACAAGCCGGGACACATGTTCGTCACCGACCTGCGCGATACGGACCTGGAAGGGGCGTGAGGGATCGTCCCGCGGGTCGAGTGCGGCAGTTGACGGGGTGGGGTAAGGTGAGGCTAGCCAACTTGAGGGCCATCGGGCAACGCACCCCTGTGTGCGGAAACTCTGGTAAGTTGACAGCGACACGGATGCAACGTGTTCTACATCAATGAGTTGCGCGATGGGTCAACTTACCAGAGTTTCCGGGGAAACTCTGGTAAGTTGACCCATCGCGCACCCGAACGCTGTCCGCTCCGTCGGGCTGGAAAGCCTGACCTCCCGGAACGTCCCCACAGGCGCTCTCAATGAACGTCCGTCAAGGAAATCGCCCCAAGACAACAGCCTCGTCGAAGGCCGACTGGTCCGGTTGCAAGCCGATGCCTAGCATGACCGTTCCGGTCGTCACAGCAGACCGCAGTTCTACCGGAACGCAGTTGCCCACCGGGCAAGTCACTCAGCGGTGACTGGGGACGGCGCCCCGAGGGAGTACCGAGTGTAACGCCGCGTTCCGCCGCGATTCGGCCGGGGGGACGCGCAAAGGCTGGATGCCGAGGTGAGAAAGTGCCGAAGGCAAAGGTAATCCGCCAAGCCGGCGAAGGAGAGACCGCCGCACCCGAGGGACCGCCTCCAACAGCGCCTCGGCGGCGGGCTCGTCTTGTGGCCAGGCGCACGCCCCGCCGAAGGGGTGCGCTTCACTCCCTTGCGTGTACCCCTTGCGATGGTGGCGCTCATGACGGCCCCGTTCGAGCCCGTGCCGACCCTCGAGGCCCCGTTCTGGCGCCTCTACCGCGACTTCTTCGACTTGGCGGAGCGGAACAGACGCTGGTCGATCGCCGACGACGTCCCCTGGGGGCGGTGCAACCCCCAGCTCGACCCCGCCATCGCCCACGTCGTCGAGTCGTTCTGCGCCGTCGAACTCTACCTGCCCGACTACACCTCGAAGATCCTTCCCGTGGTGCGCCCCTCCAAGGGCCGCACCTGGTTCTACGCCAACTGGGGCTACGAGGAGTCCAAACACTCGCTCGCCCTGGCCGACTGGCTGCTCCGTTCCGGCCAGCGCAGCGACGGGCAGATGGCCGACCTGGAGCGGTCGGTCTTCGCCCGTGAGTGGAACCTGCCGCAGGACAGCCACCTCGGCATGCTCGTTTACGCGACGGTGCAGGAACTGGCGACGGCGGTGAGTTACCGCAACCTGCGGCGGCGCTGCGCCGAGCACGGCGGCGACCCCGCGCTGGAGCGGCTGCTGGCCCTGGTGGCGGTGGACGAGCAGGCCCACTACGACTTCTTCCGGCGCTGCCTCGGGCTGTACCTGGCGCACGACCGTGAGGGGACGCTGGAACAGCTGCGCCGGGTGATGAATGCCTTCACCATGCCGGCCATCCACGACCTGCTGGGCGAGAGCCGGCAGCGAGTGGCGCGTATCCGCGAGTTATCGATCTTCGACGAGGACACCTATTACCGCGAGGTCTACCTGCCGGTGCTGGCCTTCCTGGGGGTGGACCGGTCCGAGATGCGCAACCGCATGCCGCACAAGAAGTCGGCGCCGCCCGCCGCCTGACGCCGGGATGCCACAGCGCACCCGGCCGGATTCGACCGGATCCGCAGAAGTGCTCTGGCCGCGGCGCCCGCTCTGCGGTATAATTTCATGAGGTGCTCCCCATACCTGATGCCTTCCCTCCCAACCCGTACTCGGGTCCGGCGGACATCAAGCGTGCCGAGCAGGACGACGTGGGATCCTCGCATGCACAGAGACGCCGCCCTTGGTCCCCATCTTCGTGTGTTTCACACGTACTGCTCCCATCGGCGAAGGAGCCCATGCCGGCGCCGTCAGGCGCCGAGACCCTGGGCCCGGCCGCGAAGTGAGCGCCGTCCGCGTTGAGAACGAGCATTTGGACCCGGCCCGACTCCCCGCGCGGGGGGCGGCCTTTTTTCCCTGGGAGTGAGCGATGGGTAAGAAACTGTACGTCGGCAACCTGGATTACGGGGTGACCGACAGCGACCTGGAGAAGATGTTCGCCGCCTTCGGGACGGTGGAGTCGGCGCAGGTGATCATGGACCGGGACACCGGCCGGTCCAAGGGCTTCGGCTTCGTCGAGATGAAGACCGACCAGGAGGCGCAGGCGGCCATCGCCGGCCTCAACGGCCAGCAGTCCGGCGGCCGTTCGCTGACCGTCAATGAGGCCCGGCCGAAGACCGAGGGCGGCGGCCGCGGCGGCTACGGCGGTGGTGGTGGCGGCGGCGGGCGGCGGTATTGATTCTCCCGGCCCGACCGATACCGGCCCGGGGCGGCAACGAGGGGCTTCCCTCGCTGGCGCCCCGGGCCGTTCCAATCCTTTCACCAGGAGGCGGCATGTCGCTGCGGATGCGTGTTTACGACCGTGAGCCGATCGGGGCGGCCCTGCGCCGCTTCAAGAAACTGCTGGAGCGCAGCGGCCTCAAGAACGAACTGCGCCGGCGGAAATACTACGAGAAGCCCTGCGAGTTGCGCCGCCGGGCCAAGCTCCGGAAACTCAGCGCCATCCGCAAGAGCAACGCCCTGCGACAGCAGACTTGAGGACACGCCGCTGGGCAACCCGGTCATCGTGCGGTCGCGGCGGAGGGATGAGGGATGAGGCGGGTGTTCTGGGGCCTGGGCGCCCTCGCCCTGCTCACCGTCGCGGCCTTCGGCGGCCTGGTGGCCCTGTTGGGGCTCGATTCGCTGACCCCCCGGGCCAACAGTGGGCCGTGGATCTTCTGGTTCGTCGTGCTCGTCGTCGCCCCGCTGTCGGCTGTCGGATTCTGCATCCACAAGGCGTTCGAGCCGCGCCCGAAGTGAACGAGCCCCGAGTCACCCGCCTCCGATCACCGCCGCCTGGTACCTCGCTGCTGCTTCTCACCGCGGCAGCGCATTTCCCCTTCGTTCGCGTCTCCCCTCGGGTAGAATGCACTCTCGCGGACGCGCCGCCGTCTCTTGATGGGGGTCACATGGCGGACTACGACAGCCCGTGGAAGGAGGCGCTGGACGTCTATCTCCGGGCCTTCCTGGCGTTCTTCTTCCCGCACATCCACGACGACATCGATTGGTCGCGCGGCTACGAGTTCCTGGACAAGGAGTTGCAGAAGATCGCGCCAAAGGCGGCTCGCGGCCGGTTCCACGTCGATAAGCTGGTCAAGGTGTGGCGGAAGAACGGCCGCGAGACGTGGGTGTTGATCCACATCGAGGTGCAGACGCAGCGCGACCGGCGCTTTCCGAAGCGCCTGTTCGACTACAACCGCCGCATCTCCGACAGGTATAATCGGACGGTGGTGAGCCTGGCGGTGCTGGCCGACGACGCCCCGAGATGGCGGCCGGACCATTACGACGAGGAGTTGTGGGGCTGCTCGGTCGGGATGCGCTGGCGGCCGGTGAAGCTGCTGGACTACGCCGGCCGCGAGGACGTGCTGGAGACCAGTCCGAACCCCTTCGCCCAGGTGGTGCTGGCGCACCTGAAGGCGCTGGAGACACGGCGCGACCCGGCGGCCCGGCGCCTCTGGAAGGGGCGGCTGGTGCGCGGGCTGTACGAACGCGGTTGGGATCCCGAGGACGTGCGGCAGCTTTTCCGGGTGATCGACTGGTTGATGGAGCTGCCGCCGGTGCTAGAACTCGCCTTCAGGCGAGAACTCGATGCGTACCAGGAGAGACAACACATGCCATACGTTACGAGCATTGAACGGCAGGGGATGGTTCGGATGATCGAGAGTACGCTCCGCGCCCGCTTCGGCGAAGAGGGTGCGCGGCTAATACCGGCGATCATCGAGCTGAATGACGCCGAGAAATTCCTGGCGCTGAATGAGGCCATCGTGGCCGCGACGAGCCTGGACGACGTCCGCCGAGCGTGTGCCGAGGCCGCGGCACCGGCGGCGAGGCGGAAGAAGGGCAGCAACGGCAAGCGCGGCCCGGCGAGGACGTAACGGGGCGAATCCGCAGTGAGCGGCGCAACGGCCGGTCGGACGCTCGCCCCGGGAAGTTACGGGGGCGAGGAAGGGCCGTTTTCGTCCGCAGGCGTTTGTGGGCAAGCACCTGCGGAGAGTGTCCCCGAAGGTCCCTTCAGATCAGTGGATTGACTAGCTGGATCGTATCAATAGTTCGGGGCGCCCCCATGTCCTCGGTATACAGGGTAGTGATCCCGCCTTCTAAACAGGCACCGAGGATCATGCTGTCCCAGTGCGACAGGCTGTATCGTCCCGACAGGTCGAGGGCACGATCCAGTACGGCGGGCACCGGCAGAACGAGGGGAAACAAGTAGCGAAACGCTTGCACGTGCTGGAGGAACTCGGCGGCTGTCAACTTCCCTTGATCGCGCCAATGGCGCAGCTGCTGAACCAACTCACCTTGCACTTGCCAGAGCAAAAATGTCGGTTCCGGAGCCGAGCGCAGTCGCTGAAGCAACTGCTGCGCTTTCGCCTGCTTGGCGGGCTCGTGCTTGTCGAGCGAATAGAGAAAGATGTTCGTGTCAACGGCGTTCATGAAGCTGCGCGCGGCTCAGCCGCTCTCCCTGCGAGTCGATGGTCGATCGCCGCCAGAGGAGTTCGACCGTTTCCCAGGCGTGTTGCCGGCGCACTCGTTCGTCATCCTCGTCGAGCGGCTCCACGGCCAGGCGAACTTGGGAGTGAGGCGGCAACTTCAGGGGCTCGTTCGGCTTGAGAACGCCGTCTTCAAACGTGGCTGTGATGACCTGAATCATCGCTCGGCTCCGGGGTCAAGGGCTTCAATCTCTGCTGATTCTAGTCGGTTGATCGGACCCGCACAAGCGAACCGGCGCCGCTTGAACTCCCCGGTCCGCGACGGTGAAAAAAAAGGACGCGGCTCGTAAAGACATATTGTCTTTACGAGCCGCGTCCCCTTTTTCACTCCAGGTGGTGCTGGCGCACCTGAAGGCGCTGGAGACACGGGGCGACCCGGCGGCCCGGCGCCTCTGGAAATGGCGTCTGGTGCGCGGACTGTACGAACGGGGTTTCGATGCCGAAGACGTGCGGCAACTGTTCCGGCTGATCGACTGGTTGATGGAGTTGCCGCCGGCGCTCGAGAGCGCCTTCCGGCAAGAACTTGATGCCTATGAGGAGGGACGACGCATGCCATTCGTCACGAGCATTGAGCGGCAGGGGATGCTGCGGGTGATCGAAGGCGTCCTCCGCGGGAAATTCGGCGAGGAGGGTGTGCAGCTGATGCCCGCGATCAGGGAGCTGAACGACGCGGAGAAATACGACACCGTGGGCCAGGTCATCGCTACGGCGGCAACCTTGGACGAAGTCCGCGGGGCGTGCGCCGAGGCAGCAGCACCGGCGCCGCGGCGGAAGAAGGGTAGCAACGGCAAGCGCGGCTCGTCGAAGGCGTAATGGCAGCTGGTTGTGGCGTGAGCTGGGGTGCGAATTGTTCCACAAGTCATTGGAGGCAATAGGGATGGGTTAACTGTCCCTCTTGCCCTTTGCCAGGAGAGACAACGCATGCCATACGTCACGAGTATTGAGCGAGTGGTGATGCTTGAGATGATCGAAGACGTGCTGCGCGCCAGATTCGGCGAGGAGGGCGCCGGACTGATCCCCGCCATCCAAGAGTTGAACGACGCCGAGAAGTACCTGGCCCTGAATCGCGTCATCGCGACTGCGACGACTCTGGACGAAGTTCGCCAGGCTTACGCCAAGGCCGCGGCACCGCCCGCGCGGAGGAAGAGAGGCAGCAACGGCACGCGAGGCGCGTCAAAGACGTAGCGGCGCCGGCGCTCTTCCCCGAGAATAGACCACGGATTGGACGGATGAGACGGATTACCACGGATCTGATCCGTGGTAATCCGTCTCATCCGTCCAATCCGTGGTCTATTCTCCTCCTCGAACACGATCAATCGTCGATGCCGATCTTGATCTCGTCCGAGTTCCCCTTCAGCTCCGGCGCGTACATGGCGTAGCCGCGCGTCGGCAGGGCGCTGAACTTGCCCGGGATCTCCGCACGCAGCCGGTAGCTGACGCTGTGCTTGCCACGCGCCAGCGCCCGCACGAAGAACGACACCCGGTCGTCACGCAGCTCCACGTACGCCCCCATGTCGTTGCCGTTGTAGCCGCTGCGCACCAGCATCGCCTCGAAGCCAGCCGCCTTCGGGTCCTCGAAGATCAGGTACTCGTAGTCGTTCTTGCTGTCGATCTCCAGCTCGACTTCCACGAGGTCGCCGCTCTTCACCACCGACAGGTTCTTCAACTCCGTCCGCACGTACTTCTCGGCCCGCTGGCCGACCACCTGACCCGAGCTGCCCTGGACCTTCTCCTCCTTGTCGGCCCGCGTCAGCTTGTAGTACTTGCGGTTCACCTTCACCTCCAGGCCGGCCTTCGTGATGAAGTCCTCCAGGGTGAAGTTCGTCAGGTAGGCGTTGAAGTAGACCGGGCCGGTCCCCTTGCGACGCACCTCCACGACGTGCTTGCCGGTCTCGATGGCGTCGCCGCTCAGCACCAGCTTGTTGTCGAAGGTGAAGAGGTTCTTCGTGTCGATGTGCTCTTCCTTCATCTTCTTGCCGTCCAGCCACACCTCGACGGTCATGTCCGGCTTGTCCTCGCCGCTGGCCTTGAGGTAGTCGGCCATCGCCTCGACGCAGACCGCCGTGTCGCGCGTGTTGCTCCAGTACGTCGAGTTCTTGCGGTTGTTGAGCAGGTACTTCACCAGCCGCGACGCCTTCTCGTCCTTGGGGCTGGTGCGGGCCAGCAGCTTCAGGTAGTAGCCGTTCGACTCGACCTCACTGCCGTACCAGCTCCACCAGTGGTTGCCCGCCGGCAGGCGCAGGTACGCCGTCTGGTTTTCGTCGTCCTGCACCACGAACTGGTCGATGTTCTTGAGGATCATCGACAGCTTCTCGGTCTCGCCGAGCTTGAACAGCCCCAGGCCGTACATCGCCTTGGCGTAGACCGCCAGGTGCGTCCGGTCGCGGTACAGGAAGTCGCGCATCTCGGCGTCGGCCACGCCGGCATCGACCAGCACCATGTAGACCAGGGCGTCGGTCTCGTCGGCGTGCTCCTTCCACGGGTTGGTCTTCGACGGGGCGTTCTTGATGCGACGGATCTGCTCCGCCTGGTAGCCCTTGAGCCACTCGACGCCGCGCTCGAGCATGTTCGGCGGCAGGCCGACGTCGTTCTCCTTGGCCAGTTGCAGGCCGTGGACGACGACCGCCGTGGTGTGCGGCCAGGAGTGCTCGCCGTAGCCGGAGAACCAGCCCCAGCCGCCGTCGCCCAGCTGCATCCCCGCCAGCGCCTGCACGCCGGCCAGCGCCATGCCCTTCACCTCCTCCTCGTCGAAGACCGGGTTGCGGTCGAAGCGCTTCCAGCCCTTCGCCCGCTCCTTGTCGTCGCCGATCTCCTGGGCGTTCAGGTTGGTGCGCTTGTCGCGGATCTCCTTCAGGTTCAGATTCATCCGCTGCAAGGTCCGCTGCACCATCACCGTCGGCAGGAAGCGGTTGAGCGTCTGCTCGGTGCAGCCGTAGGGGTAATCGACCAGGTACGGCAGGGCATCGACCATCGCCCCCGCCAGGGTCGGCGAGTAGCGCACCTCCAACCGCGACTCGTTGATCCGCCGCTCGGCCGGCACCGTCAGCGAGATGGCCGACAGGTCCTTGTCCGGCCGGATGGCGCCGGAGTAAGAGTCGGTCTTGAGCATGCCGTGGACCAGGCAGGGGAAGCGCATCTCCATCGCGTCCGATTCCTCGTCGGTGACCGCCTTGACGCGGACGACCGCCTGCCCCTCGCTCTTGACCTGCACGCGCCAATCGACGCGCTTGTCGCGGCCGGCGGGGATCATCAGCTGCTGCTTCAGCTCGGTCAGGGCGCCCAGCGTGCCGCCGTCCAGCTCCAGCGTCACCTCGACGCTCTTTTGGGTCTTGAGGTAGTTGTGGACGTTGGCCGACAGGACGACCTCGTCCTTCTGGACGAAGAAGCGCGGCGCCTGCAGGCGGACGAGGAGGTCTTTCTTGGTGACGACCTCGGCCTCGCCCTGGCCCACCTTGGTGCCGTGGCCCATCGCCCAGACCTTCACCTTCCAGCCGGTCAGGTTCTCCGGCATGGGGAAGGTCACCTCGGCGAAGCCGTCCTTGTTGGTGGCCACCGACGCCGACCAGTAGGCGGTGTCGGCGAAGTTCTTGCGCACGGTCGGCTGCGGGACGCCGGGGCCGGGCCCGGGCTGACGCTCTCCCTGCTTGTCGGCCCCGAGTTCGCGCTTCATCTGCTCCCCGTTGTCACCGCCCAGGCGACCAGCCGCCGGACCGCCCGGGGCGGCCGCCTTCGCATCCGCCACGCCCCGGCGGCCGAAGCCGCCGCCAACCCCATCCGAGTCGAACAACTCATTCTCCGTCCGCAACCTGTCCCCCTTCTCCTCGCCCTTGCCCTTCTTGGCGAGTTCCTCGACGACCGAGGCGCCGAAGAGGCCGAGGTTGGCCATGCCGATCTCGGTGTGGCGCAGCAGGTTCGGGAACCACTGGGCGACGTTCGTTTCGCTCGACGGGTAGTGGTGACGCCGCCAGTTCCAGAAGAAGGCCCGGATTTCCGGCACGTTGGAGCCGCCGGAGATGTACTCGACGCTCCGGTCGTAGACGGTCAGCACCGTTGAGCCGACAAACGGCTTGCCGGCCAGGTCGGTCAGCTTCACCTGGATCGTCGCCTTCTGGCCGGGGCGGTACTCCGTCGCCGACGGCACGACCTCGACATTGACGATCCGCTTCTCCGGCGGCACCACCACCTCACGCAGCTCGGAAAAGACCTTGCCGCCGTGGACGGTGAGCGCCTCGACGAAGAAGTTGGGCATGTCCTTCTGGACAACGGCGACCTCCTCCTGGGTACTCTTGCCCGTGAGGCGCAGCACCTTCGGCGCCAGGTAAATGCCGTTGGCCGGCCGCACGAACAGCAGCACCGCCGCGTCGGCCTTGTCGGTGTTGACCAGCAGCTTCACCTTGTCGCCGGGGGCGTACTCGCGCTTGTCGGCGACCAGCTCGACGTCGTTGAAGCGGAAGTCCTTGCCGTCGAAGCCCTCGCCGGTCACCACGAAGAGGTAGCCGCCCTCCTCGGTGTGCTTCTTGGCGTCGGTTACCTTGTACGACAGGCGATACTGGCCGGCCTCCGCCGCCTTGATCTGCTCGCGCGCCTGCCCCTCGGCACTGGTCTCGAGCTTCCAGGTCTGCACGGCCTTCTCGACCGGCTCGCTCTTCTCGTTATAGGTGATCCGGTACAGGGTCAATTCGCCGGGGCCGACCACCGGCTTGCCGTCGAGCGTCTGGGCGCGGAAGCTGGCGTGGATGGTGTCGCCGGCGTTGTAGTGGCCGCGATCGACCCAGGCGAAGACGCGGAACGGCTTGCGCGCCACCAGCACGTCGCCGCTGCCGACGATGGTGCGCCGCGACTCGTCCACGACCTCCGCGGTGATCGTGTACTTGTGGTCCTGGTTGCCGTGCAGCGCCTTGGCGATGGAGGTGTCGATCGGCACCTTGACGACGCCGTCGGGGCCGATCTCGACCTCGTTTTGCAGGACGACTTCGGGCGGGTTCCAGGCGCCGCGGAACCAGAACGGCACCGGCCGCCGGGTGCCCCACTCGGCCCAGCCGGGATACCAGGCGTAGTCGGCGGCGAACCACCAGTAGCCGCGGCCGTACAGCCAGTCCCAGGTGCCGCGCGGGTGCCAGTCGCTGCTGAACGTGCTGCGCGTCACCGTGTACTTCACCTTGGCCCGCACCACCGGGGCGCCGAAGTAGTACTTCGCCTGGATGGTGGCCACGATCGGCTCGCCCAGCTGCACCGGCTCCTTGGGCGCCTCGACCGTCACCTCGAACTCGGGCTTCTTGTACTCCTCGACGCGGAAACTGCCGCCGCCGTGAACGACCTGCCCCTCCTTGACCTGGAGGCCGTAGGTGCCCAGGACCGCGTCCTTCGCCAGGGGCAACTCGCCGACCAGGCCGCCGTACTCGTCGGCGGTCAGCGTCTTCTCGTAAATCTTGTCGCCGCGCGGGTTGTGGATCAGCACGGTGAACGACTTGCCGGCGTAGTCGGACGTGTCCGGCTGGTCGTACTTGCTGTGCTCCACCCACGCCTTGAACTGCACGGTCTGCAGCGGGCGGTAGACCGGCCGGTCGGTCATGGTGAAGACGCGCGTCTGGTTGTACTCGGCGTCGTAGGTCGGGCCGAACCAGAACCAGGTGAAGCCGAGGTAGGCGAAGCGGTCGGCGCCGCCCTGGCCGTCCTTCGCCTTGCGGGCGGTGATGACCCACTGGTAGTTGCCGCCCAGCTTGCCCGCGCCGACGGTCAACTGCCCATCAGCGTCGGACGTCTCGCTGAAGGCGGTGGTCTCGACGCGGTACTGGTTGGTGTTCGGCTTGACCTGCACCTGCCTCCAGCCGAAGAAGTCGAGGCCGGCCTTCGCCACCGGCTGTCCGGTGACGGCGTCGGCGACGTAGTAGAACGCCTGGCCGTCGAGCTGCTTGCGGACGATGACGGTGTCGCTGAGCCAGACGATGATGCGGCTAAGGTTGCCGTCGGCCATCTGGGCGGTGAGCAGGTAGGCGCCCGGCTTCAGGAGCGGCGTCGTCACCGTGACGCGGTCATCGACGTGCTCGGGACGCGGTTTCAGCTCCATGTCCCAGGAGGCGGCCTTCTCGCCGAGGTAGGCCGTCTCGTTCTGCTCGACGAGGCGATAGCCGATATTGCCGATATTGGTCTTGTTGCCGTCGAGGGTGCCGGGGTTGCTCTTGAGGTAGGCCTTGACGTCGTCGAGGAGCTTGGCGACGTCGATGGGACGGGCCTCGAAGGCGACCTTCTTGCCGTTGCGGAAGCGGAAATCGACGGTGGCCTTGCTGCCGGCGGGCTGGACCTCGCCCGGCTCGAAGCGGCCCCAGTTGCCGACGATCTGCTGGCGGCGCTGCTTGCGCCAGTCGCGCTCGCCCGGGCCGTACTCGTCGATGGCCTTCTGCCAGGCGTCGCCCGACTTGACGTACTGCCGCCGGTCCTCGAACTCGTTGCTGAGGGCGTCGCGAGCCTGTTCGCCGAAGGAACTCTTGCCGCGGCCGATGACGCGCTCGTAGATCTTGATCCAGTTGAACTCGTCGGGCACCTTGAAGCGCTTGGTACCAGTCGCGAGGCGGGCGATGGTTTCGTCGTCGGTGAGCGTGTGCAGGGCGTAGGTGCCGCTGGTGTCTTCCTTGTCGTCACCGCCGCGGAAGCGCCGGCCATACTGCGCCATCGTCTGCACGCCGAGTTGGCCGCGCATGAAGTTGGCCAGGAGGATGTCGGTCTCGTTGGCGCGGGCCGAGTCGATCTCGGCGGCCTGCATGAGCATCCAGCGCCAGCGCTCGCCGTCGCTCTGCGACGCCTCGTAGGTCTTGGGCACCTTGTAGTAGATGGGGTCGCCGTTGGCATTCACCGGGGCGCCGTTGGCGCTGCCGCCGTACCCCCAGCCCTCGCCGTAGTCCGGCAGCTGGGTCAGGTCGGTGAGGGACTGCAAGCGCCAGGTCTCGTAGTAGCCGGCGCCGCGCAGGATCACGTCAGCAAAGTGCAGGTGGAAGGCGCCGGCGGCGGCCTTGTCCTTTTCGTCTTTCAAGAGGGGCAGGGCCTGCTGCATCAGTTGCAGGGCGCGGGCGCGGTCGCGCTGGAAGACGCCGACGTAGCGGCCGCCGGCGCGGCGCCAGCCGCGCGAGAACTTGCCGGCGATGATGTAGCCTTGATGCTGGCCGTCCTGGTAGGTTTTCGCCGCGGCGTCGAGGAGTCGCCAGTTGCCCTTGTGGGCTTCGATCACCCCCTCGCGGAACTCGTCGATCTCGTCGTCGCGGCCGAGCCGCTGCAGACAGGTGATGCCGTGTGTCAGGTCGTTGCCGACCTCGACCGGGTCGTCGGCGGGGTCGAGGGCGAGCTTGCGCAGCCCTTCGTAAGCGTCCTTCCAGTTGCCCTGCTGCTCGGTTTTCAGGAAGGCGTCGCGCCGCTCCTTCTGGCCGGGCGCCTTCTCGTCGGCGGCCATCAGCCAGAGGGCGGCTACGCCGAGGATCAGGGTGGCGAGCCCGACTCGCAGTCTCCATTTCGCGATCATGTTCGTTACCCCTGGGGGAGAGGAAATCCGTGGGCGACGGCGCGGCCGGGTGGACTGCCACGGCACACCGCGATTGGGACAAAGTTACCTTCTGAAGAAAAGACGAGGCGGAGGGTCCGACGGATTGCGCCTTCTGGCCGCTTGCGGCTTGGCGGAAAAGGAAACGGCCGCGCGCGACTCGTGGAGCCGCGCGCGGCCTACCCTCACCCACCCCTGCGTTTCGATCGTTACTCGCTCGGTGTGCCCGACCCCATGACCGCCGGGTTTTGCGGCCGCGTTGGGATGCCGCTGCTGGGCAGCGCCGGCGCTATCGGCGGCAGTGGCTTTGCTAGCGGTGCTGCGGTGGTCGAGGAATCGGGCGATTGCGGGAGCGGAATCGTTGGGAGCCCAACTGGCGGTGCGGGCGGCGGCAGCGGTATCGCCGGGCCAGCCACCTCGCTCATGTCACCCCCACCCGAAGTCGAGCCCACTGGGGCGATGACGCGAACCTTCTCGCCGGTCGAGGTCAGTACATCCATAGCCGGCCGCGGCGCACCAGGCTGCGCGACCATCGGGGGCAGTGCCGGCAATCTCGAAGTCGCCCCCGCACTCGCGGGGGGCGATCCCACCAGCACCGGCACGCTCCCCGACTTCGGGTCATTGAAATTGGTGGACGGAGCAGGCGGCTGCGTCGTCCGGCCACCGGTCAGGTCGGGACCGGGCGATCCAGAGGAAGAGACGCGCAAGATGTTGCCGCCACCAGCTCCGGTCGCGGAATCCATCGACCTTCCGTTAGGATACCCGTCGCTCGACCCACCCGCGCCGACGTTGAAGGCGCCATTGCTGCCTGGGCCGGCGCCCGCGGACGAGTCGCGAGGGAGCGGGGTCGAGGTGATCGTGGTTGCCGGAACGCTCGCACCGCCGCTGCCGCCGGCGAAGGAGCCCCCTGCCGTGCCGCTCTGACCCTGGCGCGAGTTATTCCACGAAGGGTTGCCGCTGCTGCTGCTGATCGGCGGCATATCCGTTTTGCTACCTCCCGGCCGAACCGGGGTGTTGTCACATCCTGCGAACGCCAGGCCGGCCAGACAGGTGCCGACCAACCCCACGACGGGCTTCCTGCCCATAGCTTGGTCCCCTTCCCCGCAGAAGAGAGCACGCGCCGCACTCACGACCCCGGTCGCGCGGCCCGTGTCCGGCTGTCGGCGCCTTCCTGGCGTCCGCGGTCCAGCCGCCTGCCCCAAAGTGGGTGGGACTATAGGGAGCGATCAAGGCGCGGTCAAGGCCAGCCGCACGGGCCGAGGGAGAAGGCCGCTTGCGGCTTAGCGTTCGCTTCAGCTTGATGGAGCGAACGCTAAGCCGCAAGCGGCCTTCGGCCCCTCTAGTGATCGGCGTCTTCCAGGAAGCCCCAGATCATCTCGCGCGTTGTGGCCTGCCGGAGTGAGCGGACGAACACGTCGTCGCGCAGGCTGCGCGAGACGTTCTCCAGGGCGCGGAGGTGGTCGCCGGGGCGGTCCTGGGGCGAGATCAGCAGGACGAAGACGTGGACCGGCTCGCCGTCCAGGCTGTCGAACGCGACGCCCCCCTTGGACAAGGCGACGGTGCCGACGAGCTTCTCGACGCTGGCGTGCTTGGTGTGCGGGATGGCCACGCCTCGGCCGATGCCCGTCGAGCCCAGCAACTCGCGGCGCAGCACCGCGCGCACGATGTCTTCCGGGTCGGCCCCCTTGAACTGGCCCGCGGCCCGGAGGCCCTCGATCATTTCGCGGATCACCCCCTCCTTGTTGGACGCCTTCAGGTCGGGGATGATCGCGTCGCGGACCACGAAATCAGACATGCGCATGCGGGGCCTCCCTCACTGCTCACCGGTTTCTGCGGCCGGGGGCGCCCCGGCGACCTCGCCCGTGGAAGGCGTTCGCCGGTGGTCCTGAATCTTCTCCTTGTAGCGGCGCACCTGCATTTCCAGCTTGCCCAACGCCATATCGACGGCCGCCAGCAGGTCGGGGTGACTCTCGTGGGCGACGAAGTCGTGCTTGTGCTCCGACTTCACCAGGAACTCCACCCAGGGCTGCCCCTCGTTCTTCAGATCGACCGTTATCTGGATGATCGTGAGGCGCTCGAACAAGCGCGTCAGCTTCTGCGCCTTTTCCCGGATGAACTCTTGTGTCGCCTCGCTCACGTGGCCATGTCGTGCGGAAATCTTGATTTGCACGGACTCGACTCCTTCTCCCGCGGGCCATCGGCGTCCACGGGCTGATGCTTCGTGTCCTACCCCTGCCGTTGGCGTTCCTGCGCCCCCAAATTCCTCAGCCGCGTCATTGTAGCATTCAGCGACGATGTTGTTCAATATACGGGGTGGGAGGGCCGACGGCGGGAAGGAGCGCCTACCGCTCACCCGGCGCGGGCCAACGCTTGACGGCGTCAGCGGCCCGATTCATGACCTCCTCGATCTTGAAGTAATCGAGCCCGGACGGGTCGGTCCGCTGGTTGAACAGCACGACAATGCCCACACCGTCCGGGCGCTTCAGCGCCATCGTGAACGTACCCGGCAAGCTCCCGAAGGCGGCGCCGCCGGGAATGTGGCGGCCGGCCGGGTGGCCGTCCAGGGCGAACGCCACCAGGAAGCGAGCAACATCCGCCGCCGGCGCCGTCAGCCCGCCGTGCGAATCGATCGTCTCCACGCAGAAGCCGCCGTCGGGGTCCGGCACCTTGTCCTTGCTCTCCGGGCGCATCACGTCCCGCGCCAGGTGCGTGTCGCTGTAGAACGGCTCGCGCGGGTCGCGGTCGGCCGGCAGCGTCCGGCCCAGTGCCACGCCCTTGACCCCCGCCGGCTCCAGCACGTCGCTGCGCAGGTAATCGAGGTACGGCTTGCCCGACACCTTTTCGATCACGCGCCCGAGGAGACAGTAGCCGAAGTTCGAGTAAAAACTCTTCTTCCCGGGATCGAACTGCATCGGCTGCCCCACCATGTAGCGAATCACCTCGGCGGCGGTCGCCGGGCCGGGTTTGCCGAGCGCCGCGCTGATCTCGACGGAGCGGAACATCGGGTCGAACTTCGCCTCCTCGACGTCCCAGCCCCCCTGGTGATCGAGCAGATGGCCAACCGTCACCGCCTTCCAGCGCGGGTCGAGCGCCTTGCCCGGCGGCGGTCCCAGGGCGAGCAGGTCGAACACCTTGCTCTCGCGCGTCAGTTTGCCGTCCCGGATCAATTTCCGGACCGCGGCCGCCGTCATCATCTTGGTCAGGCTGGCGAGACGAAATGGGGCGTCCTCGGCGAGCGGCTTCGTGCGCTCGCGGTCGGCATAACCGTAGCCGCGCGACAGCACCAGCCGGCCGTCCTTGACGACGGCCAGCGCCCCTGCGGGGATGTTGCGCTCGCGCAGGAACTCAACCATCGCCCGGTCGAACGGCTCCAGGTCAGGCACGAAGCGACCGCTGCGCGGCAGCGGCAACTCGGCGAAGCTGTCGCGGACCCAGACCGCGGCGTAGAGGGTCTTGCCCATCTGAGCGTAGCCGACCAGGGCCAGCGGACGGTAGCCGTGCGACGCCAACGAGTCCTCTTCCTCGCGGTAGCGCGCCGCCGTCAGTCCGACCCGGAGTTCCCACGCGGTGGCCGAAGCATCGGCCAACCAGACGACGGGGAGCCGGGGGCCGTTCGCCCCGGCGAAGGCGCCGAGGCTGACGGGGCGAAAGCCACGAGCCCGGCGGTTGGGAACAGCGTTCTCGAGGCGCAGCGGCGGCAGGGCAGCCAGTGCTTCCCATCGCGCCTGGTTGTGAGGGACGAAATAGGCGGCAAACAGCACCTTCTGGCCGTCGAAGTAGCCGTTAATCGATGCGGGGCGGTAGCCCTCCTTTTGCAGCTCGTCTACCTTCCCCGTCAATTCCTCGACGGTCAGGGCGCGGTAGTTGTACCAGCCGCCGTCGCCCGCGTCTTGGGCCCAGAGGTTGGCGAAGCGAACTGTGCTGCCGTCGAGGTACCCAGTAGAACACACGTTCCGGTAGCCCCGCTCCGAGAACTGTGCGAACTGCTTGTCCGCGGCGGCGTCGTCCAGGTCCAGGGGCGCCTCCCAGGCGACCGGTTTCGAGTCACGTACGGCGATGGCCTGGAAGCGCGGACCGTCGCCGCTGTCGCGGACCTGCAACGATGCGGGGCGCAAGCCGTCGGCCCGCATCTGGGCCAGCCACGTCTCGTAGGCCTTCGCGTCGGCGTCGAGCAGCGTGGCGAACCCGTCCGCGGGCGCGGCGGGGCGCTGATGCTGCGGCAAGGGGGGCGCCGGCAAACCCGCCTCGGCTTCCGGCTCACCCTTCGCGGGGCCGGTCGGGGTGCCGCCGTCCCCGGATCGGGGGAGGAACCAGAGGACGGCGGCCAGTCCGACAGCGGCCAACAGCGCCGCGGTGCCGAGTGCGGCCGACCGCCGGCGGCGCCGGGCCGGCGAGGAGGGAGGCAGGGTTTCCGCCGAGGCCACGGCGGCCGACCCAGTGAGGCTGGCGGCGAGCCCCCGCAGGTCGGCGCCGGCGGCGAACGGGGCGAGGGCTTCGGCGGCCTCGGCGGCGCCGGCGTAGCGGTCGGCCGGATCCTTCGCGAGCATCCGCAGCAGCACCGCCTCAAGCGCCGGGGACACCTCCGGGCGCGCCGCGCGGATGGGTGGCACCGGCTCGGTGGCGTGAGCCCGCATTTTCAGGGCCCCGCTTGGGAATCCGCCGAACGGCGCCTTCCCCCTGAGCAGGTGGTACAGCGTACACCCGAGGCTGTAGACGTCGGCCCGGGCCGTGACCGCGTGGGCGTCCGCGGCCTGCTCGGGCGCCATGTAGTCGAACGTGCCCATGACCACGCCGCTGACGGTGCTTCCGCCTTCCTCGGCGAACGGACTGAGCAGCAGGGCCAGGCCGAGATCGAGGACCTTGACCTGTCCCCCGGCGCTCAGCAGCAGGTTCGACGGCTTGACGTCGCGGTGGATCAGTCCGCGCTGGTGCGCGTGGGCCAGGCCGAGCGCCGCCTGGCGGGCGATCTCACAGGCGGCGGCGATGGGGAGCGGGCCGAGCCGGCCGGCGGCCACCGACAGTTCGGTCCCTTCGACGTACTCCATGACCAGGAAGTGGGTGCCGCCGACCTCGCCGGCGTCGGTGGCCTGGACGATGTTGGGGTGGTTGAGCTTGCCGACGGCCTTCATCTCGCGCGTGAAGCGGGCCACGGCGTCGGGGTTGCTCATCCGCTCCGCCGGCAGCGTTTTCAGGGCGACAATCCTGTCCAGGCGGGTGTGCACGGCACGGTAGACGGCGCCCATGCCGCCCTGGACGATCTTTTCCAGCAGCACGTATTCGCGCAGCCGACCCAGCTCCGGCACCGTGGCCGGGGTCGCCGCCGCGGGTGAAACCGCCTCGTCGGAGGCGGTCGGTGACTCGGGATCGGGCGGCGCCGGCTGAGATTTCACGTCTGGGACTCCGGGTTTCGCTGGACCGGGCCGCAGACCAGTCTAGAATGAGAGGGCGCAGTCTTGCAAGGGGCTTTTCATCGGCCCCAGCGGCTGCCACACCGACGGCAAGTCAACTTCTGGAGGTTCGCCAATGGAAACGACGAAGCAGGTTTCGGTGTTCCTGGAGAACAAGCCCGGTCGCCTGGCCAATGTCCTTTCGGCCCTGGCCCGCGAGAAGATCAACATCACCGCCCTTACCGTCATGGACAGCCACGAGCACAGCGTCCTGCGGGTGGTGGTCAACGACGTGGCCAAGACGGTGCAGGTGCTCAACGGCCTGAACACGCCCCACGCCCAGAGCGACGTCCTGGTGGTGGAGCTGCGCAACCAGCCGGGAGCGCTCGCCCACGTCTGCGAGTTGCTCGGCGCCGAGCACATCAACATCGAGTACGCCTACTGCAGCTCGGGCGGCCGCAACGGCAAGACGGTCGGCGTCTTCAAGGTGTCGAACACCGACAAGGCGATCAAGATCCTGGGCGGGCCGCTGGACGTCAACGGCCGCCGACGCCTCGAGACGCGGCCGCTGCGCGACAAGCGCACCTACACCAACCCGGGCGGCAACTCGCGGTGACCGATTTATCGTTTCGCGCTCGCGGTATCATGCCGCGAGCGCGAAACGATAAATCAGCCCGTTCAACTCCCCTCCGGACACTCCATCGCGATCGTCTGATACGCCTCGATCGCCTTGTGGAACGTCTTTTCCGCCTCCGTCTGCTCCTGTTTGGCGATGTTGTTCTTGCGGACCGTCCAGAGCTGCTCGATGGTGGCGGCACACCACAGGGCGCTCTTGCGAGAGGCCCGGATCGGCTTGCCGCCGACCAGCACGTTGACCGGGTTGGTGTGCATCTGCGGGAAGTGTCGCAGGGCCACCCAGCTGCTGCGCTCGACCGGCACGTCGAAGGTGATGTCGTGCGACTTGTCGTCCGCCGGCACCTCCTCGGACGCGACAGCAACGCCATTGACGACCAACTCGACCTTGCGCGTCTTGCCCTGCGGGACCTGCCCCCCGTTCGACGTCCCCAGCGGCATCTCGGAGGCGAAAGCGACCTTGGCCTTGACCGTCACCTTGCCGGGCTCGTCGAGCGCGACCTCGCCGCCGGCGGCCTTGCCGTTGACGGTGAACTCCAGGGCGTGGGCGTAGCCGTCGGAGACGTACGAGTGCCCCTTGGCCACCCCCTCGCACCAGGCGCCGAAGTCGATCTTGTCGAGCTTGCCGAGCTGGACGTAGACGCGCCCCTGACCGACGCGACTGCCGCTGATGCACGGGAAGTCGGTCTCGCCGCTCGCCTTGAGCGGGAAGCCGCAGTCCATGATGTGATACCAGCAATTCCACTCCGGCACGCGGGCCGTGTCCATCGCGCTGATGAAGTCGCACAGGTGCTGCTGCACGGTCACGCAGATCTCCTGGGCGCCGATGCCGTTCATCGGCGGCACAATGAGGTTCGGCAGCTTCTCGCGGTTACGGCCGATGCTTTCGGCCAATTCCTTCTCGCTCAGCTCGCCATCGCCGTCCCTGTCGATGGTGGCGAAGTCCTCGGGCAGGACGGCCTTCGCCGCCTCGTCCTTCGTCAGTGCGCGCGGCGACTTCTTGGCGTACATCGACAGGAGCTGCTTGGCGGTCGCCGTCGAGTCGCCGAGGACGAGGCCGCTCGCCGAGTGGGCGTAGCCGGTGACGGCCCCCTGCGCCTTGGCCCACTTCATCAGCGGCGTCGTCCAGGTCGGCCAGCCCTTGGTCGCGGTGCCGTCGGAGCCGGGGTAGGTCTGGTCGCGCAGGTTCAGCAGGCAGACGTGTCCCAGCGCCTGCGAGCCGAAGCCCGACACCTCGATGTCGTACTTGAGGACCGTAAGCGGCTCGCTCATCTTGTCGATGGTCGGTGAGAAGAACTGCCGCTGGAAGTCGTAGCACGGCCCCCAGGTCAGGTTGCAGCCGACGTTGAGCCCCTCACCCTTGACGTGCAGGAACATGTCCTTGGCGAAGACGCCCTCGGTCGGGTTGGTGTAGTGCTGGCAGCCGGCCGCGTGGATGTGGTGGTCGCCGCTGTAGAAGCCGTAATCCATCGTGTTGACCCAGCGCTCCAATTTCACCTCGATCCTGGCAGCGCCCTTCTCGGGGACGGTAACGGTCTTGCGGAGCTGCTTGTACTCCGGCCCGCGGCCGTAGGTCATGGTGAACTCGCCCGGCGGCAGCAGCACGGTGCCGCCGTCGTGGCGGTAGACCTGGTCCTGGAAGAAGAAGTCCGGTGCCAGGCGCTTGGCCCGCGACGGGTAGACGCGGCCGGCCTTGTCGGTGAAGGTGAAGCGGCCGGTCGTTGACGTATCGTCGAAGTCCTTGATCGACAGTTTGACAGGGATGGCCGGCTTGATCTCGAAGAGGACCGGCACCTCGCCGCGGAAGCCGAGATCTTGCGTCCCCTGTCCGACGTCGAAGCGGAGCGTCACCTCGCGCTTGCCTTCCTCGCTGCTGTAGAGCAGGAGGAGGGCGTATTCGACCTTCAGGCCGCTGAGGTTGTCGGCCATCGGCGGCTTGTTGTAAGTTTCGGCCTGGAGGAAGTGGTCCTTGTCGGGCTTGCCGGGTTCTCTCGCGCCGCCGCCGCCGAAGACCGGCCCGGCCTGCGGACTGGCGACGTTCAGCTTCGACTTGACCGTGCCGTCGTTGACGACCTTGACAAGCAACGGGACGAAGCCGTTCTGCTGCAGCTGCGCCGCCGCCGGGCCGCGGGCCGCCTTGACGCGCGACTCGGGGTTGATGGTCACCTGAACGAGGACGTGCGGGTCGAGGAGTTTCTGGAGCTTGGCGGCGTCGCGCTCCTTGGCGGCGGCGCGGATGGCGTCGGCCGACTCTTTCGGCATCGGGGCGCCGAGGAACTCGAGCGCGTCGAGGACGCGCTTGGCGTTCTCGCCGAGCGGTTGGCCTTCGACTTCATGGACGTCCAGTTTGTCCGCGGCGGGCGTCGGTCCCGCCAGGAACAGCGCCAGGGCCAGGGCCCCGGCGACGCGGAGGAGAGTGTGCATGGGTGTCACTCCGGAGAGAGTTTTGAGTTTTGAGTTTTGAGTTTTGAGTTGGGAATTCAAAGCTCAAAACTCAAAACTCAAAACTCGATTTACGAGCGGCACAGCGGGTGCTTCAACGGCAGCCAGTGGCCGTTCTCCTTCGAGCTGGCGACGCACTTCTCGACGAAGTTCATGCCGTCCACCCCGTCGTTGACGTTGGGGTAGAGGCTGTGAGCGTAATCGAACTTCTGGCCGACGGCCCGTTTGGCCATGTCATCATAGGCGGCGACGTAGATATTTGCGAAGGCTTCGAGGTAGCCCTCGGGGTGGCCGCTGGGGATGCGCGTGGAGCGGGCGGCCGTCTCGCCGAGGTAGGGCCCGCCGGCCCGGGTGTAGATCGCCTGCGGCTGGCCGTTGCGGCGGAAGATCATCCGATTGGGGTCTTCCTGGTGCCACTCGAGCGAGCCCCTGGTGCCGTCGATCTCGATCCACAGGTCGTTCTCGCGCCCGTGAGAGATTTGCGAGGCGGTAACGGTGCCGAGGGCCCCGTTGTCGAAGCGGATGGCGGCGACGCCGTAGTCGTCGAGCTGGCGGCCGGGCACGTAGGTCCTGAGCAGGCACGACACCTGCTCGGGCAGCAGGCCGGTGATGAAGCGGCCGAGGTTGTAGGCGTGCGTGCCGATGTCGCCGAAGGAGCCGGCGGCGCCGGAGCGCTTTGGATCGGTGCGCCAGCTCGCCTGCTTCTGGCCGCCCTCTTCCAGCCGCGTGCGCAGCCAGCCCTGGACGTAGAAGGCCCGCACCGCGTTGATCTCGCCCAGTTCGCCGGACTTGACCATGTCGCGCGCCTGACGGACCAGCGGGTTGCCGGTGTAGTTGTGCGTCACGCCGAAGACCACGCCGGTCTTCTGCACGATGCGGGCCAGCTCTTCGGCCTGGGCGAGGTCGAACGTCAGCGGCTTGTCGCACATGACGTTGAAGCCGGCCTCGGCCGCGGCCTTGGCGATCTCGAAGTGAGTGTGGTTGGGCGTGGCCACGCTCACGAAATCGATGCGCTCGCCTTCGGGCAGCTTCTTTTCCTTGTCGATGAGTTCCTGGTAGGAGCCGTAGGCACGCTCGGGCTTGATGTCGTAGTCCGGCGCGGACGCCTTGGCCTTGGCCGGGTCGGAGGAGAGGGCGCCGGCGACGAGGGCGGCGCGGTTGTCGAGGACGGCGGCGATGCAGTGGACGCGGCCGATGAAGGCGCCCTGGCCGCCGCCGACCAGGGCCATGCGGAGCTTGCGGTTCAGAGGTGCGTTGACGCCCATTGCGATGGGTTCCTTTCGTCAAACCAGCGGGTGCGGGGACCAGTCATCAGTTTACGGATGCGCGGCGCCGTTCTTGCCGATGCCCAGGATGGCCTCGAACTGCTCCAGGGAGCCGGCGGCCAGGGCGATGTCAAACCAGTGCGACAATTCCCGCGCAGTTTGTTGTTTCTGGATCGCCTGGATCAGTTCGGGGTTCAGCGCACCGCCGAACTTGGAGCGCAGCAGTCGCAGCAGATCATTGCGATGCGCCTCCGCGCGGGCTTCTTCCTGCCACTCATCGATGATCGATGCTTCTTTCACGTTCCATCCCTCCAGGGCGCGTTCCCAGATCGCTCTCCGCCTGGCCTTGTCCGCGAAGATCAAGGCCAGGCCGGCGTAAAGTAGCCGTTGCCGATCATTCGGCTCCTGAGCAGCCAGTCGTTTCCATTCTGTGATGATACCTTCCCCATCGGCCCCGGCCATCAGCGGAACCCACGGCAATACGCAACGGGCGATCTGTCCGGCTTGTATCTTCGCGAGCGCCCCAGTCGCATCGAAAGTCACCAGGTTCCGCACGCCCGGCTGCCAGCTGAGCTTCAGGCCGGTCGTGCCCGGGAAAGTCATCTCCAACGCCGCGTCGCTTCCGACACCGGTCAGGTTGACCACGACGGCGGAAACGAGGTACTTGTCCCGCCCATAGGGGCCGTGCCGCAGCTCACGGCGCGCCTGGATGGCGTACTCAAGCAACCGTTCCGGCATTTCCGGATCGGGCTCTCCTTCAAACTCCACGATCACCGCCCACGGCGGCGTCAACCCGTTGGCATCGACCAAGTCCGCCACGGTGTCGCATACGCGATCCGCTTGTCCGGGGAACGGGAGGCGTCGGGTGTCAAGCCACCGGGAAAATCGCAGGAACTGGTCCATCCCCGCAAGCAGCCACAGCAGGAAGCCCATCGGATCGAGCTTCCCGGCAAACCGAGCTGCCTGGTCGTATTTGTTTCTCGTCGCCACGTGCTACTCTCCCCATGCGCTCCAACAGGTTCCGCGTGAGCCGCTGCACCCGCGCGGTCGATGTCAGGCATGGGGTGCGTCTCCCGGCGGGCGAGTCTCGCCGCAAGGTAACGCAGGTCGAGCCGGAAAGGAAGAGGCTAGCGAAGATTCTTATCCCTGCGCCGGATGCGTGTCGGCTTCGTTCCGTGCGGATCGACAAGATGGCCGAAGCCTGGCTACGCCGGGCCAAGGAACACGGGGCCAGCGATGGGGAACGAACGGCAAGCGATCTTCTCCGACCTAACTGGCCGTACCCGACCCGAGAAAGTAGATCATGCGCCACAGCCGGTCGATCTCCCCGCGCTCGACAACCTCGACAGGTTTCAGACCGCCAAACGCCTCGTTCGGCGTCTCCAACCAGATGGCGATGGCTTCCTTGCGGATCACCTCGGCCAGGTCTCGCAAGAGCCGCTCCGCGAGGGTGATGGCTCGCCGGCCCGCCTCGTTGAGTGTGCCGCCCCGCTCCCAGGTTGCCAGGCTGCGCTCGGACAACCCCGTCAGCCGCGCCAACGTCCTGCGCGTAATCCCAAACTCATCACGGAGTCGTGGGGCGGCGCGACGGGAGGGCGGGATGGTCTTCTTCCGCGGTCCCGAGGTGCGCGTCGCTTTTTTCATGGCAACTCCAGCACCTTCTTCAGGCAGTCGCCGATGTTCCGCATGACGGCGTCCGACAGCACCCCGATCGCCTGATCGATGAACGCGGGGTCCGCCGTGAGCAGGTTCGTGCAGGAGGCGTAGGAGATGTGCTGCAGCCCCGAGGCGGTCTCCTGAGCCGGGTCGATCTCGACTTCCGTCCCCGGTATCCCGTGCCTGGTGCTCGTGATCTGCTCCAGCACCGTATCGTCGATGAGCCCGTTGAGAAAGTCCGCCTGCACGACAACCGTCGGCCGCAGCTTGCTGCCAGTCCGATCGCTGAACTGCCAGTCCACGAGCACGACCTCGCCTCGGTTCATGGCTTCTTGCGGTACTGCTCGTACACGTCCAGGGCAGGATCATCTCAGCCACGGCTTAGCGGCGCCATCAGTTTCCGCATCTTCTCGAAGACTTCTTTGCGCACCAGGACGAATTCTTCCTGCGTCTTCGGGTTCAGCAGGACGGGAGTTGTCACTCCTTCGACGGCCCGCGTCTGTTCTTCAGTGAGTTCAATCATGGCTGCATCTCCTTCCCCGCATCTTAACCACCCGAGCCCGAGCCGGACAAGCCGTCTACCCGAAAGCCGAAGCGGGTGCATTTCGACCTGGGGTCGATGCTGGGCCAAAGAACACGGCTCGCGCGGCGCCCGCAAGAATCAACAAATCTTGCTTGCAACTTTGCCGCGTCACGGGACGTGCCGGGGCAGCTCGTCCGGGTGGATGATCTCCAGACTGCGCTCACGGCCCGCCGGCCTCCGCTCCAGGCGCTACTCGCTCCTGCCTGCGCCTACTCCTCGGACGGAACTGCGGCCAGGCGGAAGCTCACGTAGGAGTACCGGCGCGACGGCTCGAGCCAGAAGCGATCCGACGCCCGGCAGCTGGAGCCGCCGTCGATGATCCAGCCGCCGCCCCGGATCACCCGGGCCGAGCCACCCGCCTCGAAGTGGTCCTCGCACCACTCCCAGACGTTGCCATGCATGTCGTAGATGCCGAGGCGATTCGGTTTGTACGAGCCCACTTTCGTGGTCCGTTCCAGGTACTTGCCCTTGGGCGCATTACCGCCGGGGTTCTGGCCGTTGAAGTTGGCTTGCTCAGACGAAAGGTCGTTGGTGGGCTGAGAGAAGTAGAAGTCGAACGCGCAATCTTTTTGAGAAGTGGCCCTCCTCGACAAGAGTATTCCCATTCGACCTCGGCCGGCAAGCGATCCAGGAATCCACCAGCCTTCTCGCGGGCGTTCAGCCGCTTCAGGAACTCCTGGACGTCGTCCCACGACACCTGCTCCACCGGGAACTGCTTCAGGTCAGCGTCGGAGATGCCCTTCACCTTGTCGGCGCCGTCGCCGGTGCGGGAGAAGTAACTAGGGTTGTTGCCCATGACGTCCTGCCACTGCCCCTGGGTAACTGGATGGGTGCCGATGTAGAAGTCCCGGGGATCTGCACCTGTCGCTGGCTGCCGCGGTCGCCCATCCAGAAGGTGCCGCGTGACACGAGGACGAGCTTCATGCCGAGGGAGTTGACGATCTCCCGCGAGGGTGCCACCAGCGGCCGGGTCTGGCCCTTCTGGAGCGAGTGCCCCAGGCTTTTCAGCAGCCGATCCATGTCGTGGTGGAAGTCGGGGTCGCGCCGCACCGCGATCCCATTGCGGAAGGCCAGCGCTTGCAAGGACGGCGGGAGTTGTGCGTCCCCCGGCATC
Source organism: Gemmataceae bacterium (assembly GCA_035266225.1). GTDB lineage: Bacteria > Planctomycetota > Planctomycetia > Gemmatales > Gemmataceae > DATFNV01. The sequence continues at coordinate 40,377 of DATFNV010000595.1, forward strand.
GTGGCCCCGCCCACCAGCACCGGGATGACGGGGATGTCGCGCCGCAGCGCCGCCTCGATCTCCAGGCGCACGAAGTCGCGCGGGTCGTCCAGCCGGCGCCCGCCCGTCGGCCCGAGGATGTGGAGCCATTGCGGCCCGATGACGGCGAGGAGGATCTGGCAGCGACCGACCGCGTCGCCGAGGAACTCGCGGAAATCGATGCCCAGGGGGATGGAGTCCACGTCCTTGAAGACGTTGGCCCGGCCGTATGTCTCGACCAGGCGGTCGTCGATCCGGCCGGCCACGTCGGCGCTATCGTCACGCCGGTAGGAGATGAAGACCTGAGTCATAGGCAGAAACTCGAGATGGCCGACGACGACCGGCGGCGATGACGGGCGCCCCAGGCGGTGAAGCTCGGCCGGGTCAGCCGATGGATTCTACCCGCCGGCCTCGGGAGCCGGCAAGGGCGCGAAGGGTCAGGTCAGGCCCCCGCACGCCCTCACTGCCTGAAGGCCAGCCCCGAGGGATTACGGCGCCGCGCCGCAGTCGCCGCTGCTCGGCCTCGCGCAGCGCCCGCCGCCGTCTGCTCGAACAGCGAGCGATACAGTACCCCGTCCCTCCAGCAACGACGCCGAGCTTACCCGTCGATCATCACCCGCTCGGGTTCCGGCTTTGGGGCCGCCTCCTCATCGATGGCGATCTGGCGAACGACACCGTCGGGGAAGTGGGCCTGGATGACGAGGCGCCCGCCCATCGCCTGGACGACCGCCCGGAGTGACGCGACGAGCATCCGGCTGACGTGACGCTCGAGCCGAGAAACCGCAGGCTGGCTGACCCCGAGAAGAGCGGCGAGTTCCGTCTGCGGGAGTCTTCGCTCGGCTCGCAGTTCGCGCAGTGTGACCGCTAACGGCGGCTCGGTCTTCCGACGCGAGTCGAGGAGATCGGTGATTCTGGCCGCGACCTCGTCTACGGTGCGGTAAACTTCATCCGGCTTCTCCCCGTAGCCGTGACCCTCGGGCGACGACACTCCAAAGTGCCACTTCTCCTGCCACTGGACCGCGAGGACATCGCCGCTGTGGGAAATGTCGAGAAATCCGACTCCGCCTGGGACCGCGGGCTCAGAAAAGTCGAGCCGTGCGTCCGGGAAGGTCTTCCGAAGTCGGGCCGCAAGTTCACTCAGTGGCGTCATGGTCGCTCACTCTCCTTCCGTCTTGGCCCTGCTTCTCGAAGATGATCCGGCCCAGGTCGCTTCCCGTCCGCGCGCGAATCTCCAGCGCTCCGTTCTCGGCAACAAACGTCGCGTGCGCGACTTGGCGATAGCAACGGACACCGGGACGCTCCCACTTCGGATAGCGGAACCGATCATTGGGCGGGTACATGCGCCCATCCGTGCCAGGTTCTTCCGGGTTGTACGGGACGCCGCTGAACTCGTCCTCGACATCGTGGAGCGTGCTCACAAGCAAGGTCATCGCCTCGTCGTGGTTCGCCGCAGGGTCCTTCTGCTTCAGTCGGTCGCAGAACAGGGCCAGGCGCTGTGCCTTGGGCAATGGGTCACCGCCGCTTGCCATGAGAAGCTCTCCTCCAGAAACTATAACATCGGCGTGATATAACATCAAGGTTATTTTCGCGGATGTTGCACCGGCCCGACGGCAAAGCAAGCCGAGCGGCTCCTCACGCCCCGCGCCGCAGCCGTCGCTGCTCGGCCTCGCGCAGGGCTCGCCGGCGCTCCGCCGCCGTCTGCTCGAACAGCGCCCGGTACAGTTCCGCGTGCGCCTTCGTAAGCGCTGCGCCGCGCCGGCCCATCACGGTCGCCGCCGTCGCCAGCAGATGCGGCAGGTCGGAGTTCTCCACGAGGGTGCCGTTCCACCAACTCGCGAACGACGGCAGATACTTCGGCAACAGTCCGCCCGACGGCAGCAAGTTGCAGAACGCGCCCACGCTGGTGCCGGTGTTCAGCAGGGTGCCGAGGCCCGCCTTGCTGTGATCGCCGAGGAAGCAGCCGACCTTGCTCATCCCTGTCGCCACCGGCCGGCCGTTCACGGTCATCGTCACCTCGCCGTAGTCGTTGCGCAGGTCGCTGTTGCTGGTGCCGGCGCCGAGGTTGACCCATTCGCCGACGTAGGCGTGACCGAGGAAGCCGTCGTGATACTTGTTGCTGTGGCCCTGGATGATGCTCCCCTCCACTTCGCCACCGATCCGACAGTTCGGCCCTAGCGTCGTGCCCGCCCGGACCTTCGCTCCCAGGACGTGGGTGCCGGGACCGACGCCGCACGGTCCTTCCAGGCGGGAGAAGGCGCTGACGACCGCCCCTGCTCCAACGACGACCGGCCCGCCCGTCGTGTCGGCGACCACCATCGGCTCGACCTTCGCCCGCGGATCGACCCACAGCCGTTCCTCCGGGCCGACCAGCGCCAACCCTGCCAGGGGCGGCGCCGCAACCCCGGGATGCGCGAAGTCCCAAGCGATCTGCTCTCCGTTAAGATGCACCAGTTCCCAGAGGTAGCGCACCAATCGCCCCCCCGCCTCTCGCCGTGGCAGCGCCGGCTTCAACGCCTCCAGGATGTCCTCACCCGCGCCCCAGGGGCAATCGTCCGCCTGGTCTGCCGAAAGGACGGCATAGGCAACCTCTTGGCCCACGAGTGCCACGCACGGCTCCCGACAGTCGGCGACGGACCCGCCCGGCGGCAGCCAGCGGGCGTTGACTAGCACGAGCGGCCCGCTCCGCAGCCAGTCCGCATCGTTGACCGCGGTATCCGGATGACGCCAGCGCACGACGTCGGCCAGGTGCGGGCGCACCACGGCGCCGCCAGTCTTGGCAGCGAACGTCCGCAGCTGCTTGTCGCCCAGGGACGTGAGGCCGCAAAGCAGGTCGAAGGCCGGGCGAGTCAGGGCGAGGGGTTCGAGCCCGGCCGCCGCGGCGTCCTCGAACAGACACACGCGCGGCGGGCTGACAGCTGACGAGGGGTACGCTGACATCGGCCTCCCTTCGGGGTGTGATGACCCTCCCCGGTTTGACAGGGGGGGCGATTATACCGGCCGGCCGAAGGTGCTACCAAGGCCGAGTGTGCGGGCTCTGCCCGGAGTGTCGAAAACGCCTGATTCGCCGGGGTTATCTGACCTTCGGAGACTGCGGCCGCCGGTGGCGCCAAGCTGGGCAAAGTGTGTCAGGTTGGGGATGCGGCGCGGCGGCGCGGCGGGCATACTTGGGCGTGAGGAGACGGCATTCGCCACGGACGGTGGATCGCTCCATCTCTGCGGAGGCCGCACTCGTGGGCAACGACGCGAAAATGGCCCTGGTGATCGGCGTGGGACTCGTGGTGGCCGTGGCCATCGTCTTCTTCCACAAAGACCTGGTCAACGGACGCCCACCCGACGCGAAGACGCCCCCGAATACCGTCACTCCCCCTGGCGTCCCCCCTGCCGGGCCAGGGAACACCCAGCCACGTCGCATCGTCGGCCGACCCACGGCGCGCGTCACCCCGACGACCGCCCCGCGGCAACACACCGTCGCGGAGGGCGATACGCTGTACGGCTTGGCCGAGCGCTACTACGGCGACGGCGAGCGCTTCGTCGATATTTACCAGTCCAACCGGGCCGTGCTGAAGAGGCCGGATCGGCTGGACGTCGGGATCGTGCTGGTCATTCCGGATCTGCCGGACTCGTCGGACGCCCCATGAGGACAGGCGGGACTCCTGCCCCACGTTGGGGGAAATCCGCCTAGTCACAGCCCGGTCCTTGTGGCATGATGTCGCCCGTGCCCTGGGACCGGGAGCCACGACGGCAGACCGGCGGTGCCTCACCTATCGGTGGCGGATGGACGCGCCCGCACAACCGGCCGACAACCGATCGCTGCCCCGGCACGCCGGCCGCTCCTGGCCTCGCCTCGTCGGGCGCGCCGTCTTCGCCGGACTCCTTCTCGCTTTTGCCGGGGAGGCGAGCCGGGTCTTCGTCCTCGGCAATTTTCACACCGTCGAGCCGGGCAAGTTCTATCGCTGCTCGCAACCGTCCCCGGAGCGCCTCAAACAGCTGGTTCGGGCGCACGGCATCCGCACGGTGGTGAACTTGCGCGGCTGCTGCGCCCCGTACAACTGGTATCTGGCGGAGTGCCGCGCCTCGGCGGAACTCGACGTGTGCCAGGAAGACCTGTGTTTCTCGGCGGGACGCCTGCCGTCCGTGGCGGAGATCCGCCGCCTGGTCGAGGTGCTCGACCACAGTGAATACCCCGTGCTGTTTCACTGCCAGCGCGGCGCCGACCGCACCGGGTTGGCGTCGGCCGTGGCGCTGCTGCTGCACAGCGACGTGCCGTACGACGAGGCCCGGCGGCAACTGGGCCTGCGCTACGGCCACGTCGCGGTCGCCCGCCCCGCCAACCTGGACCGCTTCTTCGACCTCTACCGCGAATGGCTCGAGCGGGAGGGCCTGACCCACTCGCGCGCGAACTTCCGCCGCTGGGTCGAGCGCGAGTACTGTCCGGGCGAGTGTCGTGCCGTCATCGAGCCGCTGGACGTCCTGCGCGTGGTGCCGGCCGGCGAGCCGTTTGGGGCCAGGATTCGCTGCCACAACATCTCGGTCAAGCCGTGGCACCTGCGGCCGGGTGTCACCTCCGGGGTCCACGCCTCGTGCGTCGTCATCAGCGATCAGGCCTGCACCTGGTCGGTGAGCCGGGCGGGGCTGTTCGAGGCCGTGGTTCAGCCCGGCGAGAGCATCGAGTTGACCCTGCCGGTGCTGGCGCCCTGGCAGCCCGGGCGGTACACGTTGATCGTGGACATGATCGATGAGCAGCACTGCAACTTTTTCCAAACGGGGTCGGAGCCCCTGGAGTGGGAGTTTGAAGTTCGTGGCGACTAAGCTGCTACGGCTGACGGGGAGCGTGGCCCTGCTGGGGTTCCTGGCGTGGCGGACCGACTGGCGGCAGATTGCCGCCGCCTTCGCCGGCCTGCGCGTCGGCCTGTGGCTCCTCGCCGTCGCCGTGTACGCGGTGGCGCAGCTGGTCAGTAGCCTCCGCTGGCGCCTCCTGGCGCGACCGCTCGGCTTTGCCCACACGCTGGGACAGTTCATCGCCTTCTATTATGTCGGCATGTTCTTCAACCTGGTCCTGCCGACATCCGTCGGCGGCGATGTGGTCCGCGCCTGGTATCTCGACGGCCGCTCGGGTCGCAAGGTCGCGGCCTTCCTGAGCGTCTTCGCCGACCGCGCCAGCGGCCTGTTGATGCTGCTCGCCATCGCCTGCGCCGCCGTCGCCTGCTCCCCGCTGGACCTGCCGAGGCAGATTCCCTGGATCGTCTACGGCCTCGGGGCCTGTGCCGCCCTGGGGTTGGCGATGCTGTTCGTGCTCTCGCGAAGAAATGCAAAATACAGAAGGCAAAAGGCAAAAGGCAAAATGGAAGAGAGGAGTAGCGAGGAGCGCCGAGGTTGGCGTCAGCGCCTCCGCAATTTGCATTTTGCCTTTTGCAGTTTGTATTTTGCCTTATTTCCCTCTTATAGAGTAATTTTGGTAACGACTCTTCTATCCGTCGTGGTGCAGTCGGCCAACGTCATCCTCGTCTGGCTGCTCGGCTGGGCGCTGGGGGTGGCGGCGCCGGCGTCGTACTACTGGATCCTGGTGCCGATCGTCACGCTGATGACGATGGTCCCCATCAGCCTCAACGGCATCGGCGTGCGCGAGTGGGGCACCGTGCTCCTGCTGGCGCCCCTGGGGGTGGCCCACGCCACCGCCCTGACGCTGGCCTTCCTCTGGTTCGCGACCTGCAGCGCGGTGAGCCTGGCCGGCGCCGGCTTCTACCTCTTGGGACATTTCCCCCGGTTCGAGGTGCGACCCGATGACGAACCTGTCCGTGGTGATCCCGATCAAGGACGAGAAGGACAACATCACGCGGCTGCATGAGCGCCTGCGCGCCGCCCTCGACCCGCTCGGCGGGGACTGGGAGGCGGTCTTCGTGGACGACGGCAGTATCGACGGCTCCTTCGCCGTGCTGGAAGAGCTGGCGGGGCGCGACCCGCGCGTCAAGGTGGTGCGCCTGCGCCGCAACTTCGGGCAGACGGCCGCCCTGCAGGCCGGCATCGACTTCGCCGCGGGCGCCGTCATCGCCACCATGGACGGCGACCTGCAGAACGACCCCGCCGACATCCCGCGCCTGCTCGACAAGCTCAACGAGGGCTACGACGCCGTCATGGGCCTGCGCCAGAAGCGCCGTGACAACTTCGTCATCCGCAAGCTGCCGTCCTGGACGGCCAACTGGCTGATCCGCAAGGTGACCGGCACGGAAATCAAGGACCTTGGCTGTACCCTTCGCGTCATGCGCCGCGAGCTGGCCGAGGCCCTGCCGCTGTACGGCGAGATGCACCGCTTCGTCGCCGTGCTGCTGCAGCAGTCGGGGGCGCGCCTGGCGCAGATCCCCGTGACCCACCACGAGCGGACCGCCGGCCGAACGAAGTATGGCCTGTCGCGCACCGTGCGCGTCGTCCTCGACCTGATCACGATCAAGTTCCTCGGCAGCTACCTGACGCGGCCGATGCACGTCTTCGGCCTGGCCGGGCTGGTGTCGATGGCACTGGGCGTCGTGAGCCTGCTCGTCACCTACCTGATGAAGTTGCACTCGGGCCTCTTCATGACCGGCAACCCGCTGCTCTTGCTCAGTGCCATGCTGGAGTTGGTAGGGGTGCAGTTCATTTCGATCGGCCTGCTCGGCGAATTACTGACGCGCACTTACTTCGAGAGCCAGGGGAAGACCCCCTACGCGGTGCGCACGACGGTGAACCTCGACGCACCGGTGCAGCGCCGGGCGGCGTGACTCTGACCCTTGCGGTTTGCTCACGTTTCCCGGAGGAATGTGAGCCGGGGGCACCGCCGACCGCTGCGGATTCATTGCATTCGTTGCGCACGACGGGTATCGCGCAACGAATCCCGCGCCGCGCAACGAATGCAACGAATCGTGCCGGTTCGTGTTGCCCGTTGCTCCTGGGTCCTCCCGTCCGGCGAGACGCGTACTCTACGTAACGGGCGGCGTTCGAGTCAATTGCAGCCCGGCGGGGCGTCCGCCACCGTCCCCGCCGACAGGTCGCGCCGCAGCCGCCGCAGGAACCACGACAGTTCCAACCACACGTCGCGATAGAACTCGGCCCCGCTCGCCCCTATCGCCCGCAGGCCCGGGGCATGATTCACCCAAAGCATGGAGGCCGCCGCCAGGCCGAGCAGGCGGAACCGGACCTCCCAGAGCCTCCCGTAGTCGGTCCCGGCGGCGCGGGCCGCGCGGGCGAGGCGGTCGCGGTGGAAGGCGACGTGGCCGATCTCGTCGCGGAGGATCAGCCGGCACAGCGAGCGCAGCGCCGGGTCCGCGCCGTGCCGCCGCAGCAACCGGTAGTAGACGGTGCTGACGATCTCCGTCAGCAGAAGGACCGTCAGCTCGAAGCGGACGCCGAACCAGCGGCGGGACAGGCAGAACGCGGTGAAGCTCCAGTGGCCGTCGATGCAGCGCCCGCCGAAACGAGCGACGGCGGCCGCGAGCAGGCGGGCGTGCTCGCGCTCCTCGGCGAACCAGAGGTCCACCAGCGCCCGCGTTCCTTCGCTCGCAGCGAGGAACCGCTCCCGGTCGCGGGCAATCAAGTAAGCGGGACCGCCGCCGTCGCCGAGCTGAAACTGCTCCAGCGACCGGAGCAGCGGGCGCACGACCTCGGCCGGCAGCGTGACGGGGGCCTGCCAATCCGGCTCCGGCCTGTTCTCCCGGTTGCGGCGGAAGTGAGCGAGCCAACGGCCGACGGCGAGCGGCGGGGCCGAGGCGGACGAACCGACGACCGACGACGGCGGCCTGAGCAGAGCGATCGAGAGGAGCCCCCCTGTTACCAGGACCGACCCGGCGATGAAGCCCGCGGCACCGGCCAGGACGTCCAGGTGGTGCGCCGAGGCCAGGAAGAGGAAGCTGATCGCCATGCCGCCGACCCCGGCGGCGAAGGTGAGTGCGGCGAGCACGAAGACCGGCCTCCCCGCGGGAAGGACCCTTTCGACGACCTGCATGAGAAGACCTCCGGAAGTGCCTGCGACGCCAGTACGGAGACGGGACTGCGATTGTCTGCCTCAATCATGCACCGGTCCGGAGCGGTCGTCAACGAGGATTCGCGCCGCGATAACGGTTCGAGCCGGCGCAGTGCCTCTGGTGGGAGTTCGGCTTCACCATTTCTCACGGCTTCGGGGGCACTTCGGCGAGGCGGTCAAGGAATCGCTGGAGCCTGGTGTAGGCCGTGTTGGGATCAACGGAATTCTGGGGCTCACCTCGCCGGCCATGCGCGACCCAGTTCCGGTATTTCCGGACCTGGTTCACCTGCTCGATCAAGTCGGGATCCAGGCCCTTGTACGCCTCGGTCACCTTGTAGAAGCTGCCGTGCTCCAGTGCCTCGTTGAGGGTTCGCACGGCATGCTGTAAAGCCGGATGGCGCAGAGTTGGCAGCTCGGCAGCCACGTCGGCCAAGGCCCGCTCGCGGACGGTCGCCTCGAAGACCGAGAAGAGCAGCATTACACAAAGGTCGTCCAGGTCGCCGAGGACTCCCTTTGCCCAGTCCAGGATCTCAGGAGCCTCGATATCGCGCAGACGGTCATCTCTCCCCAGATCGCCGTCCCAGGGCAAGGAGTTCCAGTGCTTCGCACCCATCGCGAACATTGCCAGCGTCAGTTCCTTGACGCTCGTGTACCATTTCCAGGCGTCATCCAGGGAGGAGATCATGACAGCAGGTCCTGCAGGATCCCCTCGAGTCGGCTCCGGTCAAGGGGCGCGGCCCGGAAGCGCTCGTCGAGAGCGTACCAGGTCTCTTGTCCGTCTTTGAGAGTGCGGTAAAGGATGTACCTCCGGACCCCGTCGGTGATATCGACGCGCCCTTCCGCGCGGATCCCAACATCGCCTCGGGGCCCGACGACCCCGACCACGTTACGGCCGACCGGCACCACTTCGACAGCGGCATCACTCAGGCTGATTTTCAGGCTCGGAACCCTGTAGGTTCCGAGGTCGGGCTCGGCCCTCTCGATTTCAATCGGCACGACATCAAGCACCTTCTCCGGGTCGGATTCGGCCAGCCACGCGCGAAGTCGTTCGACGAGCCGGCCGACCGCGGCGACCCATTCGTCCCGCCGCTCGCGCCGGTCCTTGTGATTTTGCCGCCTGGCTTGTTTCTCGAGGAACTCTCGAAAGGTCATCATCTTCGCCCTCCTCCTCAACCCCGGTCATCCGTAAATAATGATAATAAAAAGGGGCTAATAGCAGGTAATTTTTCCCATCCCTATCATCTAGAAAAGGTTCCTGACACCTTTTTCTTTTAGCCGGGCCATGCCGGGAGCCCGGACGCGCAGGCGTCAGAGAGTCAGCCGTTCCGCGATGATCCGGGCACACACCGAGGCACCGTCGGTGCGCAGCGCCTGGCGGGGTGGCGGCAGGGCCAACAGGCGCCTCAGGTAGACCGCCCAGTTGCCGGCCACAAAGTCCTCGACAGGGATGGCCGTGGCGCGGAAGGAACGTCCCACGCCAGCTGACAAGAGTTCGTCTTCCCGGAACCCGGAACGCGGGGGGTAAAGGATTGCTGCGCCGTTGGCAACGGCTTCGGAGACCATGCCATAACCGAGCGGGTGCAATCCCATTCCGTGGTCACGCAGCTGTGCGCTCAGCTGCATGGCTGGATTGACTTTGTGGCGTTGGCGGAGTGATCGGCACATGCGCATTCAACTCGCCGGGCATGTCGGGGGAACGCCACTGCCAGTCCTTGC
>DATFNV010000596.1:0-3179 GCA_035266225.1 Gemmataceae bacterium
CGCGAATGCCAATGGAGTGGTGGGCGTTGACGAAGACGGCCACGCCGGCGTCGTGAGCGCCGAGCAGTTCCATGACCTTGAGGTAGGCGAGCTGCGAGAAGCCGCGGCCGCCGAACTCCTGCGGCGCCGTCATGCCGAGGACGCCGAGGTCGGCCAGGCCGGCGATGACCTCCGGCGGGATGTCGGCGAGGCGATCGATGGCGGCGGCGTCCACCTTCTCGTCGAGGAAGCGGCGCACCTCGGCCACCGACCGATCGACCGATTCGCGCTCTTCCGGCCTGATCTCGGGATAGGGGAAGAGGAGCGGGGCGTTGAAATGGCCGAAGAAGAGCGCCTTGGCGAAGCCGAGTTTTTCCGGGGTGGCGCCGAGCAGTTCCTCGGCCTGCTTCTGCTGCTGGGCGATCTGTGCGGCGGTCAGCGGCATGGGAAAACCCCTGGTGAAGGGGAGCGGGACTGCTCCGTTTAGCGGCGGCTCGCAGAGCCGCGCGGCGACCACCAGCGCTCGTAGTGACCGCATTTATGCGGTCCTAACGGCCCCGACCCGATAAATCGGGTCACTACGAGCGCGGCTCTGCGAGCCGCCGCTACACGGAGCAAGCCACCTGCTCATTTCGGCAGCTGTTTGATCCACTCCTCGATCAGCTTCACCGCCTTCTCGTCCACGACGTTGGAGCCGACGTGCGGCATCCGACCCAGGCCGGTCTTCTTCAACCGGTACAGGACCAGTGACCGCTCCGGCGCGCCCGGCACGATGACGCGCGGGTCGTCCAGGTCGAAGTTGCCCTGTCCCGGGCGCGTGTTGAGGGTGCCGGTGTCCTTCAGGTCGAGCGTCGCCAGCAGCTGGAACTCCGCGTTGCCGCCGCCCCACTTCATGTGGCAGTGGCCGCAGTTGGCGTGCAGGTAGGAGCGGGCCCGCTCGTCCACGCCGAGTTTTTCGTCCTCGTAGCTCGGCAGGCGCGGCAGCTCCACCGGCGGCTTCGGCAGCGGCTTGCTGAAGACGCCGAGGTGCTCCAACGTCCGCAGCTGGTTGGCGGTATGGCCCGCGTAGTCGTGGTCCTTGTTCATCTGCAAGGTGTTGACGCCGAGGACGAACTTGGCCGGCAGCGTGTGGCACAGCGTACACTCCGCCCGGCTGGGGAAGTGCCAGGTCTGCTTGCGCTGGCCGCCGGGGGCGTCCCTGTCCTTGACGGTGAAGGTGCGGTCGAGGCCGCCGTCGAGCAGGTCGGCGTCGGACTGCTCGTCGTTCCAGACGTAGGTGTAGCCGCGCCAGTAGCCCTCGCCGTACTCGTCGGCCCCGGGGATCTCCTGGAAGTGCAGCAGGCGCGTCTCCAGGCGGCGGCGGCTCGCCGGGTTGCCGGGCTCGGTCTCCAGCGCGAAGGTTTTCACGAGCACCGTGCCGTCGGGGAAGCGCCAGCCCGGCGGCGACCCCGGGGCCGGTTGCGGGTAGGTGATGGCGTCGAATTCGATCTTGCTGGTGCCCGGCAGGGCCAGGAAGCGCTCCTTGGCGGCGCCGTCGGACCAGAGCGCGGCGTTGACGTCGTAGGGGATCAGCCCCTTCTCCGGCTTGTGATCCTTCGTGGAGGCGAAGAGACCGGTTTCGCTCAGCTTCTTGGGGAAGTCGGCGTTGGCGCTGCCCTTCGGGGCCGGCGCCAGGCGGTGGACCTGGCCGCCGACGAAGTCGAGGAAGTACAATTCGCCGGCCTCGTCCTCGCCGAAGCTGACGACGCGCAGCCGGGTTTTCGTCAGTTCGCGGTGCTCCGTCACCTTCTTGCCGTCGGGGCGGAAGCCCCAGATGCGGCCGGTGTCGAAGTCGCCGTAGACGTAGGTGCCGGCCAGGTCGCCGAGGCGCTTGCCGCGGTAGAGGTAGCCGCCGGTCAGGCTGCGGAACTCGGAGTGCGGATGCTCGACGAGCGGCGGCAGGATCGGCGTCGGCCCCTTCTTGCGCTCCGGCCGGAAGGGGTGCGAGCCCTCCATGACCGACCAGCCGTAGTTGCCGCCTTTTTCGATGCGGTAAACCATCTCCCACAGGTCCTGGCCGACCTCGCCGCACCACAGGTCGCCGTTCTTGCGGTCGAAGCTGAACTTCCACGGCTGCCGCAGCCCGTAGGCCCAGATCTCCGGCCGGGCCCCCTTCATCGTCACGAACGGGTTGTCCTTGGGCACGGCGTAGGCCTTGCCCGCGTCGGGGTGGTCCACGTCGATGCGGAGGATGGACGAGAGCACGTCGCTGACGTCCTGCCCGGTCTGGCGCTGGTCGGCGATGCCGCTGCCGTCGCCGGTGCCGACGTAGAGGAAGCCGTCGGGGCCGAACTTGAGGCAGCCGGCGTTGTGGCCGCCGGAGAGCCACTCGAAAATCACCTTGGCGGAGGCCGGATCGCAGCGCAGCGGGTCGCCCTTGGCCTCGTAGCGCGTCACCTTGGTGCCGGTGGGGTCGTCCCTGTCGGGGTTGGTAATGGTGGTGACGTAGACGTAGCCGTTCTTGGCGAACTGGGGGTGGAAGGCGATGGCGTAGACGGTCGTCTTCGTGTCGAGGAGCAGGTCGGCCTTCTCCGTCTTGGGGTCGTCGGCGAAGGTGTAGATCTTGCCGTGCCGCTCGGCGACGGCGAGGCGGTGCTGCCCGGGGACGAAGGCCATGTCGAGCGGTTCGTCGAACTTCAGCCGCGGGAAGGCGACCTCCGTTCGGTACTCCGGCGGCGGCTCGGGTGACCCTTTGACGCGCGAGGTCGTCCACGGGACGCGCCGGTCGAGGCCGGCGGGCTTGTCGTCTTTGCGGACCGGGTCGGCGGCGCGGCTGTCGCAGAGCAACCAGCAGGCCACGACCGCCAGAGGAACGAGGAGAAGCGTCGGCGTGCGCATGGGACCGTCCCGTTCTTGCAGGGTAGGGAGGGAACACGACCGCAACGGAACGGCGTCACTCTACGGCGCGCGCGGCTAAAGGGACAGGAAAAACGGCATGGTTCAGAACGGGGCAGTTTCGGGTGGCGCGGCCGTAGGTCAGGCTTTCCAGCCTGACTCGCTTCTTGTCTACGGCGCCAAGTGGCCGTAGGTCAGGCTTTCCAGCCTGACTCGCTTCTTGTCAGGCTGGAAAGCCTGACCTACGGCGCCAAGTGTTACCCCGGCTTGAACCATGCCGGAAAAACAACCGCCCACCGAAAGCGAGGAAGAAATCGCGCGGGGCG
>DATFNV010000597.1:0-8791 GCA_035266225.1 Gemmataceae bacterium
TCGTCCGCCGTACCGTCGAAACTCTCCTCGAACTGCTCGTCACCGACCACCTACCCGGCTACCAGCCGGGGGGCACGCCCGGGGCGAACGAACTGATCGCCCTGGCCAACCGGCTTCGCGTGCCCGCCCCGCGTTTCCCGCCGTCATCCCCTGCGCGACCGACCGATGTTGGCTCGGAGGTGATCGCGGTGAATCACGCCGCCTGCATCCTCTGCGACCGCTGCGTGCGCGGCTGCAACGAGGTGCGGCAAAACTTCGTGATCGGCCGCAACGGCAAGGGCTACGAGACGCGCATCGGCTTTGACCTTGGCGGGGGCATTAGCGAATCGGATTGCGTCAAGTGCGGGGAGTGCATGATCTCCTGCCCCACCGACGCGCTGACCGCCAGGGCGACGGTACGGCAGACGCCCGGGGAGCGCCCCGGCGAGGTCGTCGGCCCGGTCCCCATCGAGGAGTTGCTCCGGCCGCCGCTGGACGAGCTGTTCGGCGCGCTGCCGCGCAAGTTCCTCGAGTGGAACGCGGGGGCGATTGTCCGCCGTCGCCTCCAGGCCAGGGAGGAAATTGCCCGGGAGCGCGAATACGGCTCGCACGCCTTCTTGCTCGAGGAAGGGACCCTGATGTCCCGCATCAAGGCGTCCCCGCTCCACCTGCGAAACAAGCGGCCGACCGGCTGGCTGTCGCGGATGCTGGGCCATTCGGTCCTGCACGCCCTGAGCCGAGTCGAGGCGGGGCACGGCGCGACCCGGACGGCCTCGATCCGCACCGACGTCAGCGGCATGTCGGTCTCGCTCGAGCGCCCCGAGTTCCAGATCACGGCCCGACGGGGTCAACCGAACCTGCGGCTCATCGGCGAAACGGCTTGCCTGAACAATTACCCCTACGCGGCGACCATCATGGCCGTCGAGCCCTCGGTCGTCCTCGAGATCCGCCGCAACGTGCTGCTGCAGATGTTGCGCGCGCCGCAGACGCGACGACGGCTCGACGAGTTTTTCCGCCAGGAGGCCCTGGAGCCCTTCCTGCTGCGCCTGCCGCTACTGGCCGCGCTGGGACTGCCCGCGCGCCGGCGCGTGAGCCAGCGGGTCGCCCCCGCGGTCAAATTCCGCCGCGTGGACCCCGGCCAGACGATCTACGCCCAGGGTGATCCGGCCGACCACTGCTACCTCGTCCGCGTCGGCTTCGTGCGCGTGTCGCAGCGCCAGGGCGGGCAGGACGTGGTGCTCAACTACGTCGGCCCGGGGGGCTTCTTCGGCGACGAAGAACTGCTCGAAGCGGTGACCGGGCGGCCGGCGCCGCGGGTCGCCACCTGCCAGGCGCTGGACCACGTCGAGGTGGTTCGCATCCCCGGCGACGTCCTCGCCGCCATCGTTCGCTCCGACGACGAGGTCCGCGCGCGCTTGCTCGAGGCGGCCGACGGCCGCCGGCGCCGTTACGACCGCGAGCGCGCCCGCGCCGCGGCGCCGCTCGGCGACTTCCTCGAACGGGGGCTGTATCACGCCCGCAGCCTGCTCGTCCTCGACCTCGACAAATGCACGCGCTGTGACGAATGCACCAAGGCCTGCGCCGACACCCACGACGGCGTCAGCCATCTGCTCCGCGAGGGGCTGCGCTTCGGCAACTACCTGGTGACAACGTCGTGTCGCTCCTGCCTCGACCCGACCTGCATGATCGGCTGCCCGGTCGATGCCATCCACCGCAGCCGAAATCGTCGCGAGATCGTCATCGAGGACTGGTGCATCGGCTGCACGCTCTGCGCCCGCAGCTGTCCCTACGGCAACATTCAGATGGCGGAGGTACGGCCCGGCGGCGGCGCGGAGCCGAAGGTCCAGGCGACGACCTGCGACCTGTGCCGGCACCTCAGCCCGGACGCGGACCCCAGTTGTGTCTTCGCCTGTCCCCACGATGCCGCCCACCGCATGAACGGCCGCGAGCTGTTCAAGAGGGTGGCGCCGGAGGCGCCCGAGGGTGGGCCCCCCGAGCCGCAGCGGTGAGTGTTGCCCCACCGGAGGTACTGCGCATGGGCCCGGACCCCGACGGTGTTTTCTCGCAAACCTTCTGCCACTTCCACATCGAGCGCCTGCTCGGAGAAGGCGGACAGGGGCGCGTCTACCTGGCGCGCGACAACCTGGACCGCCTCGTGGCCCTGAAGGTGCCGCACCCCCAACTGGCGGAGGAGCCGGCCGTCCGCGAAGCCTTTCTCCTGGAGGGCCGGGTCGGCGCCCAGTTCAAACACCCGAACCTCTGCAGCGTCTACGAATACGGCATCTGCGACGACATGCCCTACCTGGCGCTGGAGTACATCGAGGGCGAAACCCTCTCGAAGTTCCGCAGCGTTCCCTGGCTCGTCCCGGGCCCGAAGGAGGCAGCTCGAATCGTGGCGCAACTGGCCCAGGCGCTGGCGGCCTATCATGGCCGCGGCCTGCTGCACCGCGACCTCAAACCCCATAACGTCCGCGTCACCGAGCCTCCGGAGCGGAGGCCGGTGCTCCTCGACTTCGGACTGGCCTTGCGCCTCAACGACGCCGGCGCACGACTGCCCGCCGACGGGGAGATCATCGGCACGCCTCACTACATGCCCCCCGAGCAGATTCGCCCCGGACGGGTGCCCCTCTCACCCGCCTCCGACGTGTACTCCCTTGGCGTTATCCTCTATGAACTGCTGAACGGGCAGTTGCCGTTCCGCTCCGCTGCCCTGGCCGACCTGGTGAGCGAGATCCTCAACGACAAGCCGCCTCAGCTGTCGCGCTCGCACGGCTGGTTGGGCACGGGACTCGCAGCGCTGGCTCGGCTGCCCGGCGTGGGGCGGTACTTCTCCCGGCGGGTGCCTCCCCGGGGCGATCCGTCGCTGGAAGCCGTCTGCCTCCGGGCGCTGGCCAAGGACCCAGGTGATCGGTTCGTGAACATGGAGGAGTTTGCCGACGCCCTCCGCCGCGCTTCTGCAAGCGCCTGTTCCCCTGACCGCGGGAGTCCACCCATGCCGCTCTCCCCTCGGCCGCTCCTCCGCCGCGAGGCGATCCGCTTTGCCTTCGCCCCCCTGGGCCAGGTCGCCCCGCCGGCGCTGGGCATGCAGAACCGCCTGTTCCTCGACGTCGGCAACGACCTCCGGCCGGGCGTCATCGACCACCACCACCTCACCGGCCCTGCCGCTTCGACGGCGCGCCTGGTCGAAGGCCGCCTCGACCTGATCGGCGCCGCCGTGGCGCCCGGCGGCGCCGACGAGTTCACGATCGTGCTGCACCAGGAGCCCGACCTCGATTGTGTCGCGTCCGCCTACCTGGCGGTGGCCTACCTCACGACCGGCACGCTGCCCGAGCAGGCCGCCCGGCTCATCGACTACGTCGATCGCGTGGACGCCGGTGAGTCGTTCGTCTCTCAGGAGCAGCCGTTCACCCTTTATGCCGGACTGAAACGCCTCTTGACTCGGCCGGCATGCGGCGACGAGCAGCGCTGGGACATCGCCGTCCGAGAGGGACTGGCGCTGTTGGACTTCGTGGTGGGGCGAGTGCGCGACCAGGGCAAAGCCCTGGAGGAGGTGGACGCCTTCGCGGCCCCGGACCTGTTCGGCCCCGGCGACCGCGCCACGGTGAGCGAGGACCTGCGGCGCTACGCGGACAAGCTGGCCGACCCGAACACCGCCGCGCGCGTCGCCCGGCTGCGGCTGCCGTCGCAGTTCGGCGACAGCAGGGAGGTCGATGCCCTGCTGGTGCGCGACGTCCAGGGCCTCGGCGACCTCGCCAGCGTCCGTTACTTCAAGGACTGGGCCCGCTCCGACCGGCAGCGCTCGCCGGGAAAGAAGGGCTTCGTGGCGCTGTGCGTTTTCCACCCGGAGGCGCCGGGCAAGGGGAGGCGCTGCATCCTCTCGGTGACGCCCCAGAGTGAGGCCTCCCTGCGGGGGCTGGGGGCGCTCCTCGACAAGGCCGAGACGAGTCAGCGCGAGCAACAAAGCCCCTTGGGCAAAGACAACCGCAGGTGGGATTCGATCACCGGGGCCCGCCTGGAGCCGCGGCCCGGCTACGACAACGCCGACCCGTGGTATGACGGGCGCGCGCACGCCTTCACGATCGTGGACTCGCCGCGCTCCGGTACCGCGCTGACGGCCGACGAGATCGAGCAAATCTTCCTGGACTACGGCGCAGGCCGGGCGGGACCGCTGCCGCCGTCGTGAGGCCCGCCGCCAAGGAAGGTATCCCGGTCCAGCCGCCGCCCCGGGTCGCGCGCCGCCGCCCCGATCCCCTGCGAGGGCGCGCCCCCGTTGTGGTAGCGATGGCACTCGGCGCAATCGGCCCGCGCGACGCCGCGCGGCCCGCCGCCCGCGTCCTGCCGCGGCCCGTGACAGTCCCGGCACTTGGCGACTTCGGGCACCAGAGGCGCCTCGAGTTCGATCAGAGGAGGGGGGGCCTCCTCCGCGGCCGGGGCGGCCGCCGCGTGGCACTCCTGACAGCTCACCGCGCGGTGGGCGACATGGCTGAACCGGGCGTGCTCGTACCACACGTCGCGCGCCCGCGCGGGCCGGACCGTCTGCCGCGCGAACGGGGCCTCGGGGTTGTCGAACAGGTGGCACTTCGCACAACCATTCCCCGACAAGGTCAATTTCCTCTCCGCGACGGCGACCACTTCATCCAGGGCTTTGCGTGCCTCCCGCAACCGTGGTTCTTCGGGCCGGTCCAACCGCCAGTCCGCGCCGATCCGCAGCTCCCGGAGCGGCAGGCGGTCGGCGACGAGCCGGGCCGCGTAGGTCCCTTCGAGGAATGTGTGCAACTGCGCCGGCTGGGCGCGGTGCGGGGCGGTCAGTGACGGCTCCTTGTCGTCGAAGGTGAGCGGGTGGCATGCCTTGCACTGGTTTTCGTAAGTGATCGGCAACGGGTTGCCGCCGGCCGCCCGCTGCGGCAGCACCGCCGCCCGCGGCACCCCGGCCGGCGCCCCGTCCTTGAAGCCGAAATCCGCCGCGTCGAGGCGGTGGCAGGCGCGGCAGTCGAGTTGCACCCGCGCGCCCTCGTCCGTCGTCCCCTGGAGTGTGCCGTAGCGATCCTTCTCCACTTTGTCGGCAATGTCGCCGAGGCGGAAAGGCCGCGGGTTGTTCCGGTCCAGCGCCATGCCCGGACTGAGGTGGACCGCGTGACTGAACTTCAGCGCCCGGTCCTTGTTCGGGTCGAACGTCCGCACGGACCGCGACTCGAGCGTGTGATCGTCGGCCAGCGCGCGGACCGTGTGTTGAAAAGCGACGTCCACCCCGGGTCGCACTGCCGGGAGGTCCCGGTGACAGCCGGTGCAAGCGGCATCCAACGGGCGAACCAGGGACGCGCCGCGGCCGCCGTGCTCGGCGTGGCAGCTCGCGCAGCGGTTGGCCTCGGCCGACTGGCCGGCGAAGTGAGCGGCCCTCGCATGACAGGTGTCGCAGCGGTCGGCGTTATGAATGCCCTGGAACGGCTGATGGCAGGCGTCACAGCGGTCGTCCCAGGGGGCGTGGGCAGCGGTCACAGGCCCGGGCGACATCACACACGCACCCCGGCCGGACGCCAGGACGACCCCCACCCAGATCAGCAGCGGCAGCGTCAGGGCCAGCGCTGCCAGGGACAGGCCGTTTTTGACGCGGGTGAGCCGGTCGGGCCGTTGGAAATACTTGCGGTCGGCGATGCGGGCCGCTCGCTCTTTCGTCGTCTCGGGGGGCATGATTCGCTCCGCCGGTCAGTAGCGCCACGCCGACAGGGCGTGGACGATCGTCAGGACCAGAAGCGCCGCCGAGAGCGGCAGGTGCAACCACAGCCAGAAGTGCAGCACGAAGTGCAGCCAGGTCTGGCAGTCCAGTTGCCGGCGGCGGGCGCAGTGCTGCTCCAGCCCCTCCAGGACCGGCCGCGCCGCCGGCGGCAGCTCCGCAAGGAGCTGGCGGAAGCGGGCGTCGCACACGGCCGGCGAGCGCAGCGGCGAGTTCCCCGCCGCGCCGTGCAGGAGGTAGTCGGCGGCGAAGTCGCGGAAGAACGTCCGCAGCGACTCGGCACCTGTGATGCGCTCGACGGCAGGCCGCGTGGTCACGACCGTACCCCCGACTTGCCCGAAACGCTGCGTGGTGCTGGTGCGGTACACGGGCCCGTCGTCGGCAAGCCGCCCGCCGCCGACGTGCTCGACCGCCGTGGCGACCGTCGGCGGCGGCAGGCCGCACAGGTCATCGATCACGCGAGCGGTCTCGACGGCGTGCGAGGACATGACGGCGTCGATCTGCGCGTAGATCGTCTCCTCGCCGACCTGCTCGGTCATCAGCCGCGGCAGCCAGTTTTGCAGCAGCGCGCCGGTCACCCCGCTGAGGATCACGAGGGCGCAGACGGCCGCGAGCACCATCGTCAGCCAACCGCCGAAGCGCAGGCCGCTGTGCAGGAGCACCAACGGGGCGCAGAGGAGCCCGAGCCAGATGTGGGCCCGCATCCAGAGCGTGGCGGGGCCGAGGAGCCGCATGGTGCGGAACGGTTTTCGTTTGCGGAGCCAGAGCAGACACTCGAAGACGATCAGCACGGCGGCGATGACGCCGTAGGTCAGCCCGAGGCCGCTGCGGCCGTCGGGCCAGTGCGCCTGACCCCGGCCGAACCACAGGAACAGCGCGATCGCCAGGGCCGTCCCGGCGAGGAAGGCGGCGCACCAGGGGCGATGGGAGCGATCGTTGAGAAGCACGTTGAGCCCCGAGCAAGTCCTGAGAAGGAACGTGACAGACACTACCACCAGGGCGGAGGGCTGTCAACACGCCAGGAGCGGCCATGGCCTGCCCCACGTTTTGTTGGGCGCTCTTACGACTATCGTACTTTCCCGGGGACGACTCCCTCTGCCTGACGCCTGGCCTCGTCCAGCTGCTGACGGATCGACTCGCGCAGGCTCTCCAGCAACTTGTACAGGAAGAACTGCACTCGGAAGTACAGTCCGCCGGCGAGCCCCAGGAGGATGGCGAT
This sequence comes from Gemmataceae bacterium, assembly GCA_035266225.1. Lineage (GTDB taxonomy): Bacteria > Planctomycetota > Planctomycetia > Gemmatales > Gemmataceae > DATFNV01. The sequence goes on from DATFNV010000597.1 coordinate 6,930, forward strand.
CGTCAGGCCGACCGCGGACGCCTCCTTTGCCACCATCGTCAAGGCGCTCACGGTCATCGAGACGGCGATCAGGATGACGCCGTAGAGGAGGAGGGTCCGCCCCTCCTGCGCTTCGCTGGGGCGGTCGATGTACGCCGCCAACCGGATGAGGAAGACGATGAACAGCGCCCAGGAGCCCAGGCCGACCGCCCAGGCGAGCAGCGGCGTCCACCCCAGGAGGATCGCGACGACGCCCGCCGGCAGGGTCGCCACGTCGAGGACCAGTGCCAGTGCCAGCGGCCGGCGGCCGGAGGAATCGGACGGCACCGAGAGGCAAAGGATGGAACCGGCAAAGCCGACGGTAATGCTGACCAGCCACAGACCGACACCGGCCACGAGCCCCAGGGCGAGCCAGGGGGGCGGGTCGTTCGCCACCCCGACCTTCGCCGACGCGTACGCCGTCAATCCGACGATCAGGAGCGTAGCGATCAGGGCCAGCAGGATCCGCGTGCTGTGGAGGGTGAGCCCGAGAAGGACCGGTTGGAAGTGCGACTCCCGTTCGCGGCGGGGGGCGCGACGCCCGTCGGCCTTCGGCTTCTTGCTGACGGTGGTCCGAGCTTTCCCGAGTCGGAAGTCATAGCCGCACTTCACGCACAGGACCGCGCTGGCCGCCAGGCCGGCGCCGCAAGAAGGGCAACGTCTCCCCTCGGAAATCGCCTCCTCGGCGGTGCCCGCGGGGCCCTCTCCCTGGGGCTCAGCGACGGGGATGACGTCGAGCGGCTCATCGGCGGGGCGGTGCGGCTCCTGTTCGGGGGCCGGCAGGACCTCGTTGAGACGGGCGTCGCAATGCAAGCAGCGCGTCTGGTAGGGCAGCGCCTTCTGGCCGCAGGCGGGACAGCGGACAGGGCCTCGTGGCTGGTTGGACATGCTGGAATCCCATTCCCCCAGGCGACTCGGGGCTGTCGATGAGATCAGTGCAGGATTCTCCGTGTTCCGACGGTCATCTCCTCAAGATCACCTCCGCCGCCACGTGATGACGACGAGACCGAGTACGACGATCCCCGCGACGATTGCTCCGATTCCTGGTGCTGCGTCCTCAAGAATGAACTTGTTTGGGCTCGTCCGGAAAGTGGGCGAGAAGATCAGGAGGAAGCCAAGGACGATCATCACTACTCCGGCGAAGGCGAATCGCGCCAATCGCCACCAGACCAGCGGCTGCAGCAAGCTCTCTACAATCGTCCTGGTCTCCTCGCGGGTCTGCCGTGCGCGCTCGGGCTGCCCCTTTTTCTCCGGCACGGCGACCAGGGCGGAGTCGCCGCCACACGCCGGGCAGGTGTGGCCGGAAACGGGTGTTCCAGGCGGTCGAGCACACCCGTTGTGAACAGCCCCTCTGCATTGTTGACAAAAATGCCCATCGATGATGCTTGAGATGCGCTCCCCACAGACGACACAGGGCGAGTTGACCAGTTGCGACATGTCGGTCGCCTTTCTTGTTCCCCGGCAATCGATTATCCCGAGGGGAAAACTTCCTGGGGCGTCGGTTTCGACTTCTGAGAGGTAATTGTACCCCAGGCGATGCCGATAGGAACGCTTTTTCCCTCCGCCGTCGGGTCCGGCTCGGCTCGCCGGACCTACCCCCTGCGGGGGGCACCCTCGTCCAGCACCGTCACCGCGTCGCCGCCGCCATCGACGCGCGGCCGCTGGCCCGTCTTCAGCTGCTTGTGGACGCCGCTCAACCCCGCCACCGCCGGCATCGCCTCAGGACAGCAGACCTTCGGCACGCAGCAGTTGGTAGTAGTCGCTCAGGGAAACGATTCGCAACCCTTCATACGGATGCAGCGCCAGCAGATGGGCATCGTTGGTCACGAGGTAGCCGGCGCCGG
>DATFNV010000598.1:0-8829 GCA_035266225.1 Gemmataceae bacterium
CCGAACCTCTACTGGGCGCTGACCGACCTGCCGCGGCCGTTCATCGACCTGCACAAGCCGCTCCAGGGGGAGAAGCTGTGGCTGTTCGGCACATTTCCCGAGCTGCGCGAGGTGGACAACCCGCACCTGTCGCCGCAACAACTCGAGCGCCTCCAGGCCATCGCGGCGGGCCTGGCGAAGGAGCAGTTCGATTCCGCGAACCCGCCGCCGGACGCGCTCACGCGCCTGGCGGTGATCGGCTGGGTGGCGAAGGCGTACCCGGCGGCGAAGCAAGCCCTGATCGCCACCGGGCGCAAGCCGGAGGAGGTCGAGGCCCTGCCGGCGGTCCAGGTGGTGCTGATCGAATCGGTGCGCGACTTCGAGCGGCGCCGGGACGACATGTTCAAGTGGACGGCGCTGCCCTACACCGAGGCCCGGCCCGGCCTGATGCGGGTGGACAGGGAACTCAAGGAGGCGAGGGCCCGGCGCAACGGCCTTTCCCTAGCGCAGCTGCTGCTGCCCGCCGCGCTCAAGGTGGTCGATGCCACGGCGAAACTCGACCGCCGCATCGCCGCCCTGCGCTGCGTCGAGGCGGTGCGGTTGCACGCCGCCGCCCACGACGGCAAGCCGCCGGCGTCGCTGGCCGACGTCAAGGACGTGCCGATCCCGACCGACCCGATGACTGGTAAGGGCTTCGACTACAAGGTCAACGGTGACACATTCACGCTGTCGGCCGGACCGCCAGTCGGCGATTCGGCGACGCCGTACAACACGCTGGCTTACGAAGTGACCTTGCGGAAGTAATCCCCGCCGCTTGCGGTGTCGCGATCGTCCGACGAGAGATGAGGCGTCAGCCCTTGTCGCGCGAACGCGAAACCGCAAGCGGCTTTTTCCCCCGAGGATCCCCATGCACAAACCCCTTGCGATCGCACTCACTCTGGCCCTCGCCCTGCCCGTGGCCGCCGCGGACGGCGACGCCGGCGCCCGCGCCAGGACGATAGCCCCCTTCCTCGACGAGCAGACGTTTGCCGTCGTCCGCCTCGACCTGACCGCGGTCGATGCCGCGGCCGTGCTCAAGGAGTTCGGCCCCTTCGGCGGCATCGACGCCGCCGGGGCGAAGGACCTCCAGACGAGCGCCGACGGCTGGCTGGCGGACTTCAAGAAGGCCGGCGGCCGTGACGTGTACCTCGTCTTCAGCCTGGCGGACACCCCGGACTTCCCCTTCCTTATCGTACCGCTCCCCGACGGGAGCGACGCCAAGGCCCTCGCCGCCCTGTTCAATGTCCACGCGGGGCTGTTCCAGGGGGGTGAGAAGCTCGGCGACGTGGTGTTCGCCGGCAGCCCCGTGGCGCGGGACCGTCTGCGCTCGCTGAAGCCGGCCGAGCGCCCGGAGCTGGCCAGAGCGCTCGCCGCGGTCGGGGACGGCGCCGCCCAGATGGCGATCATTCCGCCGCCGCACCTGGTCCGCGTCTTCGACGAGATGATGCCGGTGCTGCCGAAGGAAGTCGGCGGCGGGTCGAGCAAGACACTGACGCGCGGTGTCAAGTGGGCCGCGCTCGGCCTGGACGCGCCGCCGAAGATGGCGCTGCGGCTGACAGTCCAGTCAGCGGACGCCGCGGCCGCCCGGGCGCTCAAGGGCGCGCTTGCCAAGGCGCTGAAGGCGCTGGGCGAGCAGAAGGAGGTGGGCGAGGCGCTGCCGGAATTCGACAAGATCGTCGCGCCGCTGACGCCGCAGGTCGAAGAGGATCGTCTCACCCTCGCCCTGGACGACAAGGAAACGCGGCGCCTGCTGGAGCCGCTTGTGCAGCACGCGGTGCGGGTCGCGGCGCGGAACGAATACTCTCGGCACCTGAGAGACCTCGTCATCGGCTTGATCAACGACGCCGACCTGCACAAGGGACGCCTTTGGGCGGTGGCCAACTTCGACAAGGCCGGCAAGCCGCTGCTGAGCTGGCGCGTCCACCTGCTCCCCTATCTCGGCGAGGAAAAGTTGTACAAGGAGTTCCACCTCGACGAGCCGTGGGACAGCGACCACAACAAGAAGCTCATCGCCAAAATGCCCTCGGCCTTCCGGGGGATCAGCCCGAAGTTGAACGAGCAGGGCAAGACGGTCTACCTCGCCCCGGTGGGCAAGGATCTGGCGTTCACCGGTGACGCGGTTGGCCGGCGCTTCCCGCACGACTTCGCCGATGGCACGGCTAACACGATTCTTCTGGTGGAGGCGGACGATGCCCGCGCCGTGGAATGGACGAAGCCGGAAGACTTGAAGATCGACCTGGATCACCCCAGCGCCGGCCTGGGGCGGCAGTCGGGCGGTTTCGTGTTCGCGATGGCCGACGCGTCGGTCCACTTCGTGAAGCCGACGATCAGCAAGGAGACGCTGCGGGCCGCGTTCACCGTCAACGGCGGCGACATCCTGGGCCGTGACTGGGATTGAGGCGCCGACCGGACGCGGAAACGGAGCGGCGGGCCGGAGGCATGTCCGGCCCGCCGCTCGGCGTTTGATCGAGGTAGCGACGCGAGGGTCCGGAAGGTAAGATCATCCGCGGGGCGCACACGGAAGGAAGGAACGGCATGTCCACTATCCCAAGACAGCTAATGATCGCCGAAGAATTCATCGCACAAGCCGAACGGTTAGAGGCAGTGGTGCCGGATGTGATCGTGGACGTGATGAATCCATACCACGGCTCGCCATCCTGCCGTTACCAACGAGCAAAGTTGCAACTCGTCGTCATCGTTCTCCCAAGACTCCTCAAATGGACCCACACGTGGCGGCAGGTCATCCATTGGCTCCGCCGTGGTTCACCCGCCGTTTGGGTTGTTGATCTCGCATGTCGCAACGTCACCATCCATCGGCCTGACCAACTCCCGCAGGTGCTGGAGGAAAACGACGAGCTGGCTGGCGCCCCGGCCTTTCCCGACCTGTGCTGCCGGGTCGGGGACCTCTTCTTCTCCCCGGAGCAGTGACCGGGCTCCCCCAAGAAAAAGGCGCGCGCCGCGCGCAAGTTCCTCCCCCCATCCCGTTTGCCCTCTGAACCGAGGGGCAGCCACAGACGCCCCGTGAGAGCCTGCCGGGGCCCGCGTGCCGGCGCCGCTGCCGGTCGGCACTACTCCTTGCCTCGGAAGCGCCGCATCGACCGGGGTCCGCGCCCGGCCCGTGAGTCCGGCAGGCTCCCTTTCCACCTGGCACCAACTCTTCCCCATAGAGAGGCCCTCCGGCGACGGTCGCCGGAGGGCTTTCTCCTTTCCCCACTTGTCTCTCCTGCCAGCCTTCCCAGGTCCGGACACTCCGCACTGCGCGCCGTCCGGGCAGTCAGGGTTGACGCCGAAGCTCAGCGAGAATAGAAGCCGCACAGCTTCCGCCCACGCACGGAAAGGATCCATGTTCATGACCCGGGCAACGCTCGCGAGACTGCTGGGAGGGTGGATCGCCCTGTTGTCCCTGGCCCTGCCGCTGTGGGCCGCGGAGGGCGTCAGGCCCCCCACCGTCTACGCCGTGCTCATCGGCGTCGGCAAGTACGACGACACCGCCATCCAGACCCGGCCGCACGCCGAGGACGACGTCAAGGCCCTCTACGACCTCTTCACCGATCCGCGCTACCTCGGCGCCTCGCGGGACCACGTCCAGCTGCTGCTCGGCGGCGCCGCTGACAGGGAGCGCAACAGCCAGGGGGCGACCCGGGACAACATCCTCAAGGCCGCCAAATGGGTCACGACCCAGGCGGGGCGCGACGACCTCGTCCTCATTGCCTACGTCGGCCAGGGGGCGGCGCTGGGCGAGCGCGGCGACCGCATCGCCTACTTCGCCGCCGACTCCTCCCTGAAGGAACCGGCCCGCACCGCGGTCCTGGCCGCGGCCCTCGGCGAGGAACTGGACCGGCTGCGCAGCCAACGCGTCTGCCTGTTCGTGGACGTCTGCTTCAAGGGCTACCGGCCGGCCCGGGGCGGCGCCCCCGCCGAGCCGAACACCGGCGACGACGCTGCCTGGCGCGAGTTCATCGGCCGCGACAAGAGCGACGAGGGGGCCGCCGCCCCGGGCCGTGTTCTCTTCCTGGCGAGCGGCAGCGGCCGACTCCTCTCGCCCGACGGCGACAAGCACGGCACCTTCACCCAGGTCCTTCTCGATGGGCTGGGGGGCAAGGCCGACAGGGAAGGCTACGAACCGGATGGCGTCGTCACCGTCGATGAGCTGATCGACTACGTGGACAAGGAGTTGCCGGCCCTGGTCAAGAAGCGCGTCGCCAACGAGAAAGAGCGGCCGCTGCACGACCTCCTCGCCGACGAGGACGCCCACTTCGCGCTGGCCTGGAACCCCGCGGTCGAGCCGAAGGTCCGCGAGCGCCTCGACAAGTTCGCCGCCCTCGCCAAGGGCAACAGACTACCGCCGGACGTCCTCTGGGAGGGCCAGGCACTGCTGAACCGGATGCCGAAGATCGAGGCGCGGCGCGACCTCCGCAAGGAGTACCAGGCGCTGGTCGATGGCCGGGAGCCGCTGGACAAGTTCCTTTCCAACCGTGCCCGCATCCTCCAGGGGACTCGCCTTGCGCCCGACGCGGCCCGCACCTTCGCCACGACGGTCCTCGCCGCCACCCGGGTCGTGCAGGAGGACTACGTCAAGGAGGTCAACCAGGGGCAGATGGTCGATTGGGCGGTCCACGGGCTGTACCGCAAACTCGACGAGACGGTCCCCGACGACGTGACGCGGAAGCTCGCCAACGTCAAGCGCCTGAAGGAGAAGGAGCTGTATGCGCTCCTGATCGACGTGCGCCGGCAGCTCGGGCGGCGCGAGGACCTCGACAAGCACAAGGACATCGACGGCGCCCTGGTGCGGATGCTGCACCACCTCGACCCGTACACCACCTTCTACACCCCCGAGGACGTGAAGCGCCTGGAAGAGGAGACGTCGGGCCAGTTCATCGGGGTCGGCGTCGAGATCGGCAAGGACCCCGAGAGCGACGAACTGCTGGTCCTCACCCCGATCCGGGGCAGCCCGGCGCACGAGGCGGGCGTCCAGGCCGGCGACGTCATCACCACCCTCACGCGCGTGGTGGACGACAAGGGCAAGCGGCTCGACCCGCCGGAGGTCATTCCGACGGTGGGGCTCGACGTAGCCGAGGCCGTCAAGAAGATCGGCGGTCTGCCCGGGACCCACTTGAAGCTGACGGTGCGGCGGCCGGGCGTGGCGCGGCCCATCGAGTTCGACCTGGTGCGGCGCAACGTGCAGACCGAGTCGGTCTTCGGGGTCAAGCGCAAGGCCGACGCCGGCTGGGATTACTGGGCCGATGTCCAAAACAAGATCGCCTATGTCCGCCTCGCGCAGTTCCAGGGCAACTCGACGCACGACATGGCCGAGGCGCTGGCGGGATTGAAGAAGCAGGGCGTCCGCGGGCTGGTCCTCGACCTGCGATCCAACCCGGGCGGCCTGCTGGAGTGCGCCCGTGACATTACCGATCTGTTCATCGGCGAGGGGGTGATCGTGGAGGTCCGGCCGCGGGCCGGCGCGGCGGAGGTGCTGCGCGGGCGCGTGGCCTCGAGCTACGTCTGGGAGGATCCGGTCACGGGTGAGGAACAGGTGCGGCCGCTGCCCAGCTACACCGACTTCCCGATGGTCTGCCTGATCAACGGCGACAGCGCCAGCGCCAGCGAGATCGTGTCCGCCGCCCTGCAGGACCACCGCCGGGCCGTCGTCATGGGAGAGCGCAGCTACGGCAAGGGCAGCGTGCAGAACGTCATCGACTTCGAGAAGGAGGGGGAGGAGGTCAAAAGTCGCATCAAGCTGACCACGGCGACGTTCTGGCGGCCGAGCCGGCGAAATTTGAACAAATCGAGCACGCCCGGCCGGCCGGAAGACGAGTGGGGGGTCACCCCCGACAAGGTGATTCCGGTCGAGGCCGGCGAACTGTTCGACCTGTTCGAGCAGCAGCGCGAGCGGGAGATCATCCGGCCGCGCGACAAGCCCGCTGTCGAGGAGAAGGCCGCCGTCAAGGATCGGCAGCTCGATGCGGCGCTGCAATACCTGCGCGGGCAACTCAACAGGCCCCGGTGAGACCGCTTGCGGCTTCGCAGGTCGTGCGAAGCCGCAAGCGGCCCAGGGTCACGCCACTTCCTTCTGAGGCGGCCGGCGGCGGCTCGCCTCGAACGCCTTCGTCTCCTCGATGGCGAGCTGGATGGCCGGGCCGTCCCAGGCGCTCAGGTCGGGGGCGAACCCCGCCTTGACGCCGGCCTGGACGACGTGCTTGACCAACTCGCCCGGCCGGCAGACGCCCTGCGCCGCCAGCCGCGCGTCGTAGTCGGACAGGCGCCGTTGCAGGTCGGGGCCGTTGGCCGGCATGGCGTGCGCGGCGAGCTTGGGCTTGGTGGGGGCCGGCTTCGGCGCCGCCTCCTTCTTCCGGGCCGGCAGCGTCGCCGTGGGCACGGTCGGCGGCCGCACGAACTGCCGCTTGTGCGTGTCGTAGTCGCACCACTGCTGCGGCACGCGGTACAGGTAACGGCCGACGCCGAACTTCACCGCCGCCCGCTTCAACGCATCCGAAAAGGCGGCTTTCGTGCGGTCGCCGCCGTCGGGCTGCTCGCTCTGGCCGCCGACGTCCACCTTGGTGATCCACTGCTCGCCGATCTTCAGCCGCAGCCGGCACATCACCGAGCCGTCCGGCAGCACCTTGTAACTGTCCTGCCAGCCCATGACGCCGAGCACGTCGTCCAACCGGTCCTGGATGACGCGGGCATCGACGTAGGCCAGGGCCAGGGCCCGGTTACCCGACACGACCGCCGGCTTGAACTTCACCTCCGCCGCGTCGAACGGCGCTGACAGCGCCTGCGCGATGCCCTCCACGTCGGGCGGCGTCCGCCCCCCGGAAGGCTGCTGCACTGGGACCTGCATGGCTGTTCTCCTCGATGGGGAGACACGAGGGGCGGACGGATTTGTTCTCTTCTCCGATGGATTTTCACGATTGTTGCCGCTCCGAGTCTCCCAGGCTTCCTTATAGTGTACAACAGTATCGTATTGATGTCCAGGGCGCTAGGCAGGGCGCGGGGAGAGATAGGGTGCGGGGGGAGCCTGGTCAAGCCCGAAATGGCGCTGGTGTCGTGCCACAGGGAAAATGTCATCCCGGCCGCAAGCGTCGCACGTCACTCGAAGAGTTTGCTCACCGATTCGTCGAAGTGGATACGCTTGATGGCGTCGGCGAGCAGCCGGCACACGCTGAGTACCTTGATGTTGGGCAGCTGCTTGCTGGGCGGCAGCGGGATGCTGTCGGTGACGACGACCTGCTTGATCGGCGCCCCGCGCAGGCGCTCGATGGCCAGCCCGCAGAGGACGCCGTGGGTGGCGCAGGCGTAGACCTCGCGCGCCCCGCTCTTGCGGGCCACGGTCGCCGCGTTGACCACGCTGCCGGCGGTCGAAATCATGTCGTCGAAGATGACCGCGACCTTCCCGTCCAGCGACGAGCCGATCAGGTTGGCGGCCTCGGTCTTGGTGGCACTGGAGCGGCGCTTGTCGATGATGGCGATGGCCCCGCCGAGCTTCTTCTGGTGCAGCAGCGCCCGCTTGATGCTCCCCTCGTCGGGGCTGAGGACGACGAAGTCCTGCAGGGGGATTTCCAGGCTGCGGACGTACTCGTTGATGACCGGGCCGGCGTGCAGGTGGTCCACCGGAATGTCGAAAAAGCCCTGGATCTGGGCGGCGTGCAGGTCGAGGGCGAGGACACGGTCGGCCCCGGAGCGGGTCAGCAGGTCGGCCACCAGCTTGGCGGTGATCGGCACGCGGCCCTGGTCCTTGCGGTCCTGACGGGCGTAGCCGTAGTACGGCAGCACGGCCGTGATGCGCGCCGCACTGGCCCTCTTGAAGCTGTCGATCATGATCAGCAGCTCCATGAGGTTCTCGTTGACCGGCGGGCAGGTCGGCTGCACGATGAAGACGTCGCGGCCGCGCACGTCCTCCTCGATGCGGACGGAGATTTCGCCGTCGGGGAAGTTGTCCAGGGTGGTCTTGCCCAGGCCGTCGTCGAGATGGCGAACGATCTTCTCGGCCAGCGGGATGTTGGCTCGCCCGCTGAACACTTTCATCTTCTTGCTATTCATGGTCGCGCCGCCCGCTCAGCGGACGTCCTCACGGCGGAAATCGGTCCCGGGACTGGTATTATGAAAGTCGAATGAAGGAGCGTCCACCGCAGACCGCGCCGCTTGCGGCTTCGCATTACCCCATCACGCCATACGAATACGGCGTCTTTACCAAATCGCCCTCCTCGAACCGCCCCAGCCGCAGCGTCGATACGTCCAGCGTCTTCGCCTGCCCATCGACGACCAATTCCGCCATGAGCTGGCCGACGATCGGCGACAGTTTGAACCCGTGTCCGCTGAAGCCGGCTGCGCACCAGGCCCCTTCGATCCCGGGCAGGCGGTCGAGGATGGGGTGCCAGTCCGGCGTGATGGCGTACAGCGCCCCGTAGCCGCCGCGGCCGTAGCTACGGTGCATCGCCGGGTAGCGCCGGCTGACGCGCTGGCGGATGAGCGGCAGCCAGGCCCCGTCCGCCGCCTCGTTGTAGTCGTCGGGATCGACCGGGTCGTTGACCTCCTCCCCCGCCAGGCTGCCGGCGTGGACCAGTTCGCCGTGCGTCGGCTTGAAGTAAATGCCCTGGACGAAGTCGCCGTAGATGGTGCCGCGGCGCGTGCAGTCCGGAGGCCGGCGGAACAGCGCCACCTGAGTCCGGCACGCCTGCACCGGCAGTGTCACCTTCGCCGACCTGGCCAGCGCCGCCGCCCACGGCCCGGCGGCCAGCACCAGCGCCCCGCACTGGTAGCGCCCCTCGTTCGTCTCGACGCCGCTGACCTTGCCGCCCTCGGTCAGCACCG
>DATFNV010000599.1:0-32288 GCA_035266225.1 Gemmataceae bacterium
CGAGTCCACGCACCGGGCGTCCTCGATTTGCTCCGGGGCGATATAGTCCGGGGTGCCCATCACCGAGTGGGCCTGCGTCAGCCCGCCCGCTCCCTCGGGGCCATCGCCCTCCTGCAACCGGGCCAAACCCATGTCCAGGACTTTGACCACCCGCCCGTCGGCACTGAGCTGCAAGTTGGACGGCTTGACGTCTCGGTGCACCAGGCGGTGCTCCGTGGCGTTCTGCAAGCCGAGCGCTGCCTGACGGATGTAGGCACAGGCGTACCCCACCGGCAGCGGCCCGGACTTCTGGACCAGGCGGTGGAGGTCGGTGCCCTCAAGGTACTCCGTGACCAGGTAAAGGGTGTCGCCGACCCGGGCGGCGTCGTGGGCCCGGACGAGATGGGGATGGTCCAGCTGAGCGATCAGGCGGATCTCGCGCTGGAAGCGCTCGACCGCACCGGGATGGGCCAGCAGTTCCTTGCGGATGACCTTGATCGCCACGGTCCGGTCCATGAGGCGATGGCGGGCCTTGAAGACCTGGCCCATGCCCCCTTCGCCCAGGCGCTCCAGCAAAAGGTAATCCCCCAGCACCAGTTCGGCGCCGCGCCCCTGGAGCAACTGGTTGACCTGGTAGGGGGTGACCCACCCCTGCTTGAGCAGTTCCTTGGCCACGGCGCGCGGCTCGACGGACTTGCCCTTCATCGCCCGGCTGACCTTCTCCAGCTGCGCCGGCTCCAGGATGCGGTACTCGCGCAGGGCGTCCACAAAATCCGCAGCGGAATTGGTCGGCACAGCAGTGACCCCGGTAGAAACACAACGAGGATAGCGATAGCGGACGCCCCGCGATTGTAGCTGAACCATCAGGCCCCAACCAGCGATTTTCTCAATGCGAGCGCTCAGGCGCTGGAAAACCTCGTCGCGCCTGGGTCACGGGCTGCCGCGCACCCGCGGCAATCGATACAGGTAGACGAGGCGATCCGAGAGTGCCGCCAGGGCGTGGTGTCCGTCGGGCGAGATGGCCACGGCGGTGACCTGGGCACCCTGGTGCGGGAACCGCTTTAACTCCTTGCCCGTCGCCAGGTCCCAAAGCACAACGCTGCCGTCCGCGTCGCCGGTCAGCGCCCGACCGCCCGGCCAAAACGCGGTACAAAGCGGCTTCCCCGCGTCAATCTTCGTCAGATCCTTCTGAACAACCTCCCCTGCGTCCTTGTCGTTGTTCCACACGCGCAGCGTGCCGTCGTCGTTCGACGCCGAGAAGAGGCGTTTACCGTCTTCGGAAAAGGCAACCTGGTCCGCCGCGGCTGTATGTCCCTTGAATTCCCGCTCCTGGCGATCGTGTTCCAGGTTGCGCAGGCGGATGCTCTTCTCGTTACCGGCGATGGCCAGGAATTGGCCGTCGGGAGAAAACGCGAAGCTGTTGACCGGCGACTTGCTCGGGAACTCTTTCCAGGTATCCCCGTTCGGCACCTTGATGATCCGCACTTTCGGCTCCGTCCGGACGAGCCCCGGCAGGTCCTCGGTGGCAATCAGCCCGGACCCGTGCGGCGAGAAGGCGATGGCCCGGCCCATTGTGCCGTTGAAGATCGCGAAGTCCTCCGTAACCAGTTCGCACGTCTTCTGGCGGTAGAGGCTCAGGAAGTTCATGTACCCCCACGGGGGAATCGAGGCGGCAGCGGCGACGTAACTACCGTCGGGTGATACGGCGACGACGCCGGAGGATTTCTGGTTCATGTCCGGCCTCTTGAAGCCGTGAAGCCGCGACGCCTCCAGGGATCGCTTGCGGAGGTCCCAGAAGTAAACACCCCCCCCGCCACTCTCAGAGACGGCGTGCAAACCGTCGGCGGTGAAGACCAGCGAGGAGCAGTGACCGGGATGGCCGGTCATGCTCACGGGGGTGGCCGGGCCGACACCGAGCACGCCGGGGACAACGTCCGCCCCCCCGTCGCCCTCCACGTCGGTCGGGCTCGGCGAGGTCTTGCCGCGCAGCATCAGGCCCAGTGCCACCGCAACCAGCAGGACACTCGCCGCCGCGGCCAGCAGCCAGACGACTCGCCTCCACCGCGAGGCCACGGGACTCGTCCGGATCGCGGGGCCGGCGCGGGGAGGTGCTCCCGGGAGCAAGGGGAGCAGGCCAGACTCGGGGCAGCAGAACGGCCGCAGCGCATTCGCCGCCTCGCCGGGCGTGGCATAACGGCGTGCGGGATCCTTCTCGACCATCTTTCCGAGCACGGCCAGCACTTCGCCGGGAATGTCGGGACGTAGCCGGCCCAGCGGCGGAAACGCCTCGTGCTGGTGGGCCAGGAGCTTCTCGTGTGCCGGCCGGCCGTGGAACGGCGGCTTACCAGCGAGCAAGAAGTAGAGCGTGACACCGAGGCTGTAAACGTCGGCCCGGCCATCGACGGAACCGGCGTCGCGGACCTGCTCGGGGGCCATGTAGTCGGCGGTGCCCATCGCCGTACCCGGGACCGTTGGCCCATCCGGCGGCGGGGTGACCGGGACGGCCTCATTGGTCCGTTTGACCAGCCCCCAGTCGATGACGACGGCGCGCGCCCCGGAAGGCCGAGCGCGGGCCAGCATCAGGTTGGACGGCTTGACGTCGCGGTGGACCAGGCCGCGCTCGTGGGCCGCTGCCAAGCCCAGCGCCGCCTGGCGGACCAGCTCGCAGGCCTCCGGCACCGGCAGCGGGCCGTGGCGCCCCACCAGGCGACTCAGCGGCTCGCCCTCGAGCCACTCCATCACCAGGTAAGGGCCTTCGTCGTCGGTGCCGGCGTCGTGGGCGCGGACGACGTGCCGATCGTCCAGGTCACCGACCGCCTCCACCTCCCGGCGAAAGCGGCTCAGCAGGTTGGCGCGGTCGAGGTCGTCGCGCGACTTCGGCCGCTTGATCGCCCGGAGGACCTTGAGATGCGCGTGGCGGGCTTTGTAGACGATCCCGAGCCCGCCCGCTATCCCCTGCTCGTCCAGCACGTCGCAGCCGGCCACCCTCTTCCGCGGTTGCTCTCCCTCATGGCCGCTCGTGGTCCCCGCCAGCGCGCGCGCGCCGGCCAACAGTTGGTCCAGCGCCGAGTCGTCGTCCCGCGTATCGCCCGCGCCGCGGAGACAGGAGACGAACGAATCGGCGCGTCCCTCCAGCAGACCGACGCGGGATCGGCAGTCGGGGCAGCTTGCCAGGTGAGCTTCCACCCAATCCATCTCGGCCCAGGCGAGCTTGCCCAGCAGGTAGGCCGTCAGCTGCTTGGCGTCGGGATGCGCGACAAGCGTCATGTCAAGCCCTCGTGAGCGTGAACTCTACCAACAACAACGGCGGGGTGTGACACCCGGCAACCGTTTCAACTGAGCAGGTCCCCGAATTGCCGTAGCAGCCGGTCGCGCAAGCGCTTGATCCAGCGGGACTTGTGCTGCCGGACCGCGTCCGGACTCAGGCCCAGTTCCTGGGCCGCTTCCACCGCGGAAAGCCCGTCCACCGCGGTGCGGTAGAAGGCCTGGAAACCGCTATCGCCGGCGTGGCGGGCGATCACCTCCTGGATGAGCAGATGGAGCGCACGCCGTTTGAGGTCGCGGGCTTCGGAAGGGTCGGCCTCGGCCGGCAGTTCGACCGGCAGCGGATGTGGGGCACCCCGCCGCCGCTCCCAGAGATCGAGGATGCAGTTCCTCGTGATGGTGTAGACCCACCCGCGAAAGGAGTCGTTGGGCTTGTCCTTGCGGAACGTGGCGAGCCGGCTCCAGATGTTTTTCAGGACTTGCTGGGAAACGTCGTCGCGGTCGGCCGCTTGCAGGCGGGCCCGTTGACACCAGCGCAAGATGAACGGCCCGATCCATTGGACGAGTTGCACACAGGCGTCGGCGTCATGATTCTTGACGCGGGCGAGCAAGCTGGAACTGGTGTCGTCGGCGGGCGGTGACGGCGCGCTCATGGACGGCCTCAGAAAGCGTGGCGGGCCAGGCTCGTCGCCCGAATGCCGGAATTACGAGGAACCGGCCGCCGCGGCGGCGTGCCGGATCAATCGCCTTCCTCCTCATCCTCCCCCATCTGTTCCGACAGGTAGTTCTGCAAACCGACGGTGTCGATCAGGTGGAGTTGCGTCTCCAGCCAATCGACGTGCTCCTCCGACTCGGTCAGGATCGGCTCGATCAGCTCGCGCGTGCCGTTGTCCTTCAGCCGGATGCACAGGTCCACGGTGGCGTTGTAGGAATGGACGCCGCCCATCTCGAGCTTCAGGTCGTTCTCGAACTGCTCGCGGATGTCGGCGCCGACGCGGATCACGTCGTAACGGGCGATTTCCGGCACCCCTTCGAGGAAGAGGATGCGTTCGATGAGCATCTCGGCGTGCTTCATCTCGCCCATCGATTCGTGGTAGTGCTTGTGGTAGAGCTTCAGGAAGCCCCAGTTCTGGCACATTTTCGCCTGGCAGAAGTACTGGTTGATGGCGGTCAACTCGATGGTGAGGGCGCGATTGAGGGCGTCGATGACCTGCGGGTCGCCTTTCATGCGGATCGGCTCCTACGGGCGGGAGGGGGAAGCTCGGGCGGTCGCCAGAAGGGAAGATAGGAATGCCGGTTCTGGCTCGCAAGCGGCGGCGGCGGCGCTTTTTTCGTTTCCTTCCCGTCGAGGCGGCGTTACGATCAACGGGGACGGATCACTGCGTCCGGCCCGTACCCCGTCGGGCCGCCCGATCCGGGCTGACAACTCAGGTTTCCCATGCGGCCACTCCGAACCGCCCTTCTGCTGTCGCTCTTCGTGACCACGCCCGCGGCTCGGGCCCGGGAGGCGGTGCTGCCGGAAGATCCCGACGAACGGCTCCTCAAGGAGGCGGGGGTCGGCACCAGCAATCCGGATCTGTTGAGGCTCCTGAGACAACGCTCCGAAACCCCGGCGAGCGCCCTGCCGGCGCTGATACGGCAGCTCGGCGACGACCAGTACTCGCAGCGCCAGGAAACCTCGCGCCGTCTGGTCGCGTGCGGGGCGATGGCGATTCCGTCCCTCTGGGCAGCGGTCAACGACAAGGACGCGGAAATCGCCTTCCGGGCGAAGGAGTGCCTCGCAGCAATGGACCGCCCCGGCGGGCTGGGGGCAGTGCCGGCGGCGGCGCGCCTCCTGGCTCGGCGCCGCTCGGCTGAAGCGGTGGCGGCGCTGCTGCGCTTCCTCCCCTACGCCGGCGGAGGGGAGACGGAGGAGCAGGTATGGCTTCTGCTCGCCGCGCTGGCGCCGCGCGACGGCAAGCCCGACCCGGCGCTGTTGGCGGCCCTGAAGGATGCCGAACCGTCCCGCCGTGCCGTCGCCGCCTGCCTGCTCGGCCGCTCCGCCGACAGGGCGGCGCGCGATGCCGTGCGCCCCCTGCTGGACGACGCCGACCCGCAGGTGCGCCTGCGCGCCGCCCAGGGATTGCTCGCCCGTCGGGAGCGGGCCGCGCTGCCGGCGCTGATCGGCCTGCTGGAAGCGCGGCCGGTGGCGGTGGCCTGGCAGGCGGAAGAATTGCTTCATTGGGCCGCCGGGGCCGACGGACCGGCCGCCGTCGTCGGTGCCGGCGACGCGACGGAGGGCAAGAAGTGCCGCGCCGCCTGGCAGGAGTGGTGGGAGAAGTCGGGCACGCGGCGCGACCCGACGCTCTACGGCCAGGGTGTGCGGGCGCCGGGGCTTCTTCTGCTGGCCGGTGCTGACGAGGGTTTCCCGGTGATCCTCCGCGGCTGCGACGGCACGACGCGCTGGCACCTGGAGCAGGTCGGTTCCCCGTCGGACGTGCGGCTGCTTGACGGCGACCGCGTTCTGCTGGCGAATTCCAGCCGCATCACGGAGCGGAACCTGGGCGGCGAGGTGCTGTGGCAGGCAAAAATCAAGAACGCGGCGTCTTGCCGCCGGCTCCCCAACGGCCACACCTTCTTCGCTAATGCGCAGAGCGATGTCGGGGAAATCACTCCGGCAGGCGAGATCGTGTATAGCACCAACGATCGTCCCACCCTACGGGTTCTGTTCTACGAGAGCCTCCCGTGGAACCTGGCCAACGGGCGCCTGGCTGTCCTGGAGGGACGGCGGCGGAACGGGAGCACGATCGTCCAGGTCGATCCGGCGCGAGCGACAATCGTCGGCCAGCCCCAGTACCTTCTCGGGTGGCGCCATCCCTGGCGTGTTCTCGACACGCTGCCCGACGGCGGTCTGCTGGTGGACCACGACGAGCATCTGTGCGCCCTGGACAGCCGTTATCGCTCCGTCTGGGAGTGTCCGCTGAGTACGATCAGCGCCTCGCAGTGGCCGGACGGACAGACGGTTGCAGTCAGCTTGTACGTGGACGACGGACGGGTGACGGAGATCGATCGCGAGGGCCGGCAGGTCTGGGCTGAGGATTTTTCCCGCCAACGGGCCCCGTCGCTGGCACGCTGCTGCTTGGGCCTGGTGCGTGTCGGCTTCACGGACGGGCCCCAGGCGGATGGGCGCGTGTCGGCCGATTTGGAACGGCGCTTCCGGGGGCTGAGGCACAGGGATGCCGAAGTGCGAGTTCGCACGGTCAACGAACTGCGGGCCCAGGGCCAGCGTGCGGCAGTCGATCTCCCCTCCCTGCTCCGCGCCTGCAACGACCCGGACGCGGACGTGCGTGCGGCCGTCTGGGCGGCGCTGGCCGACCTTGCCCCATACGGGCGCTCGGCCTTTGCCGCCGCCCTTCACGATTCGCGGGCCGAGGTTCGTGCCGCCGGAGCGGGACTGCTGGTCCTGGCCGGATCACCCGAACAGCTGCGGGGGCACGTCCCCGATCTCTGCAAAGCACTGAAAGACGGCGACGTGCGTGTCCGGCTCGCCGCGGCAGCGACCCTTGCAGAGGTGGCGCCCGACGTGGAGGGCCTGACTCCGGAGTTGCGCCGCGCCGTGGAGAACCACGACCTTCCCCGCACTGCGCGGACCCACGCCGCCGGGGCTCTGGCCTGGTTGGGTCCGCGGGGGTTGTCGGCCCTCCCCGCCATGAAGCGGCTCCTGGCGGAGCTGGAGACCGACAAGGGGGCCTCGGAGGACTGGCTGGTGGTGAACCATGCTTGTGGTCTGCTGCGCCTGATCGCCGAGCTCAAAGAGGCCCGTGGCCAGCTCCGGACCCATCCCCTGCGGCAGCTCGGTCAGAGCGGAGAATACGCAAGTGCGGCTGTCCCGATCGTGCGGGAGTATCTGAAGGATCCCGAGCCGGAGGTCGCCCGGGCGGCGGCCAATTGCCTCGCCCGCATCGGTCCCCGGGCGAAAGCCGCCGTCCCGGCGTTGATCGGGGCACTGAACGACTCCGCTGACGAGGCACTGCGGGCCGAGGCCGCGCTGGCGCTGGGCGAGATCGGCCCTGCTGCCAAAGCAGCTGTCCCCGCGCTGGTCGCACTGCTGAAGACTCCCGACGGCGTGGACACGGAGGCCACGATCGCCCGTCGCTCAAGCGCGGCCTGGGCGCTGGCCCGGCTTGGCCCGCCGGCGCGGGAGGCGGTGCCGGCCCTGGAGCGAGTGGCCCGCGACGACCCCAGCGACCTCGTCCGCCGCCAGGCAAACGACAGCCTTCGGGAAATCTGGGGCTGGGGCAGTCGATGACCAGACCCAGTCACGGTTCCCGCCGGCGGTACCTGTTCCTTTCCCTTCTCGAAGAACGGAGGCCCTGCGATGTCTAGCCCCCTTTTCCGGCGTGTCCTTCCCGTCCTGGCCGCCCTGCTGCTCCTGACGCTGGCGAACGCCCAGCCGCCGAACCCTCCGGGGCCGTCCTCCGCACGGGCGGATCGCGAGCGAAAGGCGGCCGCCCTCCGCGAACAGCTCGCCACGCCAATCAGGTTCAACGGCATCGACGACCCGGACGTCAAGATCGATGACATTTTTCGCTATCTCGAAAGGGCCTACGGCATCCCCTTCGATGTCAACGCGAAAGCGTTCAAGGAGGACGGGGTCGATGAGGTGCTCGCCAGGCCCATAGGCAGGGAAATCCCGAAGATGAACAACGTGCCTCTCAACACGTTGCTGCGCAAGATCCTCGATCGCGTCCCGGTCGAGAGCGGTGCGACGTGGTTCGTGCGCGGCGACGCAGTCGAGGTGACCACGATGCCTGCCTATCACGCCGAGTTCTATCCCGGCCGGCCGAACGGCCCCTTCCCGCCGCTCGTCGTCACCACCTTCGAGAAAACGCCCCTGGAAGATGCGCTGAAGCAGCTCGCCGAGGACACCGAGGGCAACGTCGTCCTCGACGTCCGCGCCGCCGAGAAGGGCAAGACGCCGGTGACCGCCCGGCTGACGAACGTCCCGCTGGATACGGCGGTGCTGCTCCTCGCGGACATGGCCGGTCTGAAGTCGGTGGAAGTGGACGGCGTCTACTACGTCACCAGCAAGGAGAACGCCCGCGCTCTGCGCGAGGACCAGGCGAAGTCGCGCCCCGCCAAGGCCGAGGCGCCGAAGCCGGCGAAGGCCGAGCCCACCGCGGACGACCCCGTAGTGCCGGCCACGGTGCGGGAGGAGCAGATCCGCCGGCTCAAGGCGACCATCGAAGGCAAGCCGCCGCCCAAGTGAAGCCGGCGCTAAGTGATCGCCCTCCAGAGAAGGATGATGAGGAGGAGGAACGGCCATGAGGCGAGGGCCAAGGCTGTCCAGGCCTTGCGCGCCCCCCCAGGACTCAGCTCTCCCTCGGTGAAGGGGATATACGACAGTAACCAGAGGGCGTAAAGGTGCAGCACGCCGCAGGTTAAGTAGCCGAAGAGGGCTGCCCGGAAGGCCCGGACGGCCATGTCGTCGGGCGTCCAGGTGAGGGAACGCTCCTCACGCTCCTCGTCGTCCGGCAACTGGTCCGCGAGATCACCCCGCATCTCCTCGCTCACGTCCGGCGCGGCCCCGGCTGCGGGGGGCGGCGCGGCCTGGACCGACGACTCGACGGCCGGCCGGATGTCGGTGGAATCGTCCCCTGGGGGCATCGCGTCTTTGATCGCCGGGCTGCTCTCTGTCTCTTCCTCCTCTTCCCACTCGCGGTTCTCCCGTGCCTCCTGCGCCATGTCGCTTTCGTTGGCGAGCAGCACAGTCGCCCGTTCGTAGTCCCCTTCCAGAACCAGGAGCTGCACATTCGAGATTCCCACGCCCATTCCCGCGAACACGTCGCCGCTGGTGGCACCCAGCACGCAGGCGCGGATCCCTTCGGCCTGGAGTTCCGCCCGAGCCAGTTCGGCCTCGACGAGGTTGCCGTAGATCGCCAGCAGCACCATCTTGTCGTCGGACATGGAGCCTCCCGGGGGCGGCGCGCCCCACACCTCGCCTGCTCATGACTACCCGCCCGGCAGCCGCTCCACAAGCGAAAAGTGCCTGCCGTTGCCGATCCGCGCTGGTCCCGCAGAATAGTCGCATCGTCCGCGCCCTCCTGAGGAACCCGCCATGTCAGCCGCCGCCGGCCAGCCGATCGATACCCTCGACTCGCCCCAGCTTCTCCTCGACCTCGACGTTGTCGATGCCAACGCCCAGCGCCTGCTGAAACCGCTGGCCGGCCGGCCCATCGACGTGCGCGTCCATTTCAAGTCGCTCAAGTGTGCCGGCCTGGCGCGCTACCTCGGCCGGCACGGCCTGACGCGCTTCCTCGCCGCCAAGCTGAATGAGGCGGAAGTCCTCGTCGGCGCCGGCATCACCGACGTCTTCGTGGCCAACCAGATCGTCGGCCCGATCAAGCTGCGCCGCCTCGGCGAGCTGGCGCGACGGTCCCAGGTGCGTGTCTGCGTCGATCATCCGGACAACGTCGCCGCCCTGTCCGCGGCGGCGCGGGCGGCGCAGGCCACCCTCGGCGTCCTGGTGGAGGTGGACACCGGCATGAACCGTTGCGGCGTCGAGCCCGGCGAGGCGGCCCTGACCCTGGCCCGCCAGATCAGCAATAGTCCCGGGCTGCGCTTCGTCGGCTTGCAGGGCTACGACGGCCACCTACAACTCATCCCCGACCCGGCCGAGCGGCGGGCGAAATGTCACGCCGCTCTGGAAAAGTTGATCGGCACGCGCCGGCTGATCGAGTCGGCCGGCCTGCCGGTCGAGGTCGTCACCGGCGGCGGCACCGGCACCTGGGAGTTCGTCGCCGAGTACCCGGGCGTGACGGAGATCCAGCCGGGATCGTTCCTCCTCATGGACGCCGCCTATCACGCGGTGCGGCCGGAGTTCGCCTGTTCGCTGTCGGTCATGGCGACGGTCGTGAGCCGGCGGCCGAATTGGTACGTCCTCGACGCGGGCAGCAAAGCGATCTCGAAGGACTTCGGCATGCCGGTCGTCAAGGACCGGCCGGGGCACCACATCGATCGACTCTCCGAGGAGCACACGCGCGTGCAGACCGACGACCCGGCCGTCAAGGTCGGCGACCGCTTCGAGGTGATCCCGGCCCACTGCTGCGCGACCATGAACCTGCATCGGACGTGCGTCGCGGTGCGCCGGGGGAAGGTCGAGGCGCTGTGGCCCATCGAGGCCAGCGGGCGGTACGACTAAACGAAGAAGCCGCTTGCGGCTTAGCGTTCGGAGTATTCCACGAGAGGTCTCGTGGAATACTCCGAACGCTAAGCCGCAAGCGGCTGTGTCTGATGGTGAATGGCTCATCCCAGGAGGAGCGAGGGCTCCCAGCCGACGCGCTCGGCGGAAGCACGGAGCTTCTCCAGCGCCCGGTTCTGGATCTGGCGCACGCGCTCCTTGCTGATGCGCAGCAGATGCCCGATCTGCCGCAGGCTGTGCGTGCCGTTGCCGGTCAAGCCGAAGCGCAGGTCGAGCACCTTGCGCTCGCGTGGCCGCAGGTTCTCCATCAGGAACGACAGGGCTTCCTGGCGCTCGGCGATGGTTCGCTGCGTCTGGCTCTCGTTGTCCGGCATCGCCTCGGTCAGCTTGAAGTCGCTGTCGTCGTCGAGGACGGCGTTGAGGGAGACGGGCGTGCGCGTGGCGGTCTGCAGGTGGGTCAGGTGCTCCAGGCTGCTGCCGGTCCGGGAGGCCAGTTCCTGCGGGCTGGGCAGGTGCTTGCCGCCGTGGGCCAGCGCCTCGGACTCCTGCTGAAGCTGGCCGAGCTCCTGCAGGTGGTGCGGCGACAGGCTGACCAGGTGGCTCTGGCGGGCGACGGCGATCTGCAGCGTCTGCCGAATCCACCAAGTGGCGTAGGTGGCCAGGCGGGTGCCGTGGCTGACGTCGAAGCGATCGATGGCCTGCATCAGGCCGCAGACCGCCTCCTGGAGGAGGTCCTGGTAGCTCAGGGCGTGGTGGCGAAAGCGCTTGGCCACGTGGGCGGCGAGGCGGATGTTGGCCGAGGCCAACCGATGCTTGTAGTGGACGTAGCGGTCGTGCAGCCGGCGGACGGCGAGGGCCTCGCGGGCCTCGTCGTTGCAGTGGTCGCGGATGAACTGGGCCATCGGCCACGGCTCCGGCGGCGGCTTGTGCTGGCGCAGACGGGGGAACGAGCGGATCAGGTGCTTGACCAGGTCCGTTTTGCAGTCCCAGAAGGTCGCGAGCAGTTCGCGCTCTTCTTCAGGCGTGAGCAGGTCCGAGGAGAAGATGGTCGGCAGTGACGTTTCTTCAATGACAATAGTGCTCCCCGGCGCCGGTTGGCGCTTGCGACGTCTAGGCTTCATGGCCGTCTTTCCCTAAAATTGTCTTGAGGATTCCCGAGCCCACGCAGCTACCGCGAGTTCTGTGCTGCCGGCCGTGCCCCTGGGCGGCAGCGCAAGAGGACCGGCGACACAGGCGCTAAGGAGAGGGGGCGACGGTCTCCTCGATCTACCCATGCGCTCGTCGCCGGTGACGGAATTCTCCGCGATCCGGTGAGAACAGCCTTTCAACTCTTCCGCAACAGGGTCAAGGGCTGCCCTCCTGGCTCGGCCTCAACCTGGGCCACAATCCATCTCTGTGTTCCCTTTCCTCCCCTGTTGTGCGAATGCATTGTAAGGGGCATCCCTCCGCGTAGCAAGTTTATTGTCGAAAACTCTTCACCGATTTTTCTCCTTTGGGTGCTTGGGTTTGTGGCACGAGCCGCGCCCGACCCCTCCTCCCCTTCGGCGCTTCCCCACCTCAGCCCCCCAAAATTTGTACATCAGTCCACCATGATAACAGGGCTTCCCAGCTCGCCGAGGGAAGACCATTTCGCGGGACTCAGGGCAGACCGATGGCCTTCAGAGCGTCCTTGGCGACCTTCTTTTTGACCTCGTCCTTCGATTCGGCGGCGGTCCGCAGGGCGTCGCGAGCGTCCTGGCGCTTGCCGCTCCGGGCGATGTCGGCCAGTGCCTGGGCGGCCATGTAGCGGGCGTCGCCGCCCAGGTTCTCCTTCGCGCCGGTGCCCCCCTTCACCGACTCGTCCCCTTTCTTGAGCGTGGCGTCGGTCCCCCGGTACTCAAGCAACATCGTGTCGTCGAGCATCTCCACCAGCACATCGACGGCCTTCCCCGGGGCCCGGTCCTGGAGCACAAAGGCCAGTACTAGTGCGGTGTTGTAGCGAACCAGTCGGTTGTCGCGGTCGGTCTCGTGCAACACCTTTTCGAGCACCTTCGCGCCTTCACTCCCCTCGAAGCCCCTGGTGAAGGCGACGGTGCAGACGAGGCGCTGCCGTACCTCCGAATCGCGATCGTTCTTGATGAAGGGCAGTAGTTCCGGCACGACCAGCTCGGCGGCGTCGCCGCGCGTGTGGCCCAGCGCCTCGGCGGCGAACTGCCGCACCTTGGCCGGCTCGCGCACGTCGAGGGCGTGGACCAGGGGGCGGACCACCTCGCCGGCCCGGGGCCCGACGCGCGTCAGGGCCAGGGCGGCGTTGCGGCGCACCTCCGGCGAGCGGTCCGACAGCGCCTTGCCCAACGCCGGCACGGCCTCGGCCGCTGCCTCGCCCAGTTGGGCCAGCGCCGCCGCCGCCAGCTCGCGGGCCGTGGCGTCGTCGTCGCCCAGGGCGTCGAGCAGCACCGGCAGCGCGGCCTTGGCCTCGGTCCCGCCGATCTTCGCCAGGGCCAGGGCGGCGCCGCGCTTGACCTCGCGGTCCTTCTCGGCGAGCAGGCCGCGCAGGTCGCCGGCCACCTCCTTGTCCTCCGGCCCGGCCAGCGCGACCAGGCTGCCGACCGCCACCAAGCGCACCACGGCCTCTTTCTCGTGGGCCAGGCACTCGATGAGGGGGCGCAGGGCGGGAGCGGCAGTCGGCCGGCCGACTTCAGCCAGGGCGGCGGCCGCGTCGCGGCGCACCACCGGGTCGGCGTCGCGCAGCGCCGCGCTCAACCGGTTGACGCCCGACGCGCCGGCCTTCTCCTTCAGCCGGCCCAGCGCCCAGGCGGCGTTCTGACGCACCGCGGCGTCCTTGTGGTCGAGGGTCTTTTCCAGGCCCTCCCGCGCCTCGGCGGCGTCCGGACCGAACTGGCCGATGGCGCAGGCGGCGCTGCGCTGGGCCTTCGGGTCCTTCTCCTCTGCAAGCATCTTCCGCAGGGCTGCCCCCGCCTTGCGCCACAAGGCCGGATCATTGCGCTCGGCGGCGATTTCGCCGACGGCGTAGGCGGCGGCGTCGCGCACTCGGGGGTCGGCGTCGTCCAGCGCCCGAACCAGGAGCGGCACGGCGCCGGCCGCGCCGCACTTGCCGAGGGCGAAGGCGGCGCCGCGGCGCACCTCCGGCTTGGGGTCGGCCAGCTCCCTCAACCAGGCGCCCGATTTCTTGCCCAGGAAGGCGGTTTCGGCACCGGCCGGCAGCGCGACCGCGAGGAGCGTGGCGGCGAGGAGGGCGGCGACACGACGGGGATGGGACATGGTGCGAATCCTTCAAGCCGCTTGCGGCTTCGCGGGCCGTGCGAAGCCGCAAGCGGCGGCGCTACTTCTTCGGCTTGCCGTTGATCTGCTCGATGGCGTACTTCGCGGCCTTGAGGAAGTACTCGTTCTGTTCCTTGTTCTTCGGCTCCTTGTCCTTCTCCAGCCGCTCGATGAACTTTTCGAGGCTGCGGACGGCGCCGCTGGCGGGGGAGCCGAGGCCGGCCAGCACGTCGAGGACGGTGGCGATGACGATCGGATCCTTGTCGTCGAGCAACTCGGCGATGTCGGGGACTTTCGGCCGCGCTTCCTTGCCCATCGCCCCCAGGGCCCGGAGGGCGGTGACCTTTTCCATCACGTCCTTGCCTTTGAGGTGCTCGGCCACCTTGCCGAGCGCCTGATCGGTAATCTTATCGACGGCCATCAGGGCAACGAGGGCCCAGATCTCCACCGACCTGTCGGGGTCGTTGGTCGCTTTCAGCAGCGCCTGCTTGGAGCGCAGGAAGTGCATGTTAATGACCGGCTTCCCCATGCTCCCGAGGGCCATCACGGACACCATGCGCACCTGGGCGCTTTTCTCGAGGTCGGCGAGCAAGCGGTCGGCGAGGGCGACGACGGCGCGCCCGTCCGGCGGGGTCTTGGTATCGCCGCCGGCGATGCTATTGAGTGAGGCGACGACCGCCTGGCGCAGCTCCCACGAATTCGGGTCGTGAAGGCGGTTGACCAGGACGGGAATGGCCGAGGCCGCCTTGCCCTCGAAGGCCCCCAGGGCCACGACGGCGTGATAGCGCAGGATCGTCTGTCCGTCGTACTCCGCGACGTGGGCGATGGCGCTGACCGCCTCGGTGGCGTCGTCCCCGTTGAGGTGCTCGGCGATGGCCGCCAGGGCCAGGATGGCGTGGGCCTTGCAGGCGACGTCGGGGTGTTCCTGGTCGCGCAGTCGCTCCACCAGGGCCTTGCGGGCGGCCCGGGCCGGCTTGCCGAAGTAGGGCACCGCCTGCATGGCCGTTTCTTGCACGCTGGGGTCGGGGTTCTTGATGATATCCTTGATCCAGTCCTCGAGGGTCTTGCCGGCGATCTCCTTCACCGCGGCCGGTTTCGCCGCCGACCCCGAGCCGGGTTCCGACACGGCGGGAAGTTCGGGTTCCTTGCCTGTGATCTGCTTGATCGCGTACTGGGAGGCCTGCCTGAAGTAGTCGCTCTGGCCCTTCAGCTCCATGATCGTTCGCAGGGCGGGGACGGCGTCCTTGGCGGCGGCACCGAACCCGGTCAGCACGTCGATGGCGGCGGCCTGAACGACCGGATCCTTGTCTTCGAGCAGCGCGATGATGTCGGGGAGGCGCGTCTTGCCGTGCTCCCTGGGCAGCGCCCCCAGCGCCGCGGCGGCGGTGACCTTGGCCAGCACGTCCTTCCCCTTGAGGTGGTTGGTCAGCTCGCTGAGCCGTTGTTCGGGGAACTTCTCCTCGAATTCCATGAGGCCGACCAGGGCCCAGATCGCCACCGACCGGTCGGGATCCCGAGTCGCTTTCTCCAGCGCGTCCCGGGCCAGGTCGAACTCCTTGTCGGTGGGCCGGCCCATCTCGCGCAGGGCCAGAACGGCCGCCAGGCGCACGCGGCTGCTCCGCTCGCTGTTGGCTTTGTCGGCGGGGGCCAGAAGTTTGGCAACGGGGACGACGGCCTTGGGGTCCGGCCCGAACTTCTTGTCGGCGGCGACGCTGGCGAGGGAGTAGAGGGCGGCCTGGCGCAGCTCCCAGGAACTCCGGTCGTAAACGCGCTTGGCCAGGACCGGGATGGCCGCGTTCGCCTTGGGCCCGAATGACCCCAGGGCCAGGACGGCGTGGAGGCGGACGATCGTCTGCTGGTTAAACTCGGCCGTGTCGATGAGGACCTTGACCGCCGGGGCCGCCGCCTCGGTCGTCTTGAGGTGCTGGGCGAGGCCTGAGAGGGTCAGGGCCGCGTAAACCCGGCAAGCGACGTCAGGGTCGTTCTTGAGCACTTCGAGCAGTGACGGCACGGCGGCCTTGGCCGGCTCGCCGAAGTAGGGCACAGCGCGGATGGCCGTCTCGCGCACGCCAGGGTCCGGGTGCTCGATCTCCTTGATCCACCGCCCCAGCCCCTTGCCGCCGATCTTGTCCGGCGGGGCCGGCTTGGCCGGCTTCTCCGAAGAACCCTGGGCAAACGCCGGCCCGCAGGCGACGGCGAACAGACACGCCGCCACGATCGAGAGACGGGAGCGCATGGCATGGCCTCGATTTGAGTCATCTTCCCCACCCCAGGATACCATCCCCGACGCGGCAAGGGCAACAAGGGATTGGCTTCTGGGGGAAGAAAGGTGGTTCCTGCGGGTCCGGTAAACTCAGATCAACTCGGCGAATCGGCGAAGGGCGGCCACGGTCTGGGCCAGTCCCTGCCGCTCCAGCGATTCCAGGTACTGCTCCACGCTCTTCGGAGGGTTCTTGAGGCTGTCGCGCTGCTTCTTGGCCGCCCCGCAGACCGCGGCCGGGGCCACGTCGAGCAGGCGGTGGATGAACTCGTCCGGGTGTCGCGCCTCAAGGCCGTATCGCTTCAGGGTCTCTGCCGGGAAGTCCGACAGGTTGGCCGTGACGATCACGCCCGCCCCCGCGCGGATGACGGCGGCCAGCACGTGTCGGTCGTCCGGGTCCGGCAGGGTCAGCGACGGGATGAGGTCCTCGTAGCCGGTCACCAGGCAGTCGCGGACGTGGGCGTTCATCAGATCGCGAATGCGCTCCGCCTTGTCCCGAGTGATGTCCGGGGAGTCGGACTGGACGTTGCCCATCCATTCCTCGTGGATGGCGTCCGTCCACCTAGCCCGGAAGAGGTCGGTCATCGCCAGGTACATGAGGAGGCTGCGCAGCGGCGCCGGGTAGAGTACGCAGGCGTCGTAGATCACGGTGAGCTGGCTCACGGTCAGGAACATCTGTTACTTTCATGGCACCCGTACTGGGTTAACTCTGTGGTAAATGGCGGTGAAGTGGCTCACGCTCAGTATCCGAAGCCGAGTTCCTGGTCGAGGGCCGACAGTTCTTCGAGCGCCTTGAGGCGTTCGCTATCGGTCTTCTGTTTGTAGGCCATCAGGTCGTGGAACAGCACCCGGCGGTGCGTCCCCACCTTGCGAAACGGGATCCCCCCCTTCTCCAGCAGCTCGATCAGGTACGGGCGGGAGACGTTGAGCAGGTCGGCTGCCTGCTGGGTGGTCAACTCGGCCTGGATCGGGACCAGGGTGACAGCGTTCCCCTTGGCCATCTCGGTCAGGATGTCGCTCAGGAGGTGGAACGCAGAAAGCGGCACGGCGATGGTCTCCTCCTTCCCCCCCTCGGGTTGGACGCAGAGGCGCACGCTCCCCTTCCGCGCGCCGAGGATCTTGGTCAGCCGCCGGCTGGACTCCTCGGCGAGCTGGGCATCCGCCGGGCTGGGCGTCACCGCTCCGGGCAGATCGCTGAGCAAAGTGGCCATGTCGCTCCTCCTGTTCTCCCCCTCAGAGTCTGTTCCGGAAGCCCCTCGCCCCGGTACTCCGGGGAGAGGGGTTGGGGGTTCACCCCCGACCCCTCTCCCCCGAGTACGGGGGAGAGGGGAGCCTTCTGGAACAGACTCTCAGTATATCGGCCATTCGCAGCAAACGCAACAACGGTCCTTGCAAGTCGTTGCAGCCGCGTACCTCGTAGAGCGATTCGTCCGTGTTCGGAGGTATTTTGAGGTCATCTCGCTGCTACTGGGCCGCGCCGTACACCGGGGGAGAAATGGGGGAGAATTGGCGACAGCCTCTCGAAGGTCGAAACCGGCCAACGCGGCGTCGCTGCGCGGCCTCAAGCCCACGCTGAAGCGCATCGACCTCCAACTCCCGGGGCGCGGGCAAGTCGTCGTCACACACCAGATTGGCGACCGCCTCCTGGTCTTCGACCTCAGTCAAGAATCCGAAGGGTTTCGGCGGCTGCTGGCGTGCCTGCTCGCGCTCTACCAAACGCCGGCGAAGCAGACGCTCATCTTCGACGAGCCCGAGAAGGGGACCTACCCGGCCGGCCTGGCCATCCTCGCCGATGAGTTCAAAGGCTACGCGGAGCGGGGACTCGGGCAGGTCATCCTGACCACGCACAGCCCGCAATTCCTCGACCACTTCAAGCCGGAGCAGATCCGCGCGGTCGAGATGCGGAACTACGCGACCCAAATCGGTCCGGTGGCCCCGGAACAGCTGGACGCGCTGCGCGAGCACTTCCGGAAGCCGAGCGAACTCCTCACCGTGGACGAGGCCCGGCTTGCGGGTTCCCTGGCCGAAGCGGGCTAACACATGGCCCCGCCCAGCCGGCTGGTCCTGTTCGTGGAAGGTGACGGAGATCGCCTCGCGCTCCCTCTACTCGTCAAACAACTTCTCACGGACCTCGACGGATGGTCCGACCTGTTCCTTGACACGCAGCCCTTCGTTGTCGGGAACATTGCGGAACTGACGGCCGACAACGGGAGTCACTGGGTACGGTGGCTCAACGCTGCGCGCCGGCGCCCGCGGCTGGGCGCCGTGCTCCTCGTGCAGGACGGCGACCTCGCACGGATTCGCGGCGAGGAGTTTTGCGCGACACGGTTCGCAGGGCGGCTCGGGGAGTGGGCGCGGGCGGCCGGCGGCGGGGCGCTGTTTTCCGTGGCGAGCGTCTTCGCCTGCATGGAATTTGAGTCGTGGGTACTGGCATGTGTGGATCGCCTTGCCGGCCGGCCGCTCCCCGACGGCCGGCCGGGACTTCGCCCCGATGCGCAGGCACCCGCTGGCGACCTCGAACGGGCCCCGCGCGATGCGAAGGGGTCGCTGAGCCGGCAAATCGACGCCGGCTACAAGCCCACCCGTGATCAGGGGCCGCTGACGCAGCTGCTGATTGAACACCTCGACGCCGTGCGCGACCGCGACCTGCGCTCATTCCGCCGCCTGGGGAATGCGCTCCGGTTGCTGCTCGGCGCCGTCCGAAGCGGAGCGCACGTGGTCTCGCCATCCGTGCCGGCCACCGGGGCGGGATAAGCTGCGACAGGAAAAGACAGGAAAAGGAGTCGGGAGTTATTTCTTTTAGGGGATGGCAAATAACCGAAAACGACTCCCGACCCCTTTTCCTGTCCTGCGCGGTTAGCGAGCCCCGTGCCGGGAACCACGCGCTTCTACGAAAAGCAGCCCGCTCAGAAGCTGAAGAACCGCTCCGGCGCCTCAGACCCCTTCACCAGCGGAAACGCGAAGTCCAGCGCGATCGGCACCGGGCCGAGGATCGGCACCGCCATCCGCTGGCCGGCGCCCGCCGCGACGCGGTCGTCGAGCACGCTCGCCGTCCGCTCCACCGTGCCGGTGTCCAGGAACGCCACCAGGTACAGCGGCTCGTTCGCCTCGATCGGGCTCTGGCACTCCGGACTGTTGAGCGACGGTCGCAGGATGTCGAAGTTCCTCTCGTTCAAAACGATGCTGCCCGTCAGGCCGGCGTCGGAATTGACGCGTACACCAAACATCAGGCTGCCGGTCCTCAGCTCTTGCACATGCACGCGAATGTCCTTGGACTCGCGGTCGGGAGCGTCCGTGTTCTCGCAGCCGTTCTCAGCACTGCCCTTCTTCGGTGGGAGGCCCCGGAACTCGAACCCCCGCATGCTGCGGAACCCACCCGCATAGTACCGCCCGAACGCCAGAGCGTCCCCGCCGGGCCGCTGTCGCCCGTCCGCCTCCCTGGTTCCCGGCATGGTTGCCCGGCCGTCACCTGCTTGCCCTCCGCCCGGTCTTGCGTGCTGGGACACGCCAACCCCGACGCCGAGGGCGCTCACCGTCAACAAGACCGCCAAAGCGACTTTTCCTTTGCTCACGGACATGACTCGAAGCCCTCCCATAGTCAGAGCGGCGGTCGTGGCGGATAGGGCCCCGACCGCCTCACTTGCCGCGATGCAGATCGCGGCTTGGACCGTACCCGCTGCCAGCGGCGTCGGCACCGCTGCCGACGCCGCACCCTGCGCCAGTACCGTGGCCAGTGCCCCGCTGCACCAGGCCAGCCCCTGTCGGACCAGCCGGGCGCGCAGCTGTTCCTTCGCCCGGGCCAGGCGCGCGGCGACCGTCCCCTGCGGGCAGCCGAGCCGGTGCGCGACCTCGGCGACGGTTAGCCCTTCCAGGTGATGCAGGACGAACGGCGCGCGGTACTTCTCGTGCAGCCCAGCAATAGCCTCATCGAGTTTCGGCCGCAAGTCCCGCCAGGCGAGCGCGTCGGAGGGGGCGACCGCCTCGGCCACGCAGGCGCGTCGCTCGCACGCACGCCGCCGCTCCGCCCGCGCCCGCGCCTTGAGAGCCGTCCTGGTCGCTACCCCGTACAGCCAGGGGCCGAGCGCCTCCGGCCGCTTGAGGGAGCCGGCCTTGCGAGCAAGGACGAGGAACGTCGCCTGGAAGCAGTCCTCGGCGGCGTGGGAATCGGTCAGCACCCGGCGGCAGACGCCGAGGACGAGCGGCCCGTGTCGGCGAACCAGGGCCGCGAAGGCCGCTTCCTCGCGGTGGACCGCGAACCGCTCCACAAGCTCGCCATCGGGCGCAGCCGCGACGAGGTGGGCGACGGAAAGGCGGCGTAGGAAGCAGCTGACGGGACTACTCTGTGCGTGCGCCATGTCCTTGGCTCCTGCGCGGGCGTGGCCAGCCTGGCCCTCGAAAGGTACTGCCGGGGAACGGCCTCCCTTGTTCACTTTTTCTGGCCGGGCGGGGACATCGTCGCCGAAAGGGACCGGCGGCTCAAGACCAAGGGCAGAGAAATGGGGACAGGGAAGAGAAATGGGGGCAGCGTCGCGTTGTTCGGCTCGAATATCTGCGATGTCCCCTTTCCCGACTTCCTGGCCGCTCACTGATTGCCAAAATAGCCGATCCAGGCCAGGTCGAGCACCTTGGAGGTCAATTCCAAAGGCTTGCCTTGAAAGCGGCAGATGTCGCGGGAACGCTCGATCAGGTCGCGCGGCTCACACGAGCGCAGCTCCCGGTTCTGCGCGCTATACCGCTCCAGCAGGCGGTCGATCATCTCGGGGGCGACGGTGGCCCCCACGCGCTGGGCATAGGCCTGGAATATCTTGGCGTATTGTTCCGGCGTGGGCGGTCCCAGGAAGACCCGATAGCCCATACGCCGCAGAAAGGCCGGGTCCGTGACCCGTTCCGGGCTCAGGTTGGTGGCGATGATGAGCACGTGGCGCAGCGGCACCTGGATCTTTTGACCCGTCAGCAGCGTGAAATAGTCAATCTGGTACTCCATCGGCGTGATAAACCGATTGAGCAGCTGCTCGGGGGACACGCGCTCGCGGCCGAAGTCATCGACCAGGAACACGCCGCCGTTGGCCTTGAGGTGCGGCGGCGCCTCGTAATAGCGCAGCGTGGGGCTGTAGATCACGTCGAGCATCTCGAGCGTTAACTCGCCGCCGATGACGACCAGCGGACGGCGGATCCGAACCCATCGCGGATCGATGGTTCCCGGCCGCGCACCGGGGACCTCGACGCGCTGGTGCAGCTGCTCGTCAAACACGCGGATGATGGTGTTGCCCACGCTGATGGCGTAAGGAATCCAGTAATCGCCCTGCAGGGCCGCGTGAATCTGCCGGCCGAGGCTGCTCTTGCCGTTGCCCGACGGCCCGTAGACGAACAGGCTGCGCCCGGAGGAAACGGCCAGGCCGGCCAGCTGCGCGGCTTTCGGCGACAGGACCAGGCTCGACAGGGCGGTCGCCACGTGCTCCGGCGTCACCTGCGGCGTGTTCGCATTTTGCCAGCGCAGCATCGCCGAATAAGCCTCCAGGCGCACCGGCGCCGCGCCGACGTAGGCGCAGACCTCCATCAGACGCGTGCCGTGTTCGCGGCCGCGCTGCGTGATCCGGTAGTGGGAAATGCCCTGCCCGGTCTGCATGGTCTCCTCGATCAGACCGTCGCGGCACGTCTGCTGCATGAGGTCCTGAACGAGCGGCAAGGACAGCTGGAGCTGCTTGCCCACCCAGTCCGTGGTGAACCGGGCCACGGTGTACGCGAGCTTCACGGCCAGGTCGGATAGGGCCCCTTCGTCCAGCCGAGCCGCCGCCACGTCTTGCGGAGCCCGGGGGGCAATCAGGTCGCCTATCCGGCACATCGGCGGCAAATGCGGGTCTTTCGCGGGGGCGTCAGCGGTTGCAGCGCTTGAATCCATCGTTAGAATGCCTCACCGCTTCGGGCGTTGGCTCGGGATTTCCTCCCGAAAAGTGAAGCGGTCGGGTGTCGTTTCATACCTCGAGCCGATCCTCAGGCGTGCTCCCTTGGCGTGGGAGCGCCGGCTCACCGTCTTCCTGCGTTATCGGGCAAGGCAACTCACCTGTCAAGGTTTTTCCAGCCTCCCGTGCGACTCGTCTTCTTCCGCCCCTTTACGGCGGACGCCGGCGCCGCTACCATCGCCGGGCAGACGTCCCCGCCGACCCACAGGAGTCCGTACCATGCGCCGCCTCTGCCTCGCCGTGCTGCTCGTCCTCGTCGCCGCCGTCCCGGTCCCGGCCGACGATGACTACCGTCGCGACTTCAACCCCTACTACCCGCATCGTACCTACGCGAAGCTCATCACCCCGCAGTGGGTCGGCGAGGACGGCGTCGAGTGCGTCGTCGTCCTGGCCATCGACGACATGCGCGGCCACGAGAAGTGGGAGAAGTTCCTGCGGCCGATCCTGGAGCGCCTCAAGAAGATCGACGGCCGCGCCCCCGTCAGCATCATGACCTGCGACATCGACCCGAAGCAGGAACACTTGCAGACGTGGCTCAAGGAGGGCCTCAGCCTCGAAACGCATACGGTCGATCACCCCTGCCCGCTGCTCCAGGGCGGCGACTTCGCGAAGGCGAAATCGACCTACGACCGCTGCGTCGATCAGCTGGCCGAGGTGCCGAACAGCAAGCCGGTCGCCTTCCGCACCCCCTGCTGCGACTCGCTCAACACGGTCAGCCCGCGCTTCTACGCCGAAATCTTCAACAAGACGACCGCCAAGGGCAATTTCCTCACGATCGATAGCTCCGTCTTCAACCTCATCACCGCCAACGACCCCGAGCTGCCGCGCGAGCTGGTGATGGAGTCCGACGGCAGCGAGCGCTTCCGCAAGTACCTGCCGGCCGACCGCACCTTCGTCAACTACATCGAGGACTACCCGTACCCCTACGTCATCGGCGGCACCTGCTGGGAGTTCCCCTGCGTGGTGCCGAGCGACTGGTCGGCGCAGCACCACCACAAGCAGAACGCCAGCCCGATCACCCTGCGCGACTGGAAGGCGGCCCTCGACGCCACCGTCATCAAGAAAGGCGTCTACTGCCTGGTGTTCCACCCGCACGGCTGGAGCAGTCCCGAGCAGATCATCGATCTCATCGACCATGCAGTGACGAAGCACGGCAAGAAGGTGAAGTTCCTGACGTTTCACGAGGCGCAGGAGCGGCTGAACAAGAACTTGCTGGGCGGCCACCCGCTGCGCGACCCGAAGACCGGCACCGGGAATGGAGTTTCGCTGTTGACGCCGGATAGGAGTTCGTACGTGGGTGTGGCAATCTATAACAACAAGGCGAATCTCGTGAAGGTGTGGGAGCAGCGAGGGGACGCTGGCGCCTGGCGAGCATTGGACCCGAGTCCCGGATTGCCTCCCCCGGCCCCTCTCCCCAACGGATTCAACTGGGTTCGAGAAGTCAATCTTGGTGATACTGCGGTGCTCATTGCCGAGAAGAGGGACGAGCAGGCGGTGTTCAACTACTCGGCGGACAAGCGCGAATACGTCAGGGTGCCGTTCGCGCTCCCTCCCGGCGCGCGGCTCGGGAAGGGTGACAAGGATGACGGACTGCGCTTCATCGACATCGATGAGGACGGCCGCGTGGACATCGTCTTTTCCACCGAGAAAGGATACGGCATCTACCTTTTCACGGACATGGAGCACGGCTGGAGCAAGAAAGTCATGGCGGGCAAGGCCGGCGACCCGGGGGCGCTGCCGCTGATCGCCCGCGACGGCAAGACCAACGGCTTCTTCGTGCATTCGCGCTCGCTCTGGTGGCACAATGAGAGCACCAACCTCCTTAAGGACCACGTGGACCGCCGTTCCTTCAACGAACTGCTGATGACGGTCGAGCCCACGGCGAAGTCGCCCGAGGCGTCGCTGCGCTCCTTACAGCCGCGGCCCGGCTTCAAGGCCGAGCTGGTCGTCGCCGAGCCGCTGGTGCAGAGCCCCATCGCGATGGCCTGGGGCCCGGACGGCAAGCTCTGGGTCGTCGAGATGGGCGATTACCCGCTCGGCGTGGACGGCAAGGGCAAGCCCGGCGGCCGCGTCAAGTTCCTCGAATCGACGAAGGGCGACGGCAAGTACGACAAGGCCACTCTCTTCCTCGACGGGCTCCCTTTTCCGACCGGGGTGCTGCCGTGGCGCAAGGGGGTCATCGTGGTCTGCGCCCCGGAGGTCTTCTACGCGGAAGACACCGACGGCGACGGTAAGGCGGATAAGAAGGTGGTCCTGTACAGCGGCTTCACCGAGGGCAACCAGCAGCACCGCGTCAACGGGCCGGTGTGGGGCCTCGACAACTGGCTCTACCTCGCCAACGGCGACAGCGGCGGGCGGGTCAAGTCGCTGAAGACGAGCCAGATCGTGAACCTCAGCGGCCGCGACCTGCGCATCCGCCCGGACAGCGGCGACCTCGACCTGACCAGCGGCCAGACGCAGTACGGCCGCAACCGCGACGACTGGGGCAACTGGTTCGGCGGCAACAACAGCAACCCCATGTACCACTTCGCCCTGTCCGACCACTACGTCCGCCGCAACCCGCACCTGCCGCCGCCCGACCCGAAGGTGCCGGTGTCGGTGCGCCCCGGCGTCGCCCCGGTCTTCCCCATCAGCCGCACGCTGCCGCGCTTCAACGACCCCGCCGCCGCCAACCATTTCACGTCCGCGTGCAGCCCCATCGTCTACCGCGACGACCTGTTCGACAATCCGGGGGCTAACACCCCCGGCTCGCCTGCGCTCGTCTTCGTCAGCGAGCCGGTGCATAACCTCGTCCACCGCGAGATGATGACGGCCGACGGCGTCACCTTCAAGAGCCGCCGGGCCGCCGACGAGCAGACCAGCGAGTTCCTGGCGTCGAGCGACAACTGGTTCCGGCCGACGATGACGCGCACCGGGCCGGACGGGGCCCTGTGGGTGGCCGACATGTACCGGGCCGTCATCGAGCACCCGGAATGGATCCCCAAGGACTGGCAGAAGCGGTTGGACCTCCGCGCCGGCCACGACATGGGCCGCATCTACCGCGTCTACCCCGTGGACAAGACGCCCCGGCCGATCCCGCGACTCGACAAGCTCGACACGGCCGGCCTGGTGGCGGCGCTGGACAGCCCCAACGGCTGGCAGCGCGACATGGCGCAGATGATGCTGCTGTGGAATGCGGATAAAGCCGCTGTGCCGCATCTCGAAAAGCTGGCCGCACAGAGTCGGCGGCCGCTGGCCCGCCTGCATGCCCTTTGCACGCTCGACGGCCTCGATGCCCTGGCGCCGGCCGTGCTGCTGAAGGCGCTGTCCGACCCGCACCCCGGCGTCCGCCGTCACGCGGTGCGGCTGTGCGAGGGGCGCTTCGACAAGTCCCCCGATCTCGGCCCGGCCCTGGTGAAACTCGCCGCCGACCAGGATCCCCAGGTGCAGATGCAGCTCGCCTGCACCCTGGGCGAGTGGGACGACCCCCGCGCCGGCGAGGCGCTCGGCCACCTGGCCGTGGCCTCGGCCGGTGATCGCTACCTGACCGCGGCGGCGATGTCGTCCGTAAACAAGAGGAACCTCGACGCCGTCCTGCTCGCCGCTCTCAAGGGCGGCAAGGGAGCGCCTCCCCCGGCCGCCGTCGTCGAGGACCTGCTGCGGCTGGCGGGTTCCCTCGGCAACACCAGCGCCACGGTGACGCTGCTCAAGGCGGTCGGCACCCCCGAGAACGGCAGGTACGCCGCCTGGCAGTACGCCGCCCTGGGCACCCTGCTCGACGCCCTCGACAACCGCTTCTCGTCCCTGGCCCAGCTCGCGAAGGACGAGAAACTGAGTGCCGCTGTCAAGGACCTATCGGGCCTCTTCGCCGCGGCCCGAGAAACCGCCGCGGATGGCAAGGCGCCGCCGGCGGAGCGTGCCCAGGCGACGCGACTGCTCGGCCGCGGCCTGGATCACCAGCAGGAGGACGCGACCTTGCTGGGGTCGCTGCTGGTGCCACAAATCCCGGACGAGGTGCAGTCGGCGGCGGTCGCGGGGTTGGGCCGGCTGCGCGAGGAGGGCGTGCCGCAGTTGCTGCTGCGCGGCTGGAAGGGATACGGCCCCGGGCTGCGCCCGCAGGTGCTGGAGGTACTGTCGCGCCGCGACGAGTGGCTGCGCGCCGCCCTCGACGCCGTTGAGAAGAAGCAACTGCCTGCCGCGGAGATCGACGCGGTGCGCCGCCAGCGCCTGCTCGATCACAAGGACAGGGCCGTCCGCGAGCGGGCGGCCCTGGTCTTCGCCGGCGCCGCCAACCCCGACCGCCAGAAGGTGATCGACACCTATGCCGCCGCACTGGCCAAGCTGACGGGCGACGCTGGCCGCGGGCAGAAGGTGTTCACGAAGACGTGCTCCGTCTGCCACAAGCTCGGCGGCGCCGGCAACGAGGTCGGCCCCGACCTGGCCTCGCTCAACGACAAATCGACGGGCTATCTCCTCGTCGCCGTCCTCGACCCCAACCGGGCGGTCGAGGCACGCTACGTCAGCTACGTCGCCGAGATGAAGAGTGGGTTGACGCTGAGCGGCGTGCTGACCGCGGAGACGGGCAGCAGCATCACCATCGTCGGCGCCGACGGCAAGGCGCAGACGGTCCTGCGCCGCGACCTGGAGTCGCTGTCGAGCACCGGCAAGTCGGCGATGCCGGACGGCCTCGAAAAGGACCTGTCGCCGCAGGACCTGGCCGACGTGATGGCCCACGTCCGCGGCGCCGGCCCGGCGGTGAAGCCCAAGGCGTTCGAGGGCAACAAGCCCGAGTTGGTGAAGCCGGCCGCCGACGGGTCGCTGAAGTTGACGGCGGCGAACGCCGCCATCTACGGGCCGTCGCTGGTGCTGGAGAAGCAGTACGGCAACCTCGGCTGGTGGTCGAGCCCGGACGACCGTGCCGCGTGGACGGTGGCGGTGCCGAAGACGGGCCGCTACGAGGTGTGGATCGACTATGCCTGTGACAACAGCGCGGCGGGCAACACGTTCGTCATCCAGGCGGGCGAGGCGAAACTGACGGGGAAGGTCGTCGGCACCCGGACGTGGGACCAGTACAAGCAGGTGCGGGTCGGCACGCTGGCGCTGGAGGCGGGGGAGCGGCAGATGACGATGCGCTCCGAGGGGAAGATCAACGGGGCGCTGATCGACCTGCGGGGCATTCGCCTGGTGCCGGCGGAGGAGAAGTGAACACGGAAGCGTGTGAACACCGGTGGGTGAGTGCGGCGCGGCGGTCGCTCTGGTAGTATGGAGAGGCGGTGATTCACAGGGAGGATCGCCCGATGCCCTCGACAGCATACCGCCGCTGGGCAACGACGGGGGCAAGTGCCCTGAACGAGATCGCAGGGGCTCACGCCGCGGTCGGCGGGAGTGGGCCTGGGAGGCGATACACGACGCAGCAGGTCAACCAAGCCTATGCTGTGCTGCTGGCGGGGCAGTTCCAGAAGTTCTGCCGCGACCTGCATTCTGAGTGTGCCGATTACCTCGTGACCGTGTTAGGGACTCCATCGGCCGCGCTGGGAAAGGTCGTAAGCCGCCAGTTCACCTGGGCTCGTCAGTTGGATCGGGGAAACGCGCACTCCGGGAGCCTGAAAGAGGACTTCGGCCGGCTCGGGATCGATCTTTGGGCGGAAATGGACCACTACGTCCCTCGCAGTAACGTCTGGAGGTCGCAGCTGGACGTCCTGAACGTGTGGCGAAACGCCATCGCCCACCAGGACTTCAACCCGGCGAAAATAGGCGGTGCGACAAACCTCCGACTCGCCCAGGTGCGCCGCTGGCGCGTTGCCTGCCGCGGACTTGCCAGGGGGTTGGACGAAGTGATGCGCCGTCACCTTCAGACCCTCACGGGCGCCCCGCCCTGGTGAAAGGGAGAACCAAATGAGCACCACAAGAAAAACCTCGGCGCAGTTTCGAGTCGGTGACTGGGTGTCTGTGCTTTACGGGCCCCGCCGGATGATGGCCCAGGTCATCGAAGACCGGGGGCGACTCGGGGTGAACGGGCGCCGTCTCTACCGCATCCAACTCGACATGGGCACGGAGGAGCCCTTCGCGTTCGAGGTTCCGGAGGTGGACCTCGAACCGGCCGGGGTGCCCGACAAGGCGGTCATCCTCCGCTACCTCAAAGGAGGCGGGCTCGTCCACATCCTGCGCTCGAACCTGGGCGATGAGCAGGACAAGCCCCGCGCCTGGCTTTCGTTCACTTTATCGGGAGACGTGACGCACACGTTGGAGGCCTGGCGCGGAGTCATCGGCGGCGAGGTCGTGCCCTACTTCGCGCTTCACGAACGGAAGGTGTTCGCGGGCAAGCGGGAGCAAGTCGTCAAGTTCCTGACAAGCTTCGGCTTGACCCGCGCGGAGGCCGAAGACGTCGTCCGCACGGTCGGGACGGGACCGTAGGGTCGCGAAAAGGGAGAGGGGTCATCCATCTCTTTGGAGACAGTAAAAAGATGAATGAGCCCTTTCCCTCTCCGGTCGGCCGCAGCGCCTCGCGAGTTAGCCGATTGTTCGCTTCCGGCCGCGGGGCTTGGGAGTTCTGGATGCTTCCACCTCCGCCCAGAAGTCCTCATGACTGAGTACTTCCCCTTCGCGAATCTGCTTACGTGATGCCGCCAAAATGGCCTGCAGCCGCGGCGAATAGGCCATGAGCAGCCGCTCGATCTCGTCCTCGTCCTGGACTCCTACGATCACCGCCACCGGGCGGCCGTTCCGCGTGACGACCACCGGCCCGGCCTCGCTGGCCTTCAGAAAAGCGCTGAACTGCGATTTGATCTCCGCCACCGATGCGATTTTCATAATTCCACCTCCTCCCCGCCAACGATGAGGCGATTACCTTCTTTCTCAGCGATCGCGACGATCTCCACGGCACGGCGCTCCTCGTCGATGTCGTAGAGGACGCGGAAGCGGTTGTCCGGGCCGAAGCGAATCTCCCACTCCGCCGCAAAGGGCGCGGGCTGGCGCAGCGGCTTGCGATTCTTCGTTTCGACGCCTGGCTCGAACTGCAACTGCTCCTCGATCTTCTCGCGGATCAGGCTGTCGTACTTGGCGTCGATGGACTTCAGATGCTTCGTCACCCCGCGCGCGTAGATCAGGGCATAGGGTTGCCGTCGCGTCATGATGACCATCATTCTGGCCATTCCACCGAAGCGCGTCAAGCCCCAAGCGGCGAAGCGCCTGGCGATTACGGCACGAGCGGGAAAAAGGGGCCGTTCATCTCTTTGGAGACAGTAAAAAGATGAATGGCGCCGTTTCCTTTTAGCGTTTGGTTCGGCGGCCCGTGTTGCTCTGAACCTCGTCTTGGGCCGAGCGCGGGGCGGGCGCCCCCCGGAGGAGGCCCTCCGTGCTTAGGTCCTCGTCGAGGTCCGGCCAGTGAATGCCGTAGCCGCCACCAGCGACACGCCAGTTTTTCCGCTCGGCCGGGGAGGCGTTAAACAACCGTGGATACCAAGCGAGCGGGACCGTGATGGTCCGCCCGTCCCGCAGGGCCACACTCAGGGTGTCTTTCGTGAATTTCACGTTGCTGACCCGCTCGTCAGCCGTCAGCGCCAAAATGCCCATGCCAGGCCTCCAACAATGCCGCTTGATGTTGAATCACAAGTTTCTGAAGCCGCCCCAACTCCTTGGGCGAGAAGCCGAAGTTCCGTGCGAGGCCGACCGGCTGCAGCCAGAACTTGGCCGACAAATCGTCCCTATCGACATGGACATGCGGCGGCTCATGGGGTTCATGGCTGTAGAAGTAGAATCGGTACGGGCCGCTTCGCAAGATGGTAGGCATGGCAGGCCCGCCAGGGTCGTCTTGACTGTCCTTGCGCCAGGACAGCGTACTTATTTGCTCGCCCCTGAAGAGTCATTCACGCCGGCCCCTTTTCTTTCCCCTACAGCGCCTGGTTCGGTTGGAAGATCCTGCGTGTCCCCTTTTCGGCCCGTTTTCGGGGAAGCCGGGGGAAGGTTCTCTGCCGGTCCCTCTCGCGGCTCCGGCGGGGAAGGAGCAACCTCCGCGCCTTGGGAGGTGGCTTCCGCTTCCAGCGACCGCGGTCGCCAGACCTCCTCTTCCATTTTCCATCCAGCGAGGTCTACCGGGAACGCCGGCGGACGGGCGAGCAACCGGGCGACCGCCAGCGCTGCGGCGGAGGAGACAGCCCAGATGTCGCCACTGCCGAGTTGGCCGCGCAGCTCGTGAATGCATACCTGCTGGGGCGGCGCTTTCAATGCGCGGAAGGCGTACCTCGCTCCGCTGATGATCCCACCCTGCCAGTTGGATAAGCCGTACTTCTGTGCTACCTCATCGAGCCCTGCCATCTCATACAAAAGACGTTCTGAAATGGCGAGGAAACGGGTCGTCGGAGCGAGTTCGCCGAGGGACAGAGACAGGCTGACCCAACGGCCTTCCCCAGTCAGTCGAATCCGGCTGATGAGCCTGCTGTCGTTTGGAGTGAGGAGAGTCATGAAGAAAACTCACGAATATGGGTATCGCTGTTGAAGATCGCCCCTTGGCGAACAAGCCCGCCGATGGCTGCGAACAGACTGTCTGCGGCGCACTGGAACGTCCCGGAAATGTTGTTGATTTCGAGAAGCACGCCCCCTTCGCCAAGGATCAATTCACCGGCGCTGACTGCAGAGCGAGCCCGACCAAGAACTACGTGATGAGCATGGCCAGGCTGCTGGTCTTGGCGGAGAACATGCACCTCTCCGAAGACATCCTGCACGAACACGTAGTCTGCCGCTGCCATGTCGGGAGAGAATCGCCGGCTCTCGCGGTGCCGGCGGTGATTGCTATCGCGGTCCCCCACGGGGGCGTAGGCGGTCAACGGCACAAGGACTCCTTCAAAAGCTAAAAAGGGCAGCGTACTTATTTGCTCCCCCTGAGGAATAATTCACGCTGGCCCCTTTTTCTTCCCCTTGGCCGACAAATCGTCCCTATCGACATGGACATGCGGCGGCTCATTGGGTTCATGGCTGTAGAAGTAGAATCGGTACGGGCCGTTTCGCAAGATGGTAGGCATGGCAGGCCCGCCAGGGTCCCTGTGAAACGCTACCTCCTGGCCAAGTTGTGACAACCGACAAAACTCGCACCGATTGCCGGCCCGGAGTACGACCTCAGCATGCAGCGTGGCGGAGATGTCGCTCATTGGGTTGGTCGCTCGGCCCGCAGCCGTAACAAGGTCAGGAAGTCCGCCAGATCGACCAATCCTTCGGCCTCTTCCCGTTCCTGCGCGGTGAGCGGTTGGCCGGAATCCTGACGGTCGAGGAGAGTCTGCAGGCGAGAAGCGAGGGCTTGGGGCAGTCGGAACCGCGCGAGATCCGCGGGGAGATCGATTTCGAGCGTCAAGGTCATGAGAGCCTCCGCTTTTCCAAGAGAACAAGGGGACAGCGTACTTATCCGCTCGTCCCTGGGGAGTAATTCACGCTGGCCCCTTTTCTTTCCAGGCGTGACTGCCTGTCGTGGAAGTAGGAGGTTCTTACGATGACACGCCATGCCATGCCATGCCATGCCGCTGCTCTCCCATCTCCGCACAGGCACACGTTGCCAGAGTTGTTGGCTTTCGCCCGCGCCTTGCCTCAAGAGAGAGAAAGGGAACGGACTACTTATTCGCTCGCCCCTGAGGAGTAATTCACGCTGGCCCCTTTTTCTTCCCCCGGGAGAGAAAGGGGACAGCGTAACGCTGGCCCCTTTCTCTTCCTCAGTCACTGCATCCCTCTGACGGATGAAGTGGGTCGGTGCAGCGGGCCTGTAGCGCCTGGACCCTTGACCAGACCTCGTCCGACATCCGGTACTTCCACACGCCGGTCATCGCCCGAGCAAACTTCGGGTCAGCGGCCGCTCGCTGCTCCACCGGCTCGATGTACTGCTCACCGTACCGGCCGAGTAGACCTTCGATGGGGCCAGCGGCGACATGCCCCAAGTCGTTATCATCGCGCGCCTGCCGAACGGCCTCAAGCACCATCTGCCACTGCTGCTCCGGTGGGGATATGAAGCTGATGGCGGTCACCGCCATCGCGGCGTCGCTGAAGCGCTCGTCGCCAGTACGGCAGTGTTCCAGGTAGCTGGAGACGATATCGCGCAATTCGGCTTGCTCCATTCCTGCTCTCCGCCGCCGAACAGGGATG
Organism: Gemmataceae bacterium; assembly: GCA_035266225.1. GTDB lineage: Bacteria > Planctomycetota > Planctomycetia > Gemmatales > Gemmataceae > DATFNV01. The sequence continues at coordinate 32,006 of DATFNV010000599.1, forward strand.
CGAGCGCGCCTAACCCAACCGGCGCGCATCCTATCTCGGCGCCAGTTTCCCTATGGACACCGCCTGCGCACTCGGAACACGACGCCAGTTTTCTATTGTCCGATCCTCCGGAAGGGGCGTCAAGCAGAAAGAGGCCCGGCCTGGGGTGCAATCCCATTCCGTGGTCACGCAGCTGTGCGCTCAGCTGCATGGCTGGATTGACTTTGTGGCGTTGGCGGAGTGATCGGCACATGCGCATTCAACTCGCCGGGCATGTCGGGGGAACGCCACTGCCAGTCCTTGC